>JAYUGX010000088.1:0-10163 GCA_043738215.1 Lacunisphaera sp.
TGCCCCACTTCAAAAACTGATAGCGCTCGCGGTTGCGCTTGAACTCGAGGTCGAGGTTCTTCGCCAGCGCCTCGGCATTGCCCGAAAAATCCACCTGCACGGAGTGGTCCACCACAAGGTCCACCGGCACGAGCGGCTCGATGATCTTCGGATTCTTGCCCAGCTTGGCGGCGGCGGCGCGCATGGCTGCCAGGTCCACGAGCAGCGGCACGCCGGTGAAATCCTGCAGCACGATGCGCGCAACGACGAAGGGGATCTCCGCGGTGCGGGCCTCGGTGGGCTTCCAATTGGCCAGTTCGCGGATGTTGGACTCCAGCACGCGCTTGCCGTCGCAGTTGCGCAGCACGGCCTCGAGGACGAGCCGGATGCTGACCGGCAGGCGGGCGACCGCGGGAAACTGCTTCGCCAGCTCGGGCAGCGAGTAAAACTTCTTGCCGCCGTCGAAGGCCTGGAGGGTGTTGAAGGGGTTCGGGAGAGACATGAATTGCGGAGTGCGGAATTGTAGAAGCCTGCTTGCAGGCGATTACTTGATTTTCGCCTGCAAGCAGGCTCCTACATAAGATTCATTTCGCGAGGGCGGCCTTGACCGCGGTGAAGTTGGGCAGGTCCTTCGGCGTGGGGGTTTGCTCGGCGTATTTGATGACGCCGTCCTTGCCGATGACGAACGCAGCGCGCTGCGAGGTTTCATACATCCCGGCGAGATTGGGCAGCACAACCCCGTAGGCCCGCGTGACGGTCTTGTTCAGGTCGGAGAGCATTGTGACCTTGATGTTATTGGCCTTGGCCCAGGCCTCCTGGGCGAACGGGCTGTCCACGCTGATGGCGAGCACGCTCGCGCCGAGCTTCTCGTATTCGCCGAGTCCGGCAGTCTGATCGCACATCTCCTGCGTGCAGACGCCGGTGAAAGCAGCGGGGAAGAACAGCAGCACGGTCTGCTGCTTGCCGAAATTGTCACTCAGCTTGACGTCCTTCGGGCCGTCGGCGGTTTTCGTCTTGAGGGTGAAATCGGGGGCTTTGGTGCCGGCGGCGAGAGGCATGGGAGGAATGGGTTGGGATTCGGGAGGCGGTGACGGCATCCCGTCGCGTGGGAGTCAATAAGTAGAACCTCCCGCCTTCGCGCGGCAATCCATTTTGTACCGGTATCAGGGGAGTTACTATATTGGCTTCGTCAGTCATTAGGCCAACTGGAGGGTCCGCGTCTTTACGGACCGCAGCGCGTTGGGACGCGCGCCCTCCACAAATCTCACCTTGCCACCCCCGCCGCCGCCGCCAATAACCACCGCAACTCCATGACGATCCTCGACGAGCTCGAATGGCGCGGCCTTTACGCCGATTGCACTGACCGCGACGCGCTGGCCAAGCGCCTCGCCGAGGGCCCCCTCACGCTTTATTGCGGCTTCGACCCCACCGCCGACTCGCTCCATGTCGGCAACCTCGTCCCGCTGTTCGCCCTGCGCCGCTTCCAGCAGCACGGTCACTTCCCCATCGCCCTCGCCGGCGGCGCCACCGGCATGGTCGGCGACCCCTCCGGCAAGTCCGACGAGCGCAACCTGCTCACGCCCGACCAGCTCGAGCACAACCTCGCCTGCATCAAGCCCCAGCTCGCCCGCTTCCTCGATTTTGAGGGCGTGCAGAACCCCGCTCGCGTCGTCAACAACTACGACTGGACCGGCGCCCTCACCTTCCTCGAGTTCCTCCGCGACACCGGCAAGCACATCACCGTCAACTCCATGGTCGCGAAGGATTCCGTCAAGTCGCGCATGAACGAGCGCAGCGGCGGCATCAGCTTCACGGAGTTCACCTACATGCTGCTGCAGGGTTTCGATTTCTGCCACCTGAAGAAGACCTTCAACTGCGAGCTGCAGGTCGGCGCCACCGACCAGTGGGGCAACATCACCGTCGGCACCGAACTCACCCGCAAGAAACTCGGCGCGACCGTCTGGGGCCTCGTCTTCCCGCTCCTGACCAAGTCCGACGGTTCGAAATACGGCAAGACCGCCGACGGCACCGTGTGGCTCGACCCGAAGAAGACCAGCCCCTACCGCTTCTACCAGTTCTTCGTGAACAGCGACGACGCGGATGTCATCAAGCTGCTCAAGACGCTCACCTTCCTCTCACAGAAGCAAATCACCGCCCTCGAAACGAAGCTGAAGGCCGAGCCCGGCGCCCGCGCCGCGCAGAAGGCTCTCGCCAAGGAGATGACCACGCTGGTCCACGGCGCCGAGGCCCTCGATGCCGCGCTCAAGGCCAGCGAGATTCTCTTCGGCGGATCGCTCGACGGCGTCAGCGAGCAGATTTTCAACGACGTGGTTGGTGAAGTCCCGACCAAGGACCTCCCGAAGGCACAGCTCGACGGCGACGGCGCGGCCATCGCGGACCTCGTCGTCCAGTCCGGCCTCGCCACTTCGAAGGGCGCGGCGCGCAAGGACCTCGAGGCCGGCGGCATCTACCTCAACAACACCCGCGCCAGCCTCAAGCGCAACGTCACCGCGAACGACCTGCTGTTTGGGAAATACTTGCTGCTCAGAAAAGGGAAAAAATCCTACGCCGTCCTGAAAATCCAAGGATGAGCATCTCCCGTGCCGTAGCCTCGGCGAAGGCCGGTCCTCAGCAAAGGCAGAAGAGCTACGCGGTGCTAACTGTCATTTATAGGCCGCGATCGCCTCGAGATCGGCGAGCGCCGGCTCGCTCCAGATTATTTCAGCCATCGGGCCAGTCGCTTCTTGGCCCGTGAATGTGACACCACCCTGCCCTCGGCCACCGCTTTCTCCCCGCAGGCCAAGCCCTCGAGCAGGCGCAGCCGCTTCTGCATCGCCTCGTAGGACTTGGCCTCAACGAGGTAGGCGGCCACGCCGTTTTCCCGCACCAGCAAGGCGGGTGACTCGCCCTGCCCGTAATCGGGAGACCTGTGCTTAGCCGTCGGTTTCATGCCAAAAGGCAAATCCCCATTCCTTCCTGCGGTCAATCCCACACACGGCCCGGTCGCCGCCCTGCACTCACATCCCCTTCGGCGGCTGCCAGAGTTCGATCCGGTTGCCCTCGCCGTCCTTGATCCAGGCGAACTGGCCGTATTCGGACTTCTCAATGCCCTTCGGGTCGATCCACACGCGCTCCTTTTTCAATACGGCGAGCACCTTCTTCAGATTCGCCACGCGGTAGTTGACCATGTGGCCCTGCCTGCCGGCCCCAAAGTATTTCGTATCGGAATCCATGACGCTCCAGATGGTCATGCCCTTCTTCTTTGGGTTCTTGCGCTCGCGCCATTCGAACGACCAGCCGAACCACTGGTCGTTGATGGGCAGGCCGAGATGTTTCTTATACCAGGCGGCCAGTTTCTTCGTGTTCTTCGCCTTGAAGAAAATCCCGCCGAGACCGGTGACGCGCAGTTTAGTCTTCTTCATGCCAGTAGACTACCGCGGATGATGCGGATGGCACGGATAAATTGCTCAATCCCTATCCGCGTTTATCTGCGTAATCCGCGGAAAATCAGCTCTTGGTCGCCAGCTTCAATCCCACTATGCCGGCGATGGCGGTGCCGACGGCACCGATGCCGGTCCAGATGGCATAGCTCATGCCGAGCGGCAGTCCCTTGATCGCCTGCGCCAGGCACCAGAAACTGGCGAGCATCAGCAGCACGGTGACGACGCTGGGCCAGAGCCGGGTGAAGCCGACGGCGTATTTCAGCCCGACTGCCCAGGCGATTTCGAGCAGACCCGCGATGATGAGCCAAAGCCAGGGCATGTGGATAAACTTTAACCACGGATTACCCGGATGGGCACGGAAAAACTCACGGCGGCCCCAAGCGCGCCAGCAGCACCGTGCGCAGGTCCTCGGTAGCCCAGTAGCCTTTTACGGTCCGCGAGGTGTCCACCAGGCGCAGCTCAAGATAGGCCTCCCGACTGAACCAAGCACTTCCGACGCTCTTGAAGTGCGGACGGCGTTCCTCGGCCATGAACTTCGCCACGCGCTGGTCAACTTTCTCGATCTCGCGCCGGGCGGCGAATTCCTGCAGGTCGACCATCAGGTCACCCCAGCGGTTGATCGTGGCGCGACGGTTGAAAACAAACGGGCCCGCCAGGGCGAGCGGCCAGCGCAGGATGTCGGCCACGGGGTCCACCCACGCCGTGACCGCCCGGCCAAAGGAGGTGGAGGCCGCGCAAACGACCCCATAGCTGAGGGCATGAATCCGCCGTGCCCCGGCCGGGCCGCCCCCCGGGCCGGAGAGCGCCGCGGCAAAACGCATCCGGGTCGCAGCGGAGACCGGCGTGGTATCGAGCACAAATCCCGCAGCCAAGATGGCCGACCTTTGCATCTCCCGCGCCGCCGCAAAGTGATAGCGCGCACGGGCTGAAATCTCCAGCTTGCCGCCAACCTCAAGCAGCGGCAGCAATCCGGCCAAAGCCGCGTCTCCCTGCCCATCGATGGCCCGGAGGCTCGCTATGGCCATGGCGTTCTGCGCGTAGGCCAGCCGCACGGGATACCAGATCATCGTCAGGTCCAGCAGATTTTCGTTCAGGTCGCCGATGCGCTCGAAAGCGTTCAACTCGTCCATCCAGTCCCGCACCGGGGCCAGTTTGGCCCAGTTGGCCTCGATCTCGGCCCGGTGTGTAAGCAGAAAGTTCCGCCAGATCGGCCCTTGCTCCGGCCCTTGGCTGAAGTTGAAGCCCTTCCATCTGAAGTTTTTTGCCGCGGGCTGGCCGTAATCGTAGCGCTGCAGCACGGCATGGCTTTTCTCTGCCCCGGGAAACGCCGGGGCAATGGTTTCCGGTGTGCTTGGACGGCGAATCACCGGATCGTCGGCCGCGAGCCAGACCAAGGCCAGGGCCAGCCCGAGATACCCCCCGCCCAGCCAGCGCCAAGAGCAGTCCCACAGCCACCGCCCGACCAGGAGCAAGACGGGGATGGCCAGCGCCACCGCCAGCATGAGCGCGCCGAGGAGCGCCGGCGTCGCCTCCCACGGCCCGCTCTTATCGCCAAGGCGGCTCAGCGCAAAAGTGGCCGCTCCGATCCACCCGAACAGGCCCAGGCCGGTCGTCAAACCCAGCAGCGCTCCCAGGCGCAGCCCCAGCCAAGCCCGCGGCCGGCGGGAAACTTCCTCCGTGCTGCGCGCGGCCGGCGCGCGGCCCGCCTCGGCCTCCTCCCCGGCTCCGCCCCGCGACGCCGCCAGGTGCTGGAGCAGAAGCGCGTGCACGAAACGATAGCCCAGCCCCACCTTTTGCATCAACGCCAGTTGCGCCGCGTGGTTGAAGAATGATTCCGGCCGCGGCGGCAGATCGCCACGGCGCGCCAGTTGCCACCGCAGGAAGTAATGCTGCGCGCCGTTGAATCCGCCAAAACGCAGGAAAGCCACCAACCCGCAAGCGGCTCCGAACCCACCCAGCGCCCCGGCAAAGCGGGTCCAGCCTCCGGCCTGCAATTGGTCCCACATGGTGGGCAGCAGCACCAGGCCCGGCACGATCATGACTAGGCCCACGACGAAAAACGCCAGCACCGGCACGCGCAGCCAGAACCAGGCCCCCGCTTGCTGCGGTCGCGCCGGGTCGATCATCGTCGAGCCAAACCCGCCGAAAACCCCGAGCAGGGTCGCCGGCACGATCTCAACCAGCATGAACTCCCAGCTCCAGCTGGTGGCGGCGCCGAAAAAGCCTGATCCCCCAATCTGCCCGCCGATCATGGCCAGTGTGATCGCCCCGGCCACGTTTTGGACGGTGGGCGGCGGACGCAACTTGTCCCAGACCAGTCCGACGGGCACAGCCGCCAGCGCCAGTCCCACAAAATAGGGCAGGCCGATCTGCTCCATTCCCCTGGCCCAGCCCCGACCGGCAAGGTTTATGGCAAATCCCACCGTCACAATCAGGTTCATGGCCACCAATCCACTCAGTCCGCGAGCGAGCGCCAGGCGCCATGACCACTGCATGCTTCCGGTCGGCTTGATGTCCAATGCCCGGACGTCGAGCGGAGCGCAAAACGCCAGTACGGTCATGAGCAGGTAGATGGTCCCAATCCCGGCGGACTCCCCGTCGGGACTCAGACCCAACCAGGCAAGACTCAGCACAACCAATCCCGCGAGCAGCGTCCACAGGCGCAGCGCGGCGCGCCGGCTTCCGCCCCAGCCGTGCCGGGCAAGGGCGAAGTCAATGATGCCGATGTAGCTCCCGGTGACCAGGCTCAGCCCCGCCACCAGCGCCTTGGTATCACCCTGCAGCTTGAGAAACAGAAACGGCAGCACGAGGCCGGCGGCCCCCATGAGACGCGACGCGAGGAAATAGCCCAGCTGGCGCCACGTCCCGTCGAGCCAGCCCGGCTGCAACTGCTCCAAGGCAAACAGCGTGTGTCCGTTCTCCTTCATCCGGCGCGCCAGCCACGTCAGCCACTTGATCGTCAGCTCCGCGGAATACCCGCCGGAGGCCTTGCCGCGGCGCTTCATTGTCGCCTGCACGTAGGCGTCGAACAGTTGCCGCCGTCGCTCCTCGATCGTGTCGCCGCCCTGCTCCTTGACCGGGATGGCCGGCGCGTCGCGCCACGCCATCGTCATCACGCTCAGCATGAGTGGACTGCGCGCGAGCTCGCGCAGCCCGGCATCGTCCCGCAGGGCCAGCCGCAGGTGGTCGAGGCCGGTGCCCGCCGCCTTGAAGTAGTGCTCGATTTGCCCCGCGGTGAGCGGCTGCAGGCAGATCGCGGAGCGCAGCCGCAGCTTGACGGCCAGCGCGTCGTATTCCGCCACCCGGCAGGTGACCGCCAGTCCCGGCGGGTGATGCGCCTGCTCAAACGCATTGATTGCCTCGACGCACGCCGCGCGGCGGTCCGCCACCACCTCGTCGAGGCCGTCGAGAATGAGCACGAGCCGGCATTCCTCCAGCCACGCGCGCGCCACCCGCTTGGGCACCTGGTAGCGCAGGCCGAGCTCGGTGATGAGCCAGTCAGTCAGGTCCCGCTGCTGGCCTCGCCAGGTGGAGAGCGCCAGCACCACCGGCGCGGGTTCCTGCGCCGACTCGCGCGCACGCGCGATGAGCTCGCGCGCCAGCTCGAGGACCGTCGTGGTCTTGCCCGCGCCCGGCTCGCCGAGGACCAGCAGGGTGTGCTGCGCCGCGTCGAACACCCCCGTGATGCTGTCTTCCGCGCTCAGCGTCTTGATCGGGCGGTCGGGCGCGACCACGATGCGATCCCACGGGTGCTCGACCGCGTCCTCCCGCCAGTCGAGCCCAAGTTCGAGCCAGGCCCGGTGGTGCAGCGAGGCTTCGAGTACGCCCTTGATCCAGTCCTGCTCGATGCGCTCGAGCAGCCGGAGGATGTTGGTGCGGTCGGCATCCGCGACGGCCGGGCGCGGCCGGGCGGCAGCCGGCTCGCGTTCGAGCGAGATCCAGCGCGCGGCGACCCAGTTGTGCAGGTCCGCCGTCGCGTTGGCTGCGAGTTCCTCCGGGCGGGCAAACTCCTTCACCGTGTGGCCACGCAGCAGCTCTTGCTTGAACATCGCGAGTTTGGCGGCGAGGCCGGTGTCGTTGTCGGTCAGCTCCGGCCGCGCCGTGTCCTCGCGCTTGAAATAGACAAAGCAGGGCAGGCCGAGGGCGCGGGCCCGGCGGTATTCGGCCTCGGTGATGCCCGAGCCGTAACGAAAACCGATGATGCCGATGAAAACCTCGCACAGGTCCACCTGGTCGATCGAGGCGTCGTGCGTGTCGTCCGGCCGGTTGCCGAAAAACTCCATGCCGACGAAACGCATCTCCTCCATCCGGTTCAGCGCCTCCATCAGTGCGCGGCGCTCCGGCTGCAGGTCGAGCCAGGTGGAGCTCACGAACACGCGGTAGATCGGCCGGACGCGCCGCGGCCCGGGGCTGCCGGGCGGGCCGGCCAGGCTGGCGGCATCCTGGAGTGCGGTGGTATCGGGCATTGGCAGGCGGAGGCTTCGGGAGGTGGTCGCCGCGCACAGACCGACTAGAAGAACATCGCCTCGGACAGGGCCATCTCCGGGGCGAGAAAATGCGCACCGACCGTCTGCGTGGTGCGGCCCGTGCCGAGGTCGCCGGTGAATTCGGCGTGATCCTTGGTGAGGTCGGCCGACCAGCGGAAAAGCTTCTTCGGATCCGCATAGGCAAACTCCATCGAGAAGCAGCCGGGGCATTGCTCCGGTGTGACCGCAAAGGCGATGGATTGGTCAAGCCTGGCGCCGGCGCGGACGAGGCCCTTGCGCACCCAGCCGAGCAGGCAGCTCGCCTCGGCGGCCAGCTGCGCCCGGTGGCGGATGGTCACCTGCTTCAAGCCCCCTATGATGAGCGGCGGCGTATAGCGGCTTAGAAACTGCCCGAGGTTCTGGCGCAGCGGCAGTGTGCGGGTGTAGGCGAGGTCGCGCACGGCGGAGATGTTGGGCCAGGCAAACGTGAGGGCGTCGGGCGCGACGATGGCGCTGTCGAACATCACCCGCTGGGCCCGGGTGAGGAGGTAGAGATAAGTGCTCATCCGCTTGCTCGAGGTGAAGCGGTGCGCCCAGAAATACATCGGCAGGTCGGTCGAGAGGCAGACCGACACCTGGTCCTGCAGGTGGGCCTTGGCCGCGGGCGGATAACTCAGTGCGACAAACTCGATGCAGCGCGTGTCATCCTTCGATTTGCCGAGAAAGCACTCGCCGTAAATCTTGGCCCGCAGCTCCACCGGGCCGCTCTCGTCCTCGTCCGGGCAGAGCACGACGACCCGGCACGGGTAACGCGAGGCGAGGCGCGAGGCGACCGAGAACTGCACGAGCGCATCCTGGGGTGTGGTGTCCAGGCCGAAGTGCAGCACGAGGTTGAGCTGCATCGCCTTTTGCTCCGCCACGTCGGTGTCAGCCCAGAATTTCGCGAAGCTCCGCGAGATGCCGCCGACGGGCACCTCCATGCCGGGCAGTGCTTCAAAAATCTTGGGCATATCAGAGTGTGAAGTGTGACATGTGACGTGTGCTGAGAGCGTCGGGCTTGTCACATTTCACATGCCACAAGTCACAGCGCACGCGCGGTGCACTCATGGTTCGCGCCAGACCTGCCCGTTGGCCGCCAGCAGCGCGTCGGCCGACTTCGGACCCCAGGAGCCGGCGGCGTAGGTGTCCATGCCGGTGCGGCCCTGCGCCGCCCAGTGCTCGAGGATGGGCGTGATCAGCTGCCAGGAGCGCTCGGTCTCGTCGCCGCGGATGAAGAGCGTGCCGTCGCCGATCATGGCGTCGAGCACGAGGCGCTCGTAGGCCTCCGGGGTGTTGGAGCCGAAGGTGGTGGCGTAGCGGAAATTCATCTTCACCGGCTGCGTGCGCGTCTCGAGGCCGGGCACCTTGGCGTTGAGGATGAGGCTCAGGCCCTCGTCGGGCTGGATCTGGAACGCAAGCGTGTTGGGCGCGAGGTTGAAGCGGTCGGACTCGGCAAAGATGTTGCCGGGGGCGGGCTTGAAGCGGACCGCGATCTCGGTGACGCGGCGGGCCAGGCGCTTGCCGGAGCGCAGGTAGAACGGCACGCCCTGCCAGCGCCAGTTGCTGATGCTGAAGCGGAGCGCGGCGTAGGTCTCGGTGGCCGACTGCGGTGCGATGTCCTTCTCCGCGAGGTAGCCGGGCACCTCCTTGCCCCCGGACATGCCGGCGGCGTATTGGGCGCGAACCACGTCGCTTGGCCGGGTGTCGCTCAAAAGCCGGAGCGGATGGATGGCCTTGAGCAGTTTCACCTTCTCGTCGCGGATGGACTCGGGATCGAACGACACGGGCGGCTCCATCGCCGTGAGCGCGAGGAGCTGCATGGCGTGGTTCTGGATCATGTCGCGCAAGCAGCCGCTCTGCTCGTAGTAGCCGGCGCGGGAGCCGACGCCCACCTCCTCGGCCACGGTGATCTGCACGTGATCGATGTAGTTGCGGTTCCAGAGCGGCTCGAAAATGGAGTTGGCAAAGCGCTGCACGAGGAGGTCCTGCACCGTCTCCTTGCCGAGGTAGTGGTCGATGCGGAAAACCTGCGATTCCTCGAATTCGGTGGTCAGCTCGTGGTTGAGCGCCCGGGCGCTGGCGAGGTCCTTGCCGAAGGGTTTTTCGATGATGACCTTCGACTGGTGGCCCTGGCGCAGGTAGCGCGCGGCCAGACCGCTGGCACCGAGGTTCTTGATGATCGGCGCAAACACCGTCGGCGGGGTGGAAATGTAGAACAGCGACTGCAGCTGCTGGC
>JAYUGX010000089.1:0-4055 GCA_043738215.1 Lacunisphaera sp.
CCACCAACCCCGCCGCCGTGGCCCTCGACCCCGAGAACAAGCTGCTCTGGCGCGCCAACCTCCGCCGCCTCGACTTCGAGGAACTCTACGACTCGCTCCTCGCCATCGCCGGCACACTCGACCGCACCGTCGGCGGCAAGTCCATCACGCCCGCCGACAGTTCCTTCGGCACCCGCCGCTCGCTCTATACCTACATCGACCGTCGCAATCCGCCCGAGCTGCTCACCCAGTTCGACTTCCCCAACCCCGACACTCCCTCCGGCAAGCGCTACGACACCACCGTGCCGCAGCAGTCGCTCTTCCTGATGAACAGCCCGCTCGTCATCGAGACCGCGCGCAAGCTCACGCACCGGCCCGAGTTTGCCGCGCTGGAGTCCGATGCCGACCGCGTCACCTCGCTTTACCTCGCCATCTTCCAGCGCCCGCCCTCGGAGAAGGAGGTGGCGCTCGGCGTCGGCTACATCCGCGCCAATCCCACGGGCAAGGCGCTCGACATACCCGAGCCGCCGGCGGTCAAGAGCGCCCGTGAAAAAGCCCAGGAGGAACGCCGCGTCCGCCAGGCCGCCAACAATCCCAAGGGCCGCTACGCCGCCGACCAGCGCCCGGTCGGGAGCAGCATCCAGTATGGCGGGCCGGAGGACGGATGGACCAAGCTCGCTCACGCCCTTTTTCAGACCAACGAGGCGATGTTCATCAATTGAGCCGGTCGCGGAGTTTTGACTTTGCGGGAGTTGGTTGATTCCGTGGAGTCACTTCGGTGAATCTCTACGACGCGCACCAGCATTTCCACTTCGACCAGCTGACGCCGCGCCGCGCCGCCCTCGTCCGGGATCTCGCCTCCATCGGCTTGCAAGGCGCGGTGGTCAACGGCACCAATGAGGAGGAGTGGCCGGTCGTCGCCGCCCTCGCGAAGGAATACCGCTGGATCATCCCCAGTTTTGGCATCCATCCCTGGGATTGCGGCAATCGCACGAAAAACTGGCACGCCGAGCTCAGCACGCAGCTGCTCGCCCACCCGGCCGCCGGCGTCGGCGAGATCGGACTCGACCGCTGGATCATCGATGGCGTGAAGCCGGATGACCCGCGCCTCGCCGGCCTGCGCATCGCGCCGCTGGAGGAGCAAAGCGAGGTTCTCGCCGCGCAGCTCCGGCTCGCGGCGGAACTGAACCGCGCGGCCTCGATCCACTGCGTGCAGGCCTTCGGCGCACTGGCCGATGTGTTGCGCGCGACGCAGCGGCCCGCGCGCGGTTTTCTTATCCATGGCTACGGCGGCCCGGCGGAAATGATCCCGGAGTTCGTAAAACTCGGCGCGTATTTCTCCTTCAACATCGAGCTGCTCCAGCCGCGCTTGGCGGCGCGGCTGGCCAACTTCAAAAACATCCCCGCGGACCGGCTGCTGGTCGAGACTGACGCGCCAACCAAGCCGCCGCCCGACGACCGCAACCGCTTCCCACTCCCCCCGGCGGCCGACGGCTCACCGGTCAACCACCCCGCCAACATCGCCGTCGCCTACGAGGCCCTCGCCGAGCTCCGCGGCCTGCCGCTCGAGGCCCTCGCCGCACTGGTGGAGAAAAATTTTACACGGCTCTTCCTGTAACCGGGCTGGGCGCGGGTCGTCTTGGTTGTTGTCATTCCGGGCTTAGTCCGACGCCTAGCTGCAAACCAACTTGATGTCCTGGTTTTGCCCGGAATGACCCTGGTCACCTAGGCCTTCGCTCCAGCCAGCGCGATCCGGCGCACAACCTCGCCCGCTGCGGCAAAGCCGAAGGCGCCGGTGATGAACGACGCCGTGCCGAAGCCGGTCGCGCAGTCGAGCTTCAGGTTCGAGCCGGGCTCCGGCTCGGTCGAGCACGTGCCATCGGCCCACGGGAAAACCGGTGGCTCCTGGGTCGACACGCACGGGATGCCATAGTGATTGCCCTCGCCCTTCGCAAAACCATGGTCACGCCGCAGTTTCTTGCGCACCTGCCGCAGCAGCTCGTCCCCGTGCGAGTCGCCCAGGTCCGCCACCTTGATCCGTGTCGCGTCGCGCCGGCCGCCGGCGCTGCCCACCGTGACCACCGGCTGGCCGCGCTTGGTGCATTCGGCGATCAGCAGCGCCTTGTTTGACATCAGGTCGATGCAGTCCACCACCCAGTCGAATCTTTTCGCCAGCAGTAGCTCCGCTGTCTTGGCCGTGAAATATTCACCCACGGTCGTGACCGCGCAAGCCGGGTTGATGAGCTTGATGCGCTCGGCGAGCGCGTCCACCTTCGGCCGGCCGATGTTGCCATCGAGCGCAGGCAGCTGGCGGTTGACATTGGTCAGGCAGACATCGTCGAGGTCGATGAGCGTGAGGGCACCGACCCCGGAGCGGGCCAGCCCTTCGACCACCCACGAACCCACGCCGCCGACGCCCACGATGCAGACATGCGCGGCCTGCAGCCGCGGCAGCGCTGCCGCGCCGTAAAGCCGGCCCAGCCCGCCAAAGCGCTGGAGGTGGTCGTCGTTGCTTGTCATTCCGGGCGACATGTCCTCCGTAGCCTTGGCGAAGGAGGAAGCGAAGTCTAGCCGGCAGGCTGGTTCGACAGCCAGTGGCCCAACCGCAAGCGAATATCGCGCTGGATCCTTCTCCCGCCACCGCAGGATCAGGATGACAGGAGGCGTTGAATCGCCGTGATCTCCACGGCCCCGCCGGGCCGTCTCCTATTTCTTTTTGATGCCCAGTTTAATGACCTCGGCCTCGAGCTTGCTGCTCCGCACGCCCGTGGTCGCGAGGATGCCATTCTGGTCGAAGAGCGCCGAGGCCGGCGGATTGCGCGCATTCAGTTTTGCGCTGAATTCACCCTTGTTCCCCTGGCCGTCAAAGAGCACCGGCCAGGCCCAGTGCTTGTCCTTCACGTATTTCGTCACCGCGTCCTTGTCGGTGTCGTGGGACACGGTGATGATTTCCACTCCCAGCTTCTGATAGGGCACATAAAAATCCTTGAGCTCCGCCAGGTCCTTGGTGGACGCCTCGTTGGTGGTCGACCAGAAGACGAAATAGAGCACCTTGCCGCGCATTTGCGCGACATCGACCTCGTGCCCGTCGAGGGCGGTGAACTTGAGCTCCAGCGGCTGCTTGCGCATCGCCATCAGGTTGAGTTCGTCCTGGGCCATGCCGGCGACCTTCTTGTCCGGATGCGTGCGGAGTTTCTGCGCCTGTTTCTCCGCGCCGTCTCCCTTCAGCATTCTCAGCATGTCCAGGTAGCCCTTTTCCTGCTCGGCGAGGAAGCGCGAGGGATCGGGCATCTCGGCCAGCCGGTCAATCTTGTCGCGGTAGGCATCAATGGTTTCACGGCTCATATTGTCGCGCGCCGCGGCGCCGGCGGCCGCGGCGCCCATGGCTTTGAAGGCGGTTTTCGCCTCCTCGCTCAGCGCGTCGCTGCCACCCTGCCGGAGAATCTCGTACTGGAGCCGCGACAGCCACGAGGCGCGCAGCGCCGCCAGCTTTTTGTCCCGGATCGTCGTGCCATAGGTGGCCAGGGAGCTGATCACCGAGCTGACCTTGCTGTGCGTGGGATACTTGGCCAGGAACGAAAGCCCGCTGTTGATGATCTCGACGAAGCGGGCCGGCGTGGGCGCGGCCTCCTTGTTGTCGCGCAACTTGAAAAATTCCTCGGCTGCGATATCGCCGGGAGACTTCTCCTTGGCGGGCTTGGGCTGGGCGGACAAGCCGCCCGCAATAAGTGTGCAGGCAGCCAGCGCGAGACAGAGGATGCGGAAGCGGTGCATGGCAGGGGCGGGGTTGGGCGTAACTTTCGGGTGCGGGGCGGAACAGCCATTTCATCCGGGGTGCGGCCGGATGAAGCGGCTGATTGTTATTCGGCCGGTTCCCGACGGGCAAGAGGCAATCTCGCTCCCGGCCGGCTAGCCCGGGGCCAGCCGCTGTTTGATCGCGGCAATCGCCCGCTGCTCGCGCTCCGCCCAGCCACCCTGGATCAACGCGCAGGGCAGCTGCCGCCGCTCGAGCGCGCCGCGCCAGATGCGCATGCCCTTTTCCCGGTCCGCCGCGTCGGGAAAGCACCGCTGCGGGT
>JAYUGX010000090.1:0-1535 GCA_043738215.1 Lacunisphaera sp.
CAACCCGGGAACCATCGTGAAAGAAGAAGTCGCCTACATGGAAAAAGTCGTCGTCCGCGGCGTCGCGGTCGACAAGGACCAGGCCAAGGTCGTCATCAGCAACCTGCCGGACAAGCCGGCCACGGCCGCCACCATCTTCCAGGCACTGGCCGACGCCGGCATCAACGTGGACATGATCGTCCAGGCCGTCGGCAACAGCGGAGTGGTGGACATCACCTTCACCGTCCAACGCGACGACGCTTCCAGTGCGGTCAAGGTGCTGCCCGCGGTGCTCAAGAAGCTCGGCGGTGGCGAACTCAAGGCCTTCGACAACATCGCCAAGCTCTCGGTGGTCGGTGTCGGCATGCGCTCGCACGCCGGCGTGGCCGCGACGCTTTTCTCGGCGCTCGGCGACGCGGGCATCAACATCCAGCTCATCGCCACCTCGGAGATCAAGATCACCGTGGCGGTGGACCGCGCCAAGGCGGACCAGGCCGTGCGCGCCGCACACGAGGTCTTTGGCTTGGACAAAAAGGCCTGAGGCTTGGCCTTTTGTAGGAGCGTGCTTGCACGCGATGGGTAATTGTTATCGCCTGCAAGCAGGCTCCTACATCTGCCATGAAATTCATCTCCACCCGCGGCCAAAGCGAACCACTGAGCTTCTCGCAAGCCGTGGCGATCGGGCTCGCGCCGGACGGCGGGCTGTTCCTGCCGGAAAAGCTGCCGGACATCTCGGGCCAGCTGGCGAATTGGGAGAAGTTCGGCTACGCCGACCTATGTTTTGAGTTCCTGCGGCTGTTTGCGACCGACATCGAGCCGGCGGTGCTGCGTGGTATCATCCAAAAAACCTACGGTGGTTTTGCGCATACCGAGGCCCTCGCACCGCTGAAGAAACTGGACGACCGGCTGTATGTGCTGGAGCTGTTCCATGGCCCGACGCTGGCCTTCAAGGATTTTGGTCTGCAATTGCTCGGCAATCTCTACGAGTACCAGTGCCAGCAGAGCGGGCAGGGCATCAATGTGCTGGGAGCGACCTCGGGCGACACAGGGGCCGCGGCCATCCACGGCCTGCTCGGCAAGCCGAAGACCGCCATCTTCATTCTCTATCCCGACGGCCGCGTATCGCCGCTCCAGGAGCGGCAGATGGCCTGCACCGGTGCGGAGAATGTTTTTGCCATCGCGGTGGACGGCAGCTTCGACGACGCACAGCGGGTGTTGAAGGAAATCTTCGGCGACCACGTTTTTTCGCAGAAGCACCGGCTGTCTGCGGTGAACTCGATCAATCTGGCCCGGGTGCTGGCGCAGTGCGTCTATTATCTTTCCGCGTGGTTGCGTCTGCCGGCGGCGGACCGGGCCAACGTCGAGTTCGTCGTGCCGACGGGCAATTTCGGCAATGTGCTCGCCGGGTGGCTGGTGTCGCGCATGGGCGTGCCGATCCGCGGCTTCAAGGTGGCGACGAACCAGAACGACCTGCTGCACCGGCTGTTCACGACCGCCGAATACCGCAGCGCGGCGGTTCATCCCAGCCTCGCTCCCTCGATGGACATCCAGGTGGC
>JAYUGX010000091.1:0-1523 GCA_043738215.1 Lacunisphaera sp.
GTCACGCCCCGCGAAGGCACCGGCCGCAGCGCCTCCCGCCGTCTGCGCAAGGCCGAGAAGATTCCGGCCATTCTCTACGGCAAGCACACGAAACCCGAGAATGTGGCCATCGCCGCACCGGAATTCACCAAGCTCCTCAAGGAGATCGCCGGCCGCGCCACCCTCATCGAGCTCAAGCGCGATGCCGGAGGCACCGCGCTCTCATTCCTGCAGGAAATCCAGCGCGACCCGATCACGGACCGCTACCTGCACGTCGACCTGCACGAGGTGAAGGAGAACGAGAAGATGGTGATCAATGTCACCATACACGTCGTGGGCGAGGCCTACGGCGTCAAGACCGAGGGCGGCATCCTGGAAACCGCCTCCCATCGCCTTCGCATCCGCTGCCTGCCGAAGGATCTGCCCGCTTTCATCGAGGTCAACGTCTCCGACCTCAAGGTTGGCGGCGCGATTCACGTCGGTGAGCTCAAGCCCATCGCGGGCGTAGAGTTCATGGACGACAAGAACCAGACCGTCGTCCTCTGCGTCGAGCCGCCGGCGGAGGAAGTCGCCGCTGTCGTCGAGACGCCCGTCGAGGGCGCTGTCGCCGCCGATGGCACGGCCGCTCCCGCCACTGGCGATGCCGCCGCTGCGGCCAAACCCGGCGACGCCAAACCGGGCGATGCCAAGACCGGCGCGCCCGCCAAGGGCGACGCCAAAGCCGCCGCGCCCGCGAAAGGCGATGCGAAGGCCGCCACACCGGCGGCCGGCGCCAAGCCTGCCGGCGCGCCCGCCAAGAAATAACTTCAGACTCCGGTCCCTCCGCTTGCGGGCGGGCCGTTTTGCACACTGTTCTTTGAGTCATGTCCGTCACGCTGATCGCTGGACTGGGCAACCCCGGGCGCGAATACGCCGGCAGCCGTCACAATCTCGGTTTCACCGTGGTTGACGCGCTTGCCGCCGCCGAGGGCCTCAAGTGGGAGAAGGACTCCCATTTCAAGGCCGAGCTCGCCCGCTGGGATGTCCGGCCAAGGATCACGCGACTGCTCGTCAAGCCGCAGACCTTCATGAACGACAGCGGACGCTCCCTGCGGGCGTTGCTCGACTTCCATCAGGTCCCGGTCGAGACACTCATCGTGGCCTACGACGATCTTACGATCGACCTGGGATTGGTGAAGGTCTCGGTCACCGGCAGCGATGGCGGCCACAACGGCGTCGCCAGCCTGCTGGAGCACCTCGGCAGCGGCTTCGTCCGCTACCGGCTCGGCATCGGCGCCCCGCGGCCGCCGGAAATGGACATCAAGGACTTTGTGCTCGGAAAATTTTCAACGACAGAAACCAAAATAATTGACCAACAACTAAAAACTTTCGTGGACGGCCTCCGCCTGCTAATCAATCGCGGGTCGGCCGAAGCCATGAACATCCTCAACCGCCGCGACCGCCATGAAACAGACCAAGCGTAACTACAAAGCCACCTTCATCCTCGATAACCGGGGCAAGGAGGACACCGTCGACCAGCTCATCGACGGCGTGAAGAAGGAGAT
>JAYUGX010000092.1:0-25514 GCA_043738215.1 Lacunisphaera sp.
GATGGGGCGGAGTTTCGCCCGGTGTCATAATTTGGCAAGGGCGGCCCAATCGGCCAAATGGAGCAAAACGCCGGCTAATCGGGCGCGTAAGGCAAGGAGCGGCAAAGGGCGGCAACCCGGACTGTCAGCCGGGTGTTTTGGCGGCTTATGGACTTGGCGTAACGTGGTTTGCGTGACAGGAGGTTTCTGCAACTTAGCTCCGACGGGCGGTGTTCTTAGCGTGAATGAAGATCCTACAGTGCAAGCTCCGGCCAAGGGGATGACACCCCCGATCGACTTCACCACGTTCATGCGCAACTACCAAGACATGGTCTACTCCACCGCGGTGCGGCTCATTGGCAATGAGACGCAGGCGGAGGATATTGCGCAGGAGGTGTTCATCAAGGCGCACGAACACTTCGGCAATCTCAGCGCCAGCGCCACCGCCGGCGGCTGGCTCAAGACCGTGGCGACCAACCTCTCGATCAACCACATCCAGCGCTACAAGAAACGCTGGAGCTTTTTCTCGGACCTGGTGCACAAGGACGACGAGGGCGGGGAGAAAGAGGTGGAGTTCGCCGCGCCCGACACTTTTTTTTCAAGCGTGGACTCGAGCGAGCGCCGCGAGTGGGTCGAGCGCGCCCTAGAAAAACTGCCCGAACACCAGCGCGTCCCGCTGGTGCTTTATCATTTTGAGGACATGCCCTACGAGGTCATCGCCAAGAAAACCGGCGTGTCCCTCAGCAAGGTCAAGACCGACATCCTCCGCGGCCGCGAGGCCCTCGCAAAAATCCTTGTGCGCAGCGGCAGCACCCATGAAAAATTTACCAACTAAGGGGAAAGCCATGAACCCAATGACTCCGGAAGAGCTCGAGAAATTCATCCACCAGAACCTGCGCTCGCTGCCCGCGCGCCGCGCACCCCGCACGCTCGAATCGCGCGTCATGACTGCACTCGAGCACCATGCGGCCATTGCCTGGTATCACAAGTCGTGGAGTTACTGGCCCGCCGCCATCCGCGCGGCCTTCCTGGCCGTGGCCACGGGTGTCACCGGCGCGATCGTGACCGGCTTCTACCTCGGGGTAAGTGGCGTGGACACCAGTGGCGTGGCCGCGCAAGCCGGTGAGCGGCTGGGCCTGTTTACCAAGCTCTATCACACCGCCGGTTGGATCATCGACTTCGGAGCCCGGGTCCTGGACAGCATCCCGCCGTTCTGGCTCTATGGCGGGCTGGCCCTGATCGCCGCGCTCTACGCCACCTTCTTTGGTCTCGGCGCCGCCGCCTACCGCACCCTTTACCGCAATAGCTGATCTCCGCTTTCCCATGAAATCCAGGCCAACCCACACCTTTTTTGCCCTCTGGCTTGCCCTCGCGCTGGCAGTTTTCCCCGCGCTCCATGCACAGGAAACCCCGCCGGCCACTCCGGCACCTGCCGAAAAATCCGCGCCAGCGGACAAACCGGCTGAGGCAAAAAAATCTCCGGCGCCTGAGGCAACGGCGGAAGGGGAGAAGCCCGCCGGGGATGGCGCCGTTGCCGGGGAAGCGACCGGTGACAAGAACAGCGCCGTCGAGCAGGCCGATAAGGACTCTTCAGAGACGGCCAAACCGTCTGCGAAAGAAAATAAAGGCAAGCGGCTGCACGGCATTAGAGTGGGAACGCATGGTCTGCGCCATTCCGATAACGAGCGCGTCAGTTTTTTCCAGGACAGCACCCTGGCCGCCGGCGAGCAGGCTGATGCCGTGGTCTCCATTTTTGGATCATCCACGTCGGCCGGCGAAGTGAGTGATGCCGTGGTCTCCGTTTTCGGATCATCGACCTCGTCGGGCAATGTCGGTGATGCGGTCGTCTCGGTCATTGGCAATACGCGCGTGACGGGTGGCACCGTGGGCGATGTCGCGGTGGCGGTCATGGGCAGCACCTACGTCAACGGCCATGTGCAGGGCGAGGTTGTCGCCGTGCTCGGCAACGTCGAGTTTGGTCCCGATGCCGTGGTCGATGGCGAAGTCGTTTGCATCGGTGGCGAAGTGATTCGCGATCCGAAAGCTGTCCTGCATGGCCATATCCAGCACATCGCGATCGCCGGGCGTTATATGAACTTCAACGGCCTGAATGCCTGGTTCACCCAATGCCTGCAATATGCGCGACCGCTGGCTTTTGGTCCGCATCTGCTGTGGGCGTGGTGCATCGCCCTGGCGTTCCTGGGTTTTTATGCCCTTGTGGCACTGGTGGCGCCGGAGGGGGTGAAGAAATGTGTGCAAACCCTCGAGGAGCGGCCCGGCAAATCCATCCTGGCCGGCGTGCTGACCCTGTTGCTGACCCCGGTGGCCTACCTGCTGTTGGTCCTCACCCTGGCCATTGGCATCGGGTTTGTGCTGATCCCTCTTTTCTCCCTGGGATTGTTTTTTGCCGGGCTCTTCGGCAAAGTTGTGATGCTGGCCTGGCTCGGCCGGCGCATCACGAAACTCTTGGGCGACGGCCCGCTGGCACCTCCGGTCTTTGCCGTGCTCATCGGGGGCGCCATTGTGCTTGGACTCTACACGGTGCCCGTCCTTGGGTTTGTCGTCTACAAGCTGCTGGGTTTCCTCGGACTCAGCGTGGTGATTTACACGCTGCTGCTCATGCTCAAAAGCAACCGGGCCGCGGCCGCTGCCAAAGCCGCCGCCATCGCGGTCAGCCGGGCGGCCGCAGCCGTTCCGCCAACCGCGGGCGAGCTAGCGGTGGCCGCGGTGCCGGCGGTCATTTCCGCCGCGACCCTGCCCCGCGCCGGATTCTGGCGGCGCATCGGGGCGACCTTCCTCGATTTCATCTTGATCGGCATGGTGCTGGGCATGCTCCACGGCATTTTCCATTGGAACAACGGCGGCGGGCTGCCGCTATGGTTCGCCATCTACAATGTCATCATGTGGGCGACGAAGGGCACGACCATCGGGGGCATTGTCTGCGGGCTCAAGCTGGTGCGGCTCGACGACCGCCCGGTCGACTGGGGCGTGGCCATCGTGCGCGGCCTGAGCGCCTTCCTTTCGCTCGCCGTGGCCGGCCTTGGTTTCATCTGGGTCGCCTTCGACGACGAAAAACAGTCGTGGCATGACAAGATCGCCGGCACGACCATCGTCCGGGTGCCGAAAGGCACGCCGCTGCTCTGACCGAGTCAGCAGTGTGCAGAGGCCGGCGTTTGTCGGCCTTCTTTGTGCCGGAAGTTGAGGTTGAACCGCTCATTGCTCACTGCTTACTGCTTACCAATGAAACCACTCGTCGGGATCATAATGGGCAGCGCCTCCGATTGGGAGACGATGCAGCACGCGGCCACGACCCTCCGGGCGCTGGGGGTGCCTTACGAGAAGCGCATCGTTAGCGCCCACCGCACACCCAAGCTCATGGCCAGCTATGCCGAGTCGGCCGAGCGCCGCGGGCTCAAGGTCATCATCGCCGGCGCCGGCGGAGCCGCGCACCTGCCGGGGATGACCGCCTCTTTCACCACGCTGCCGGTGCTCGGCGTGCCCGTGGAGTCGCGGACGCTCAAGGGCCTCGATTCACTGCTCTCGATTGCGCAGATGCCCGGCGGAGTGCCGGTGGCTACCTTCGCCATCGGTCCGACCGGCGCGCTCAATGCCGCGCTCTTCGCCGTGGCGCTGCTCGCCCAAGGGAACACGAAGACGCTGCGCGCGTGGAAAAAATTCCGCGCCACCCAGACCCGGAAGGTCCTGAAAAGCAAGCTGCCGTGAGCGCCGGCCAGGTGATTCTCCCCGGGAAAACCATCGGCGTGCTCGGCGGCGGGCAGCTCGGCCGGATGCTGGCGCAGGCCGCCACGCGCCTCGGCTACCGGGTGCACATCTACGAGCCGCAGGCGAACTGCCCGGCGGGTCAAGTGGCGCACAAGGAGGTCAACGCGGCCTACGATGACCTCGCGGCGCTGACTGCCTTCGCGAAGGAATGCGACGTGGTGACCTATGAATTTGAAAACGTGCCGGCGGCGCCCCTGCGCGAGATTGAACACCTGACCCAGCTGCGGCCGCACTGGAATGTGCTGGAGACCTGTCAGAACCGCTCGCGCGAAAAGAACTGGCTGAAGCAGAATAATTTTCCGCACGCAAAATTCGCGGAGGTCGCTGCGGGCGGTGATATTGCCGCGGGCATCCGCGCGGTCGGCCTGCCGTGCGTGGTGAAGACGGCGGACTTCGGCTACGACGGCAAGGGGCAGGTGAAGGTGCTCGATGAGGCCGGTTTCGCGGCGGCGGGGGCGGCGTTTGCCGGCCGGGCCTGCGTGATCGAGCAGTGGATTGATTTTGCCTGCGAGGTCTCGGTGGTGATGGCGCGCTCGGCGAAGGCGGCCATCCGGTTGTTTCCGCTGGTGGAAAACATCCACACGAACCACATCCTGGATTTTTCCATCGTGCCGGCCCGGGTGGCACCCGAGGTGACGGCGGCGGCGGAGAAAATGGCGCGGCTTATCGCGGAAAAAATCGGCCTGGTCGGCGTGATGGGCGTGGAGATGTTTGTGACCCGGGACGGCCAGGTGCTGGTGAACGAGCTGGCCCCGCGCACGCACAACAGCGGGCACTACACCGTCGACGCGTGCGCCGTTTCCCAGTTCGAGCAGCAGGTTCGCGCGATCTGCGGGCTGCCGCTGGGCGATACGCGGCTCATCACACCGGTCGTCATGGTCAACATTCTCGGCGATGCCTGGGCGAAAGGGGAGCCGAAGTGGGACGTGCTGCTCGCCGAGCCGGCGGTGCGGCTGCACCTTTACGGCAAGAGCGAGCCCCGGCCCGGCCGCAAGATGGGACACTTCACCGTGACCTCCCGTGACGCCGACATGGCGCTCGGGTTTGCCCAAAAAATCAAGGCGCGCCTGCCGGGTTAGCCGGCCGACAGACTGAAGAAGGCGTGGTCGCCCGGGTAGTCGCGCACCGGGTGGTTGCCCAGCGGGCGGGCGGCGGTCTGGAGCTTCAACGAATTGACAGCAGCTTCGCTGAGGATGCAGTTGGAGCCGAGACTCTTGGTGGATTTCTCGATGCGGAAGAGGAAGATGACGTCCGAGCCCGTGAGCGACTCGCCCTGCAGGCCGCCGCTGATGCGGATGCGGGCATGATGCAGGATGAGCCGGAAGGGGCGCGGACTTACGGTCTGGAGCAGGACGAGCTCGGCGATGGCGGCGGCGACCTTGTCCGCAGGGTGGCGGTCCTCCCGCCAATAAGCGAACACGGCGTCGCCGAGGTAGGCGTTGATGGTGCCGCCGGAGCGGAGGAGGACGGGCCGGATGAGCTCGAGCCAGCGCTTGAAATCGGCCGTGGCGGCCTCAGCGCCGACCTTGTGCGTGTGCGTGGTGTGGCCGATGAGGTCGAGGAGCAGGAGCCAGCAGGTTCCGGAGTGAATCTGCACGGAGGTGGCGCCGAGGGCGGCCGCCGCGGGTGCGTCGGTCTCGGTGGGCTGCTGGCAGCGGTAGGTGAGGGTGACGTCGCCGAGCTCGATCTTGTCGCCATCGCGCAGCGGCACGATTTGCTCGAGGCGCAGGCCATTGTGGTAGGTGCCGTTGGTGCTGCGGAGATCGGCGAGGAGATGTCCGCCGCCGGGGCCGGGCTGCAGCATCACGTGGCTGCGGGAAATGCCCGGCAGATCGAGGACCAGGGTGCTGGTGGCGCCACGGCCGATGGTGCAGTTGTTCTGATCCAGCCAGTGCAGGCGGCCATCGGCGAACTCCAGCCAGGCTTGGGAGGAAGGGGCGTCAGCCATGCGGGCGCGGGGTCTACTTCAGGCGGAGGCGCCAGAGATTGTAGGCTCCGCCGCGGTTGGAAAGGAAGTAGACGACGCTGGGGTCGGTGGGCGACCAGGCGGGGAGGATGTCGTCGGAACCGTTCGAGGTGAGCTGCTGGATCTGCGAGCCGTCGGCATTCATGACGTAGATATTGTTGTTGGGACGGCCCTGGTCGTCCTTGTCGCGGTCGGAGACAAAAAGAATGCGGACGGGGTTGGCGAAGCTCGCGACGGGATTGAAGCAGTTGGCGGCAAGGAAGGAATCATCGGAGACCAGGTTAGTCTCAAGGCGGCCGTCGGGTTCGACCGAGATGATCTGTCGCTTGCCGGTGGACTCGTCCACGCGGGTGAAAAGGATCTTGGAGTGCTCGCGATGACTGACCTCCTCGGCGGTGATCTGGAACTGGGTGGGCAGCGCGCCGTCGAGCTTGACCGTGCTGAGCTGGGGCCGGGCGGGCGGGTAGTTGGGCTCGATGGAGAGATAGACGACCTCGCGGTTGCTGTCGGTGTAACTCGGGCCGTAGTTGAAGCGCTGGTCGTTGGTGATGCGGGAGACGCCGCCGGCGGTGCGGTTGTCGGCGAAGTTGATGCGGAAGACATCATACTTGTTCAGGTCGCCGCGATTGGACTGGAACACGAGGATGCCGCTGCCGTCGGGGGCGATGATCGGGAAGCTGTCGAAGTAGCGCTTGTTGTTGTCGATCAGCCGGGCGGTGCCGCCACCGTCGTCCTCGATGCGCTTGAGGAACAGGGCGGAGTAGAACTTGCCGGCGTCGTCCTGCGAGGTGACCGAGAGGATGGCGGAATCGCCGTCGGGGGTGATGGCGTAGGAATTGAGCGCCTGCAACGGGGCCTTGAGATTCTGGTCGCGGCGCAGAAAACGGGTGAGCCGGGCCAGGCCGGCGATATCGGCGACGCGCTCGCCCGTGTCGAGGGTGCCGAGCCGGGTGGTTTGGTTGACCGCCATGCGCACCCCGGTTGCGGTCAAATCGATGGTGGGCGTATAGAGGCCGACGGGGAGCTCGGTGACAGCCTTGAGCGTGAAAGAGAAGATGTCCTTGTAGTCATGCGTGAGCGTGACCTGGGCCGGCTGGTAGATGGTGGGAATCTCGGCGCGGAGGTTGAACACGGGCCAGGGTTTGGTTTTGTCGGCACGCGTGAAGACGACGGAAACTTTCTGCGGGGCGGCGCCGAGTTCGCGGTTCTCCAGCGTGAGGAGGGCCTGGATGGGTGAACCGTCGGCGGCCTTGGCATCGACGCTGAAGACGCGCTCCTTGCGCAGCTGGCTGAGAATCAGCGATACCGCGGGATTGTCGTAAGGCAGCGCGAAGGACTCGCTTTGGTGGTCGGCCTTGGCAAGGGCGACGGCAATCGGCTTCCACGGGGCGGCCTTGGCGTCGCGGGAAAACGTAACCGCCTTGGTGAGCGGGGTCACGCCGGCCGGCTGGCCGTCGATGGTGACGGTCGCGCCGTCGGGATTCGTGCGGATGGTCACTTCCTTTTCGGTCGAAAGGGGCTCGAGGGTGACGGAGATTTCCTTGAGCTTCGCCTTGGTGAAATAGGAGACGGTTTCAGTCTGGTAACCGGGTTTCTCGACGGTGAAGTTGTAGGCTTCATCCCGTCGCTTGAGTTCAAACATGGCGGGGGCCGGGAGACGCTGGCCGGTGTCGATGGTGACGGTGGCGCCGGCGGGGGTGACGTTGACCTTGAGCGGGACACCCCAACCCGGGACGGCGGCCGCCAGGACCAGCGTGAGGATTGTGGTAGGGCGGCAAAACGGTCGCAGCATGATGCTGCTAGCTAAGCCCCGCCGGGGAAGGCCGGTCAACCCGCATTTCAGTTTCTGACTGGCCTCAGGGCGGGGGGGCTGGTTCATTCCGCTCTGCCCTGCCATGGATCCCGCACCGGATAAAACTGTTTTCGCTCCGCGTGCCGGGAATAAAGCCGATCTGTTTCAAGCTGGGGATGTGGTTGGGCAATACCGGGTGGTTAGTGTGCTGGGGCAGGGCGGCATGGGCGTGGTTTACTTGGCGAAGCACACGGCACTTAAGAAAGACTTTGCGCTGAAGGTCCTGCCTGCGTTGCTGGCCCAGGATCAGTCCTTCGTATCGCGGTTCAAGAAGGAGGGCGTGATGGTGGGAAGGCTCAAGCACGCCCACATTGTCAACGTGACTGATTTCGGTGAGAGCGCGGGCAAGCTCTACCTGGTGCTGGAATATGTGGATGGCGGTTCGCTGGAGGAGTGGTTCGAGAAGAACCGCAAGCCCGGCGGTGGCGCACCTCCCGCCGAGGTGCAGCGGCTGACCGGGCAGATCTTGCAGGGACTCACCCATGCCCACGAGGCTGGCTTGGTTCACCGTGACTTGAAGCCAGCGAATGTGCTGCTGGAAAAAACCGGCGAAGCCAAGATCTCGGACTTCGGTCTCGCTCGGGTGGGGGACGAGGCGGAATACCGGCGCGCTGGCGGCACGGCGTCGCCGTTTACCGGCGACAGCGTCACCACGACCGGAGCTATCGTTGGGACGATCGATTTTATGTCACCCGAAGCGCGGAGCATGCAGCCATCGGACGCACGGTCTGACATTTGGGCTGTTGGTGTTATCACTTATTATCTTCTGACCGGGAAAAAACCGCATGGCATAGCGGAGCCCCCGTCCCGACTCGTCCCGGGTCTTGACCCCAAATGGGATAGGTTTATCAAAATATGTTTGGCAGTAGATCCGGTGCAGCGTTTCCAAACCGCGGCCGCGGCTCTGGCGGGGCTGCGCCAGATCCAACAGTCGAGCGGTGGGAAGCGCTGGCTTCTGCCGGCTGCGCTGGCGGCCCTGGTGGCAATCGGTGTGGCGGCGTGGCAATGGCCGAGGTCGGCACCACCCATCGGGGTGGCGCCGGAGAGCAAACCCGTCGTACTCGCCCCCGCAGCCCAATTGCCCACGGTCGAGAAACCGCCACCGAAGCCGCTCACGACGCAGCCCGCAGCCCCCACCAATCGCAAGTTCGTGCTCACCGGATTGCCTCCCAACGCGGTAGTGACCTACCGCGAGACCAATCATCCGGTCGGTGCGAACGGCCACGTGCTGTTGGAGCTGTCGCCGGGCCCGCAGGTTGTGCGCGTCAAGGCGCCGGGGTATCAGGATTGGGAAGGCGAGATTGGCGGCGGTGAAAAGGAAACCGAGGCCACGGTGCCGCTCGCGCTGTTGCCGCCGCATCCGGTGCGGTTCACCGGATTGCCCGCACAGGCGCAGCTCAAGATTGGCGAAAGCACGGCCACGGCCGATGGCAGCGGGGCTGCGGTGGTTGAATTGCGTTCCGGCCGCTTCACGCTCACGGCCAGTGCGCTGAAATATCAAACGCTCGAACTGGGGGTGGATATTCTGCCGGCCACGGAGAGCATTCCGCTGGAAATGAAGCGGCTGCCCCCGCCCGCGCAGGTGCTGGTGAAACTGCCGGACGGCGGCGAACTGAAATTCAAATGGGTGCCGCCGGGCGAATTCCTCCTCGGCTCGCCGCCCGACGAGCGCGGCCGCCAGCGCACCGACCTCACGCAAACGAAACGGGACATCCCGAAGGGATTTTATATCGCCGAGACCGAGATGACGCAGCGGCAGCACAAGGCACTCACGGGCAAAAACCCCAGCACCAGCCGCGCGCTGGGTGACGAGACCCGGCCGGTGGAACAAGTTGCCTGGCGTGATCTGGTCAGCACCGGCGGCGTGCTGGACAGGGCCAATGAGCTGCTGCACCGGCTGGAACTGCCTTACAAGGCCGACCTGCCCACGGAGGTGGAATGGGAATATGCGTGCCGCGCCGGCACGGAAACAGGGCTCAACGACGGCAGCCAGCTGACCAACGAGCGGGACGACCCGGCGCTGAACGCGCTGGCGTTCTATGCCCGCAGCGGCGCGCATGATGCGCCTTCGCCCGTGGGCAAATTCAAACCGAACAGCTGGGGACTCTACGACATGCTGGGCAACGTGGGGGAGTGGGCCTACGGCGTGCGGGGCGTCCGCGACCCCGTCATACGCGGGGGCAGCTGGAAGGTCGGTCCCGCCCACTGCCGCTCTGCTTCCCGCATCGAGCTGACCCCGGAGACAAGGCCGACCGACGCGATGGGCTACCGGCTGGTGCTGCGGCCAACCGAGGATTAGCCATGCCCAATGGGGATCACCGGCCGGTTAATTGCCCGGAGGCTTGGGTGCAGACGGGGCCGCGGGAGCGGGCGGCGGCGGACGATCCGGCGCGCCATTGTCCATGACGTATTTCCAAGAGCCGTTGGGCTGACGCTTCCAGATGGTGAGGAACCAGCCGCCGCGCACGCGCTCCTTGCCGTCCGGACCCGGACCGCGGGATTCGTAGCGGCCATAGTTGTAACCCAGCGTGCCGTCGTCCGACACATCCGTGTAATAGGCAGACCAGGTGAGCGAGATGCCGGGGCGGTCGGGGCCGATGCGCTCGAGCACGGCGGCGGGGCCGCGGAATTTGCGCGGGTCAGTGTCGATAAAGGCGACATCCGGTGCGGCAAAAAACGAGAAGGCGGCGAGCAGACCCTTCTCCTGCGCCATGGCGCAGAAGGAGTCCTCCATGGCGGCGACTTCCGCTTTCTGTTTTTCCTTGTTGGGGGCGGCATGGGCGATGCCAGTCAGGGCCAGGCCGACGGCCAGCGAGATGATGAATTGAGTGATGGTTTTCATGGGGGAAATGGTGGTATGCGGGCGCGTGATGTCCGAGGCGAGACGACTGCGACGAAAACCCCGGCAGCGGAGCTGGCGCGCGGTTAATGGCCGGCGGACAGCACGAGACCGCGGCACTCGCCGAGGCCTATGCGCCGGATGCCGGGGCGCTCGCAGTAGCCGCGCAGGATGACTTCGTCGCCATCCTGCAGAAATTTGCGCTCTTCGCCGTTGGGGAGCTTGAGCGGCTCGGTGCCGCGCCACGCGAGTTCAAGCAGGCAGCCGCGCGAGTCCTTGGTTTCACCCGAGACGGTGCCGCTGCCGAGGAGGTCGCCGGGTTGCAGATTGCAGCCGTTGCTGGCGTGGTGGGCGAGGAGCTGCGCGAGTGTCCAATACATTTGCTGGAAATTGCCCGAGGAAAGGCGATACGGCGCGAGGCCGGCGGCGCGCATCTGCGTCGTGAGCAGCCAGACCTCCAGCGTGAGATCGATGCCGCCGTGCGCCTGGTCAGTTGCATCAGTGAGGTAAGGGAGCGGCGCCGGATCCCCCGCGGGCCGGGTGAACGCCGGGACGCGGAACGGCGCGAGGGCCTCCATCGTCACGACCCAGGGCGAAATCGTGGTGGCGAAGTTTTTTGCCAGAAACGGGCCGAGCGGCTGGTATTCCCAAGTTTGGATGTCCCGGGCCGACCAGTCATTGAGCAACACCACGCCGAAGAGATGATCGGCCGCCTGCGCCAGCGGAATGCGCTCTCCTGGCGGGTTACCCGGGCCGACGAATACGCCGAGCTCAAGTTCGTAATCCAGGTTCTGGCACGGGCCGTAGCGGGGCGCGGGGGCGTCGGCCGGTTTGAGCTGACCGTGCGGCCGGCGCACCGGCGTGCCGCTGACGACAATGGACGAGCTGCGCCCGTGGTAACCGATGGGCACCCATTTGTAATTCGGGAGAAGGGGCTGGTCGGGCCGGAACATCGAGCCGACGTTTGTCGCGTGGAAAATTGACGCGTAGAAATCGGAGTAGTCACCGATGTGCGCAGGCCGCATCATCCGGGCCTCGGTCTGGGGCAGGAGGCAGCGCTGGACTTTGGCCCGCAGCGGCGCGGGACAGGAATCGGCGCCGAGCAACTCGCTGAGCCGGGCGCGCAGGTTGCTCCAGACCGCCGGACCGCAAGCCATGAGGGCATTGAGCTCCGGCTGTTGGCAGGCGGAGCGGGCGTCGGCCGGAAGAAGGTCCGCGGCCGCCGACAAGTCGAGGATTTGATCACCGATGGCCGTGCCGATACCCGGAGTGGAATCCGGCCCCCGGCGGAAAACGCCATAGGGCAGGTTTTGCAACGGGAAGTCCGCCGTGCCGGGGTTGGCTGACTCGATCCAACTGAGGCGGGCGTGGGTGTGGCTTTGGTTGGACATTGTGACCGTCAGGGGGAGGCCGGCAAGGCTTGGACATGGAACAGGCGGAGTCAAATGACTCCGCCTGCAGGCAAGGCCGAGGATAATGCCGCGACCCGTTAGTTGGATTTCTCCTTGGCGGGCGTCTCAAGGATTTTCATGGGCGCCAGCCGGACCGAGGGATCCGACGCTCCCATGTTTTTGTCGAGAAATGCCTCCAGTTTGGCGTAGAACCCGATGCGACCGGACTCGTTTTGGAAGCCGTGCCCCTCGTTGCCCTGGATGATGATCTCATAGGGCTTTTTGAACTGCTTGAGCTTGGCCTCAAGGCGGGTCCAGTTCTCGATCACAACGCGGGGATCATTGAAGCCATAGGCGTGGAGCGTGGGCACACGGATGCGCTCGACGAAGTTCAGCGGGGAGCGGTTGTATTTGTATTCCTTGTCGTCACCGACTTTCTCGCGATAAAACATATCGTCGCCGCGACCGGAGCGACCCCGCGCCCAACTGGTGATGAGGTTGAGATCGGACACGCCGACGTAGTTGATCGCGCAACGGTAAAGTTCGGGCGTGAAGGTGACCCCCGCCAAGGCGGCGTAGCCGCCGTAACTGGCACCGTAGATGGCGACGTGGTCGGCATCGGTGATACCCTGGGCAATGGCCCATTTCACGCCATCAGTCAGGTCGTCCTGCATCTTGCCGCCCCATTCTTTGTAACCGGCTTTTTCAAAGCTATAACCGTAGCCACCCGAACCTCGAAAATTGATCTGGAGGACGGCATAGCCGCGATTGGCGAGCAGCTGCACATCCGGATTGAATCCCCAATCATCCCGGGGTCCATATGGTCCGCCGTGGGGGTGGATGATGAGCGGCACGGGCCGGCCGGCGGAGCCGGCGGGTCGGGTGAGATAGCCATGGAGGGTGAGACCGTCACGGGCCGGATAGGTGACGGGCTCCATCGGTCGCATTTCCGCCGGGTTGATGCGACTGTTGATTTTGCCGATCATCATCAGGGCGGGGTGGCGGAGATTAAGCAGATAGTAAGTGCCGGGCTCACGATCGCTGGTGGCGACCACGACAAAGATTTTTTCGTCCTCGGATGTGCTGGTGATTCTGTTGAAAGTGCCGGGCAGGGAGGCATCGATTTTCTTCTGCAGATCGGCGCGGCCCTGGTCGGCGAAACTGTAGTAGGTTTTGTCCGTGACGTAGGTCACGCCGTAGAATTTGCTGCGATCCCATGAGCTCAGGATGTTGCCGATTTCCCCCTGGGGGGTGTGGAAAATCACCGGGCTGAGCTGGCGGGTGCGGACATTGAAAGAGTGCAGGGCCCCGGTGTCGGTCTGGTCGGTGGTGGTGAGATAGAGAGTCTCGTTATCCGCCGCGAATCCGCTGAAAACCCACTGGGGATTGTTGGCGGGGAACTCGGCAACCTTGACAAACCCGCCATCCGCTTCCGGCCGCACCTCAAAAATGCACTTGTCGCCCAGGAGATAACTGCGGCCGCGGATCACTCCACTATTATCAACTGCCAGATCCTGGGTGTCCTCCTTGGGATAGTAACTGGCCACGCCCCGGCGCTCACCGGAGCGAATATCAAGCAGCCAGAGGCCGACCGTGGAGCTACCGGTGCTTTTACGGCCAAAGACCATAATGTGATTGGGGTCAAATCTCAGCCCGTCGATGATTCTGGCGAAATTTGCCAGATCCGCGGCTCGTTCATCATAGGAATCCGCCAGTGCGACGACCTTGCGCTTGCTGATGCTGATGGAGCGAAGGGCATTGGATTCGTTGCCACCCAAATCACCGGCGTAGACGATGTAATCGTTGCCCTTCCAAAAGTAGGATTTTATATTTTCGTCCTTCGCCCCGACCAACGGCTCCACTTTGCCGGTATCAAGGTGCATCAGTGCGATCCCGACTTTGCCGGTGGTCAAGGTGCTGAGAAAAGCTAGATTGTTGCCATCGGGGGATAATTGCAGAGAGCGGATGTCGGGTTCGGCAAAGAAAGTCTCGACCGGCAGGCGGGGCGGTGTCTGGGCGGGCAGGCCTATGGAGGCTACAAGGGCAATCCCCATGATCAGGGCATGCCAGAGGCAGGATACGTAGTTATGATGTGTGGGCATGCACGCGCAGACTGGGTGTCCGGCGGTTGAAGTCAACCGGACTGACAAAACCACTTGCCGGTTAACACCATGACGTTTTTCAACGCCTATTTTTTACAAACAAGAAAATCATTGATTGTCATCGCGGAAAATGCACCATTCGCCGCAAGAAATTAGCCGGTCACGGGTAGTTTCCTACCAACACAACACACTCAGACCTATGAACAATAGCTCCGTAAGTTATCTACGGAAGCCTTTGGCGCTGCTTGGCGCCGGGCTTTCGCTGTTCGCGGCCAATGCCGCTTTTGCTCAGACCGCCGCCGCTAAGCCGGCTCCGGCTGAAGAGACAGTCAAACTCGATAAATTCGTCGTCACTGGCTCGTATATCCCGATCGCCGGGGTAGCCACGGCGATTCCGGTGACCGTGCTCGATGCCAAAGCCATCGAGAACACTGGCGTCACCTCGAACGTGATGGAAATCCTGCGCAAGGCGGCCCCGCAATTCACGGGCAACAGCAACCTTGGCAGCACCAACGCCAACATCGCCAGTGGTTCGACCGGCGGCGGTTCCCAAGTGGCCTTCCGCAATACGCAGACCCTCGTGCTCCTCAACGGACGCCGGGTGGCTTACGCCCCGATTCTGGCCTCGGGTGGCTATCAATACGTGGATGTGAACCTGTTCCCGGTCGGAGCCATCGAGCGCATCGAGATCCTGCAGGACGGCGCCTCCGCCCTCTACGGCACGGACGCGGTTTCGGGCGTGGTGAACATCATTCTGAAGTCCGACTATAAGGGCTTTTCCGTTGATGCTAACTACAGTTTCTCCGACAACAGGGGACACTGGGCCTCGCGCAAGTTTTCCATCGTCGGCGGCACCGGCACCGACAAGACCGGTATCACAGTCGCCGCCGAGTGGTATCAGCAGGACCCGATGAAGCAGTATGAACGCAGCTACAGCAACCCGATCTACGGCACCGCCACGTTTGCCGGCATCGTCAACATTGGGTCGCAGTATTATGTGCTGAATCCCTCGCTGAACGCCCCGCCGAATCCCGGCACGCACCTCCCCGCCGCCACCCTGGTGGCCAACGGCACCTATATCGCCCTGGCCAGCAGCAGCAATCTGATCAGCGGTCTGGGCGCCGAGGCGCAATACTCGTTCAACCTGGCTAATTTCCCGACCTTGGTGCAGGGCCAGCAGCGCAAGAGCGTCACACTTAATTTCGACCACAAGTGGACGGACGACTTGACGGTGTTCGGCGACATGCTCTATACGCAGACCAACACGTTCTCCCAGTTGAACGCCCAGCCGACCTCGTATAACGCTCCGGCGACCGATGTGAATAACCCGTTTGATGTGACGGCGCGCGGCCGCAACCGCTTCCTGAGCAACCCGCGCCAATACTTCTACGACACCGACAGCATCCGCGGTGTCATTGGCATCAAGGGCACGTTTGGTGACGGCTTCTCCTGGGAGGCAGCCGCCAACAAGAACCTCATCGGCCAGAAATACCACAATGAGGGCGTGGTCAGCACGGCCACCCGCGCCATTGTGACGGCGAACGGCTCGATCAACTACTTCGCCCGCCAGCAGGCACCCGGAGCTGTAGCGGCCTCCGGCCTCTTCGGCACGGCGCTGGGCCAGGCCGACTCGACACTTACGACCTATGACGCCCGCTTGGTCGGCAAACTCGCCGATCTCCCCGGTGGCGAACTCGGCTTCGCGGCCGGCGTCGAATACCGCACGGAGTCCCTCGACCAGACCGCAGACCGCAACAGCCAGGCGGCGACCTTCGGCTGGGACTCGGCCACCACCCTCGATCCCTTCAAAAAGGCCCGTAACGTCAAGTCGGCTTTTGCGGAGGTCCGCATCCCGGTCTTTGGCGGCAGCCAGAACCAGAGCGGCGCCCACCTCCTCGAGCTGACCGCGGCCGGCCGCAAGGAAATCTACAGCGACACGGACGATCCGCTCGTGCCGAAGTTCTCCGTGCGCTGGCTCCCGGTGGACGACCAGTTCGCCATCCGCGGCACCTATTCGAAGTCGTTTGCTGCCCCCACGCTGTTCAACCTCTTCGGCCCGGGCGGCGTCGGCTTCACCGGCTCGCTCAACCTGACCCGCTTCGGCGGTGGCCCGAACATCACCGGCCAGGCCAATGCCACTTCCGGTGCGAACCCGAAACTGCTGGCCTCGCGCTCGAAGAGCTACACCTACGGCTTCGTTTACTCGCCCAAGGCGGTCAAGGGCTTCTCTGTGACGATGGATTATTACAACATCAAGCAGACTGACCTGATCTCCTCGATCGGCTCGGCCACCATCCTGCAGGATGTCGAATTGCTCGGCACCGCGTCGCCCTACGCCAGCTTTGTCCGCCGCGGCTCCGGCGGCTCGGGTGACAACTCCCAGTTCACCGCGGGTGCACCGATCACGGCCCCCGGCCAGATTGGCAACGCAGCAATCGACAGCATCTACGTGACCGACACGCTGACGAACATCGCCGGCGTGAATCTCTCCGGCATCGACCTCAAGGTGGAATACACCTGGAACTCCGACGCCTACGGCCGGTTCGACATGTCGCTCGCCGGTGACTGGTATAAGTCCTATACCGTCCAGACCCTCCCGACGGCAACCCCGTTTGAGACGGTGGGGCTGACCAGCAACACCAACGGCACCACCCCCCGGTGGCAGACCTACACCAGCGTCAACTGGAGCCGTGGCAAGTGGGGCGCCAACTTCGGCTGGACCTACATTCCGCACACTACGGACGTGAACGGTATCCCGGCCGGTCCGGGAGTGCCCTCCGCTTCCGATGACTACGTCGAGGCTTACCACTCGTTCGATATTTCCGCCCGCTACAGTTTCGGCTCGGAGTGGAAAATGCTCAACGGTTTCACCCTCCGCGTTGGCGCGCAAAACGTGCTGAACGAGGGCCTGCCGATGAACAAGGGCACCAACACCTCCAGCAACGGCGACATCGCCACCTATGGTGCCGTCGGCCGCCTGATCTTCATCGAAGGCAAGTATAACTTCTAAGCCAGCCTTAGACTTAATCATTATTCACAAGGCGGCCCGGATTTCCGGGCCGCCTTTTTTCTTTGTGCCGAACCCCCCGGAGGGCGGAGGGATGGAGGTGTTCCGCCCCTTTATGCAAGAAATACGAGCAACCTCACCGCTTCATTCTCCGGCCGATCAAACTGGGGGAATCCCCGTGCCGGCGCCCGCCGGCCGAAGACGGTTTTCTGGGTGAAATTACGGCTCCGTCGTGTTTCCACCCCGTTGGTCAGCAGCACATGGCTGATGGCCACCTGCCCGATGCCACGCACGGCCACGCGCAGCCTGGCTCCAGATAAAGCCACGGGCACGGTGAACTCCCGTTTGATCTTTGTGCGGGGTCGCGCGGCATAGGCGCGGAACTCCAAGGTGAAACGGCTGGCCAGCTCGTGCCATGAGCCGTCCGACTCTTTTTGTTCCACCACCACTTTTTGCACGGCCGGGGCGAAGTTATGCACCATGAACTGCAACTGCCACGCCCCGCACATGGGCGTGGCCTGCCACGCCAGTTCCGGCTGTCTCGCGGCGCGCTTTAACCAGTCACGCCACTGGGCCAGTCTTTTCCCATCCGCCTCTAGGATGGTCTCATTTTGACCCTGCGCCTGCGGATCGCGGGTTCTCACCCACATCGCCCGCGCTGCCAGACGACCAGCCTTCAGTGCTCCGGCAAACAATCTGGCGCTGGTTTCCATTGTCCTTAGGTGGAGCGCAACCTCGGCGCGCGCGTTCCCCAGCCGCCGCAGCTTGAACACATCCCTCGCCGCCTTGCGCACGAACACATCCCGCTGTGCGAGATAATGGCGGAAGGCCAAGCTGGCGGTGAAAGACTTGGGCCAAGGCAAACCGCTCTCAACCATGCGCCCGAAAAACCGCTCCTCGGTTTGGTAAGGTTTGAGGCTTTCGTTGCCCGCGAAAACATCCCAACGGTCGTTGATCTGCCAGCGGGCATAGCCGGCAAAGGCGTGCTCGTCCGCCGCGAGCAGAGCCCGCGCCATCGGGCGCGCCGCCTTGAGCTTGAACGTGCGTTCAAGTCCACGGGCCAGCATCGCGGTGGCATCGTCCTGCCCGGGCTCAAGCCAGAGGTTTGCCGCCGCGGCATCGACCGTGGTGGTCGTTTCGAGCGCCAACCGGTAGGCTTCCCATGAGGTCACCAGGAAGCCCTCCGCCTTGACCGCCGTGCAACGCTCCCACCACGAGCGGATATTGGCCAACCGGTCGCCGAATACGGGCAGCGGTTCATAACGAAAAGCCCCGTTCATCGGGCAGCCGTAATAGGCAATACCCTGCTTCTTCAGCGCCGGATGCAGCTCGCGCTCGGCGAAGTTGAAAAACTCCACGCGCGGCTTCTTCGCGAAGGAATAGTAATACCAGTCGTAGGCGGTGATACCGCGCGGCAACAGCGGAATGGCCTCCGGCACAAAGTAAAGCATGTCGGCCCACAGTCCCAGCCGCAGATTGCGTTCACCGGCGATGGCGTGCAGCCGGTTGACATGGCCGGCGAAATGTCCGCCAAGACCAAGGCGCGCGACTTCCTCGCGGCAGCGCGGGCATTTGCCGAGGTGAAACGACTCGTCCAGCCCGACATGCACCTTGCCGGCCGTGCAATACGGCGCCAGGTCGCGCAGAAGCTTCTCGGCCACCTCAAGGGTGCGTGGATGTAGCGGGCAGATCTGGCCGTGCAGCAGGGGCCGGTCGCGTTCGTCCCGCAGTTCGTTCAGTTCGCGCCACTCCGGATGCTTGATAAGATATTGCGTGTGTCCAAGCAGGTTGACGATCGGCACGACCCGGAGGCCGTTCTGCGCCGCCGTCAGCACAAGCTCACCCAGTTGCTCGTAGGTATAGGCGTCATCGCGGCCGACGCCCGGCAGGCTCGGGTAGTGCACCACGTCCTCCAGGTGCAGGTATAGCTCCTGATAACCCCACGCCGCGTAACGGGGCAGCAGCGCCAGCAGAAAATCAAGCCGCTCCACCTGGCGCGCGAGGTCCCACTGAAAAGCGCGAATCATGGGCGGGTTCACGCGCGGGACGGCGGGCGCTCAGCCGCGCTTTTGATTGATCAGTAGCTCGAGCTTGACGATGTCGGCGGCAAACACGCGGATGCCCTCGGCGGTTTTCTCGGTGGCCATTGCGTCCTCGTTGAGCGCAAACCGGAAGCCCTTTTCATCAAAGCTCACCTTCTTCAGGTCGGCGACCTTCGCCTTGGCCGGGTCGAGCTTGCGCGCCAGCGGCTCGGTGCTGGCCTTGAGCTCGCCGAGCAGCTGCGGGCTGATGGTGAGCAGGTCGCAACCGGCGAGCTCGGTGATCTCGCCCTTATTGCGGAAGGACGCGCCCATGACCTCGGTCGCGTGACCGAACTTCTTGTAGTAAGTGTAGATTTCGGTGACCGACTTCACGCCGGGATCTTCCGCGGGGGCGTAATCCTTGCCGGTGCTCTTCTTGTACCAGTCAAGGATGCGGCCGACGAAGGGCGAGATGAGCTGCACCTTGGCCTCGGCGCACGCGACGGCCTGCGCAAACGAGAAGAGCAGGGTGAGGTTGCAGTTGATCTTCTCCCGCTGGAGCAGTTCCGCGGCCTTGATGCCCTCCCAGGTGGAGGCGAGTTTGATGAGGATGCGTTCGCGCGGGATGCCGGCTTTCTCGTAGAGGCCGATGATTTCACGGGCCTTTGCAATCGAACCGTCGCGGTCAAACGAGAGCCGGGCGTCCACCTCGGTTGAGACGCGGCCGGGCACGATCTTCAGGATTTCACTGCCGAACAACACGAGCAGCTGGTCGATGATTTTCCCGGTGCCCGCCGTCGCCCCGGCGTCCTTGACGGCCTTGTCCAGCAGATGGATGTAGCCGGGCATGGCTGCCGCCTTCAGGATCAGGCTGGGATTGGTTGTGGCGTCCTGGGGCGCATATTCCTTCATGCTGGCGAAGTCGCCGGTATCGGCCACGACCTTGGTGAATTGCTTGAGTTGATCGAGTTGGGTGGAGGTGCTCATGGTGGTGAATTTGTTATGAGGATAAAACGGGCGGATGCGCCCGCAAATAGTTTCGCATCCATTCGATGCCGCCGGCCTCGTCGGAAAACGCGCCGTCCAATTGTGATTCAAACGCGGCATCCAGCGCCGGCTTGAACTGCGGGCCCGGCGACAGGCCGAGGGCTATCAGATGCCGGCCCAGCACGAGGGGCTTGGGCGCGGCATGTTCCAAGGACAGTCGCACGGCGGCAACCCTTAGCTGGTCGAGCCGCTGGACGGATTCATGGGAAATCAGGGGCGGGCGACCGAGATGATCCGCCTGCATCACCGCCAGGAGTTCATCGAGCGTAGCGGGGGCAATCTTGCGCGCGAGCCGCCGCACCGTGGTGTCGCGGAACGCCGGCTGCTGGTCGTGGTGCAGCAGGTGGTTCACCACCAGCGGGCGCACATGTTCGATCAGTTCTAGCGGGGCCCCGATGCGTCGGAGAAAACTCTCGGCCAGCGGGCCACCGGTCGCCTCATGCTCGGGACTGATCCAGCGCAGCTTGCCCCGGCGCTCCGCCTGCTTGGTCGTGGCCGCCTTGCCGAAGTCGTGGGCAAGGACGGCGAAGGAAAGGACACGCCTCGTGCCGGGCGGGCCGTCACACCAGGGGGCGAGGTCGACCAGAGCGTCGAGGCAATGGCCAGTGTGCGTAAGCACGTCACCCTCGGGGTGCCACTCGGGTTCCTGCGGCACACCGTCGAGGGTGGCGATTTCAGGAAAATGTTTAAGCCAACCGGTCTGCTTCAGGGCGACGAGGCCGAGGGACGGCTTGACTGCCTTCGTGGCCCATTTCTCCCATTCGCCCCACACGCGCTCGATCGGCAACTCCGCATAACTGTCACTAATCGTCTGGCAGAGCACGATGGTTTCCGGGGCGAGGGTCAGCTCGAACCGGGCAGCCAGTTGAAAAGCCCGCAGCACTCGCAGCGGGTCCTCGACGAAGGCCGGACCTGTGTGTCGCAGGATTTTCCTCTTCAGGTCCCCGGCGCCTTCGTGCGGATCGATGATCCGGTTTTCGAAAGGGTCGTAGGCGATGGCATTGATGGTGAAATCGCGCCGCGCCGCCGCCTCGGCCTCCGTTAACGCCGGGTCGGGCGCGACGGCAAATCCCCGGTGTCCGGCCCCGGTCTTGGATTCGCGGCGGGGCAGGCTGAAATCGTATTCCACGCCCTCCAACCGGACTTTCAGCACGCCGAAGCTCCGCCCGATCAGGTCGGTCGGCCCAAAGGGTGCCAGCGCGCGGGCCAGGACCTCGTAGTCGAGACCGTAAACCTCCACGTCAAAATCCTTGGGCTCCAGCCCCAGCATCCAGTCCCGCACGCAACCCCCCACCAAACGCGGCCGGCCGCCCGCGGAACGCAGGACGGAAAGGGCGGCGTGGAGTGGGGTCGGGATCTTCATGCTTTGGGCTGTAAGAAGGCGTTCCCAGCAAGGAGCAGCCAGCCCAGCAGAAAGGCAAGACCACCCAAGGGGGTAATGGGGCCAAGGAATTTTGGACCGCCCAGCGCCAGCCAGTAGAGTGAGCCGGAAAAGAGGATAACACCCGCAATCCAGCTCCGCCCAACCCACTTGGCCTTGGGCCATCCGGCCGTCCACCCTGCCAAGGCCAGCAAAGCCACGGCATGGACCAGGTGATAAAGCACAGCGGTTTGCCAGACCGAGGTGGTGCCATTGGCCGCGAGGGTTTCCTTGAGGGCGTGCGCGCCAAAAGCGCCAAGGACCACGCCGGCAAACCCGAGCAGGCCGGCGGCGGTGACAAAGCTGCGGGCGGAAGGCTGCATAGGCAAATGAGTGTGTCGACAACCGCGGCGAAAACAAACACATCCATAGCCAGCGGTTTCATGCGTTCCATTCAGGCAATCTCCAGGCTTTCCCTCGTGGCGCTGCTGGCCGGCTCGCTTCGCGCGCCCGCCGCTGAGCCGCCGGCCGTGCGGGCTGATTTCAGCTACGCCTCGCGGGATGTGTTTCGCGGCGTCGAGCGGGCGGGCTCATCGGCGCAGGCCACCGTGGAGTTTTTCCGCGACGATTTTCGCGGTGGGGTCTGGGCCAATCTGCCTTTTGCCGGCGGGACAGGGCGGGAAGTGAACTTGAATGCAGCCTACATTTGGCACGCCACAGCTGATCTGACACTGGAGGCGTCGGTGGCACACTCCTGGTTCTCGGGGGCACCCGCCGGGGACACCAAACGCACGTTCGAAACCGGACTAACCGCCACCTTGGCCGCGATCAACGGCTTCACGCCCGGTCTCGCTTACTATCACGACTTCCGGCTGCGGTCCGATACCGTGCAGGCGTCGCTGACGCACAGCTTGGCGCTGACCAAGCTGGGGGCGTTTCTGGATCTGAGCCTGTTTGCCGGGCGGGCCACAGGTGATGACTGGCGGCCGGATGCGCCGGGCCCACGCCGGCATGATAATTACGGCTATTGGGGTGCTGAGGCGCACCTGCCATACCGAGTCGGACCACACTCAACGGTGATTGCCGGCCTGCATTATTCGGATGCGATTGGACGCTCCGGAACGAATGGACCCTTTGGCCGAACTTCGCGCCAGAATCTATGGGTCACGCTCGGCGTAAGCCTCGATTTTTGAGGGGTTAAGCCACCCGCAGGGCGGTTTCCCGTGATGTGAAAGGTTCGGGGTTGACAGGGGGTGTCGAAATCCTTCCCTTTGGCCCCTTTCCGCAAATGAAAACCTATCTGGCCAAGAAAGAGACAGTGCAGCCCAAGTGGTATCTGATGGATGCTGAGGGCAAGGTGCTGGGCCGTCTCGCCGTCAAAGCTGCCAACATCCTGCGCGGCCGCCACAAGCCCACTTACACGCCCCATGTCGACACCGGTGACTACGTGGTGGTCATCAACGCGAGCAAAGTCGTCCTCACCGGCCGGAAGGAAGAGGCCACCGAATACATGTCGTTCTCCGGTTATGTCGGCGGCGAGAAGTATCGCAAACTGACCGACGTGCGCCGCCAGAAGCCCGAGTTCATCGTGATGCAGGCCGTCAAAGGCATGCTCCCCAAGAACCGCCTCGCGCGCACCATGCTGACCAAGCTCCGGGTTTTCCCGGGCGCCGCGCATACCCACGAGGCCCAGAACCCTGTTAAGCTTTAAGTTAACCCATGAGCGCTGAATCCTCCGTTTATCTCGGCACCGGCCGCCGCAAGTCCTCCACTGCCCGCGTGCGCCTTATTGCCGGCTCCGGCCAGTTCTCGGTCAACGACCGCAAGTTCGAATCCTATTTCACGCACGACAACTTCGTGCGCCGCGCCGTCGCCCCGTTGGTGACGGCCGACAGTAAGGACAAGTTCGACGTCATCGTGAACGTCGCCGGTGGCGGCATCAGCAGCCAGTCCGGCGCCGTGGCCCATGGCATCGCCCGCGCGCTGCTGAAGTTCAACCCCGAGCTCCGCGTCACTCTCAAGAAGGCCGGTCACCTCACCCGTGATCCGCGCGAGAAAGAGCGCAAGAAGGCCGGCCAGCCCGGCGCCCGCAAGCGCTTCCAGTTCTCCAAGCGTTAATCGCCCGAAACTGGAACACGTTTTCCCTCGAAGCGGAGCGCCTCACGGCCTCCGCTTCCTTTTTTGCGGTTCACGAAACTTCTCGATTCCCCCGCGGGAATTCATAATTCTACCACTCCCTTAAATGAATGTCGGCGTAATCGGTGCGTCGGGTTACTCCGGCGAAGTTCTGGTCAAACTCCTTCTCGGTCATCCGCAGGTCAGACTGACGGCGGTCACTTCGCGTCAGCATGCGGGCAAGCCCGTGGCCGCGGTCATCCCGGCGCTGCGCGGCACCGCGGCCGACCAGCTCAAGTTCAGCGATTCGGACGCCGCGGCCCTCGCGGCGCGGAAGGACATCGACGTCTGGTTCCTGGCTCTGCCGCATGGCGCCGCCGCGGATTTCGCGCAGGCGCTCGTGCCGACCGGTCGCAAGGTGATCGACCTCAGTGCCGACTTTCGCGTGGCCGACCTCGCGACCTACGAGAAATATTACGGGGCCCATCATGCCCCTGAGTTGCTGCCGTCGGCGCGTTTCGTCCTGCCCGAGTTGACGGATCCGAATTGGAAGACCCAGATCAAGCTCGCGGCCGCGCCGGGTTGCTATCCCACGAGCACGCTCGTGCCGCTCGCGCCCTTGCTCAAGGCCGGCGTGGTGACACGCGAGCACATCGTGGTGAATTCCTTCAGTGGCGTCAGCGGAGCGGGCAAAAAAGCCGAGGAGCAGTATCTCTTTGTCGAGCGCGACGAGAGCGCCAAGGCCTACGGTCTCGTCAAGCACCGGCACCTCGCCGAAATCGAGGAGCAGCTTTCCGCGGCGACCGGCGCAAAAATTGTGCTGCAATTCAATCCACATTTGGCGCCGATGCGCCGCGGCATCGCCACCACCATTACGGTGCCGGCGGCCAAAGGCGCGACCATCGACTCGCTTTACGCTGCCTGGCGTTCGACCTACGCCGGCCGGTCGTTTGTGGCCATTCTGCCTGCTGGTGAAACGCCCGACACCGCCCATGTCGCCGGCACGAACCGCGTGGATATCTCCGCGGTGCACGATGCGCGCACGGGCAATTTCGTCATCACTTCCGCGCTCGACAATCTCGTCAAGGGCGCGAGCGGCCAGGCGGTGCAGATCATGAACCTGTGGCTCGGTTTTCCCGAGACCGCCGGGTTGACCTGATTTTTGTCATTCATGACCCAACTGACCGTTACCCCTGATACCGCCGGCATCACCGACGTGCCCGGCTTCGAGGCGGCGGGCGTGGCCTGTGACATTCGGGAGAAGAATGACCTCAAGCGCCTCGATCTCTCGCTGCTTTTTTCCCTGCGTCCTTGCACTGCCGCCGGCACGTTTACGAAGAACGCGGTCAAGGCCGCGCCAGTGCTGCTGTGTCAGAAGCACCTTGCCCATGGAGGACCGTTTCACGGGATCATTGCCAACTCGGGGAATGCCAACGCCTGCACCGGTTCGGCCGGCCTGCACGATGCCCAGGCCACCGCCCAGCGCGCCGCCGCTTCGCTCAATTTGAAGGCTACATCATTTTTTGTCTGCTCGACCGGCCGCATCGGCCAGCCGATGCCGATGGGCCGGTTGTTGAAAGGGCTCGAGCGCGCCGTCTCCGAGAAAGGCCGCACCCCGGCGCACGGCAAGCAGGCGGCGGATGCCATCCTGACCTCCGACACCCGCGCCAAGACCGTGACGGTGAGTTTCACTTACGATGGCAAGAAACACGTGGTCGCCGGCATCGCCAAGGGCGCGGGCATGATCCAACCCAACATGGCCACCATGCTCGCGTTTCTCGCCACGGATTTCTCCGTGCCGCGCAGTTTTCTGCAAAAGACGCTCTCAGAGGCCGTCGCGGGCACCTTCAATTGCATCACGGTGGACGGCGACATGAGCACCAACGACACGGTGCTGGTGCTGGCCAACGGCCATTCCGGGGTCAGCGTCGGCGACAAGAGCCCGCGCGAGCTTCGGGTGCTGTTCGCGGAGGCCGTCTGGAAAGTCTGCGGGGTACTGGCCGACAAGATTGTCTCGGATGGCGAAAAAATCACCAAGGTCGTCGAAATCAA
>JAYUGX010000093.1:0-9633 GCA_043738215.1 Lacunisphaera sp.
GTGCTGGCCGCCGTGTCGGTGGGGATCAGCGGGCCGGCCGTCACCTCGACATGCGCCGGGAATCTCGGCACCAGCCACCAGGTGCAGCCCTTGGTGAGAAGGTCGGAATCAGTGGTGATGCGCACGAGCTGGATCGGCACCCGGGCGCGCCGGGCGATGAGGACGAAACCGGGCTTGAAGGGGAGCAGTGCTTCGCCCGGCGGCGTGCGCGTGCCCTCGGGAAAGACCACCAGCGTATGCCCGGCGGCGACCTTGGCCGCGGCGCGCCGCACGAGATCATGGCCGCCATCGCTGCCGAGGTAGCCCGCGCGGCGCGCGGCGGCGCCCAGCACGGGATTGCGGCGGATGGCGGGCTTGAAAATGCACACGGCCCCGGGCAACCGCGCCAGCAGGCAGGTGATGTCGATCATGGCCGGGTGATTCGCCGCCAGCACCAGTCCGTCCCGTGGCCAGCGTTCGAATCCGCGGTAGCGCACGTGGACCAGCCGGGTCAGGGCGCACCACCAGTGGAAGAATACCAGGTGCCGCCAGATCAGCCGCTGGAAAAACCGCTCCGTCCGCTCCGTCGCCGGCAGCCAGCCGGTCAGCAGGCCGAGGACACAGAGTTCAAATCCGCCCGCGGCAAAGAGCAGCAGCGTGCCAAAGTAAACGGGAAAGTAATAGACGGAGCGGAGGGACATGGGTGGAACGATCCGGGGCCTAGTGGATCGCGGCGGGCGCCTCCGGGTTGAGGGGCAGGAAATTAAACCAGAAAAACGGATGCCGGCGGACCAGGGTTTCCAGCTGCGCGAGCACGGCCTGGAAATGCTGCCGCGCCGCGCGGGTGTTGGCGGCGCGCCCCGCCGCCGGGTCCGCGGCAAAGATCGGCGAGCAGAACACGTGCAGCTCATCGCGCCCGGCGTCCGGCACGGCCGTGCAGAACACCACCGGCCGGTCGAACAGGATGGCCAGGTGGTAGATGTTGAAGGGGAACAGGCGGCACGCCCCGAGGAAATCAAACGGCTCGGATTTCGCGCTGAAATCCAGCCGGTCGCAATTCAGCGCGAGCGATTCGCCGGCCTCGATGGCCGCCTTCAGGTTCAGGAGCAGCGCGGCCAGATCGTTGACCCAGAGGATGGAGACCTGCCCGGCAAACCGCCGGCCGAGCAGACGCGTGTCCGCGGAATTGCCGACGCGCTGCCGGAGAATCGAGACGCGCCGGCCGCGCTCGCTCAGCAGATAGCCGAGCAGATCGGAGCCGCCGAAATGAAACGTGCCGAAAAAGGCCGGCCGGCCGGAACTCATCATCACCTCGAACGGCGCCTGGTTCTCCGGCTCCATCGTGCAGCGCACCGGCGCGCCGCGGCCCGCCCGGAGCTTGAGCATGAGAAAATCCGCGAAGGCAAAAAAATGACGCCAGACCTCGACGAGCCGGGCGGGCCGGCCGAGAATGACGGCGAGGTAGGCGCGGGAACTGGCGCGCTGCGCCGGCATGAAGGCGAGCCCGACCCAGGTGCCCGCCATCAGCATGGGCCGGAAAAACCAGCGCGGCCACCAGCGCTCGGCCCACAACAGGAAGCCGTAGCCCCAGCTCGGGCCCGGATTGCGTTGAGTTGCAGCCGGCGCGTTCATTATAGTCCTCGCGCGCCCGACCCGGCGCGGTGCAACCACTCAAGTGACCATTCTCCGCCGGCTCCGGGCCAGCGCAGCGGGTGGTATTCGGCCAGCGCCAGCGCGAAATCCTCCAGCGCCGGGCACGCGGCATCGGCGGATGGAGCGGGGGTGAAGGTGACGCGACCCGCCGCACCGTCCGGTTCACGCGTCAGGATCGCGGCGAAGGCAAAAGACCGCGCGGAGGCCACGTGGTGTTCGAGCGTCCAGGTGCCGCGTTCCTCGCCGCCGACGAGCGCCACGCGCGCGGCCGGTTCGAGCAGCGCGGTCAGCAGGGCCTGCTCCACCAGGCGCGTTCGGCCGGCGTGGGGCCAGAGCCGGGCGATGGGCTGCTGCCGGCCGATGAGCACCTGCTGCACGCCGCCGGGATGGATCGAGGTCTGGAATAACAGCGGGCTGGCCGCCGGAAAACTGGCTAGAAAATCCTCAAGCGCGCGGGTCTCGGCAAAGGTCGACGCATAGACGAGCGCGTCTTCCGGTCCGAGCGGCGCGCCCTCCAGCGTCGAGCCAATGAGCAGGCCGAGGTGCGTCATCCGGCGCAGCGCCGTGCGCGGAAACCTCTCCGCCAGCCGCACGCGTGCGCCGGCCGCGGTTTCGTCCGGGGCGGGCAGCTCGACGCGCACATGATGCAGGAAGCGCTCAATCATGGGTGAGGAGCATCGCGGCGTGGGCTCCGCCGAAGGCATTGCTGGTGAGAACGGCGCCGTCAAAGCCCGCGCGATCAAAGGGCTCAAACGCAACGGTATCGGTGAAACTGGGAGACGCGCCACCGACGGTGCCGGGAATTTTTCCTCCCGATCCGCGCAGCGCCACGAGGGCGATCGCGAGCTCGACCAGCCCGCAGCTGCCGAGGGTGTGGCCGAGGCTCCCTTTCCAGGAAACCAGCGGCGACCCGGGAAACTGCCGCGCGAGGGCCTCGGCCTCGAGCCGGCCGGCCTCCAGCGTGCCGGTGCCGTGGCCCTTGACCCAGACCCGCCGGCCACCCGCGGCGGCGGCGATCGCGGCGGCACAGGTGGCAAAGCCGCCGCCATCGGGCTGGTTGCCGGTGAAATGAAACATCTCGTTGTGCAGCGCGTGGGCCGCCAGCCGGTGGGACCGGGCCTCGCGCGTGAGCACGACAAAGGCGGCGCCGTCGCCGAGCCCGATCGAGCCTGTTTCGCGCCGCGCATAGGGCGCGGGCAGCGCGCCGTTGAGGATTTTCAGGCTGTGAAACCCGCCGGCGACAAACGGACTGACAAAGTCGAAGGAAAACACCAGCACGCGGTCCGCCAGCCCGGCGTGCAGCAAGCGCGCCGCATGGGCCAGGCCGAGGTGCGCGGTAACACAGGCGTGCGAGAAAACATGGACATGCTCACCCCAGCCCAATTCGGCGCGAAGCAGCGCGATGCTCGCGAAAGGCGCGCCGTGCGCGAGGTGGCGCACATCATGATCGCGGATGAAGGCATAGAGACTGCCGACCCCGAAGTTGCTGCTCGTGACGATGACGGGCGCACGGGCCGAGCCCCAGGCCGCCGGCGGGATGCCGGCGGCCAGCCGGTGCAATCCGGGCAGCCAGCGCGGCGGCAGGGTTTCGTCCATGGGCCCGGTCAGGGCGAGGGGCACGAGATCTCCGCCGTCGCGACCGAGCACCGCGTTGAGTTCAAGGGCACGCCGGCCCGCGAGCAGGGCGGCGGTGGTGGCCGCGGCGTCACCGAAGGGAGTAAGGCAGTCACACGCTTCGATCCCAGCGGGAAGTTGATCAGCCACGGCGTGCATGCAGGCGGGGCGCTCAAGCGCCGGGCGTGTGGGCGCGGAGATAGGCGGCGAGGGTGTTGACGCTGCCCAGCGCCTGGCGCGATTCCTCGCTGCTGCCGATCTTGACGCTGAACTCCCGCTCGACCGTCAGCACGAGCTCGAGCGCGTCGATTGAGTCGAGGCCGAAGCGCGCCGAGCCGATCAGCGGTTCATCGTCGGGAATGTCCTCGGGGCGGACGCCGTCGAGCTTAAGGGAGGCGATAATCAGGACTTTGAGGCGGTGAGTGAATGAGTCGGTCATGGGAAATCAGGCCGGGCGGCGAAGGAGGTGGCAGACATTGCTGCCGCCGAAACCGCTGCTGTTGTTGAGCACGAGGCGCGGGGCCTCCTCCAGCGAAGTGCGCGGCAGGTCGAGTCCGGCGCACACGGGGTCGGGCTCCTCCAGATGCGCCGCGCCGGGGATGAAGCCCTCGCTGATCGCCAGCGTGCAGAAGGCGGCCTCCATGGCGCCCGCGAGCGAAAGGCCGTGGCCGGTGAGCGCCTTGGTGCTGCTGACGCGCGGTTTTGCACCGGCCGAACTGAAGACGGCCTGCAACGCCAGCGCCTCGGAACGGTCGCCGGCGGGTGTGGAGGTGGCGTGGGCGTTGATGTAGTCGATGTCGGCCGCGTTGACCCGGGCGTCGGCCAGGGTACGCCGCATGGCTTCGCGCAAGCCGGCGCCCTCGGGGTGCGAGGCGGTCACGCTGTGGCCGTCGCCGGCCTGGCCCCAGCCGATCAGCTCGGCGTAAATGCGCGCCCCGCGCCGCCGGGCCAGCGTCTCATCCTCCACGATGAGCGCCACCGCCCCGCCCGTGCCGACAAACCCGTCGCGGCGGCGATCGAAGGGCCGCGAGGCGGTGGCCGGGTCGGGATTGTTGGAAAGGGCGCGGAGGCTGGAGAACGAGACGATGCTCTCGGCGGTCATGTCCTCCGCGCCGACCACCAGCATCCGTTGCTGCCGGCCGAGGCGGATTTCATCCATGGCGTAGCCGAGGGCATGGCTCGAGGACGCGCAGGCGGAAATGAAGCCGCAGACCGCGCCGGTGATGTGGTAGTGGGCCGCGAGGTTGAAATTCAGCGTGCCGGCGATGGAGGAGACGATACCCATCGGATTGCCGCGTTCGCCGCGCGATTCCCGCAACTGGCCGAGAAAGTTCCCCATCATGAACGCGGAGCCGGAGGAGGCGCAGAACAGCCCGGTCGCGCCGTCACCCAGTTCCGCGGGATCGAGGCCGGCCTCGGCGAGCGCCTGCTGCAGCGCGCAGAGCGCGTAGACGCCGTGCGGCGAAAGGCCGCGGAGCAATTCGCGATCAATGGTGAATTGTTCCGGCCAGCGCCAGTCGCGCCAGTTGGGGGTGGGGAAGGCAAAGCCCTTGATCGTGCCGGCCACCTTGACCGGCAGGTCGGGGTTGCCGAAAAACTCGACGCGTTCGAAGCCGTGCGCCAGTTCGCGCAGGCTGCGCAGGACGGCGGGGCGGTCGTGGCCGATACTGGTGATGAAACCCAGGCCGGTGATGACAGGCAGCGGCGGCATGCAAGAAAGGACCGCGCTTCAGCGCACCAGGCGGGCGGATATTTTGCGGAGGATGAAGCCGCGCAGGTCGTCGAGCGTGCGCACCTGGATGATTTCCTCGTTGGTGATGTTGATGCCGAACAGATCCTCGGCGAAGAAAACCACCTCGGTGATGGCCAGGGAGTCAAAACCGAGGTCATCGATCAGCCGCGTGCTGCCGGGGAGTTCCGCCAGCGGCCGGGCCGGGGGGCGGGGGATGAAATCCCTCAGGATGGCGAGCAGGACCGGATCAAGCGTTGCGGGGTCGCCCCCGGCTTTGAAGCGGTCAAACACAGCGCGGGCTTCGGCAGGCAGGTGCCGGACGCTTTCATCCCGGGCGGGCGAGGCGGTGGCGTGGGCGAGGCCGGTGGCGGCGGATGGATTCATATTGGCAGTGGTCGCGGTCATAAATTCGCAGGGTGGGTCAGGCCTTCACGGCAGTGTATTCGCTGAACAGGCCGAGAGCAGTGTCGCGTTTCACCTCGCGGAAGCCGGCGGAGCGCAGGGCCTCGAGGACGGCGACCGGTGGCACGCAGGCGTCCATCGTCTCCCAATAATAGAGCATCATGTCGTGCGCGTCGTTGCTGCGGGTAAAGAGCCGGGTGAGGAAGGGATAGATGCGGCCGAAGTAGAGCCGGAAGAAAAAACCGGCCATGCGGCCGCCGGGCTTGGTGACTTCCAGGATCAGCAGCTTGCCGCCGGGCCTCAGGACGCGGTGGTATTCCCGGAAAGCTTCCTCCAGCCCCGTCACATGCCGCAGCGCGTAGCCCATGGTGAGAAAATCGAACGAATTGTCCGCCAGGGGGATTTGTTCCGCCCGGCCCAGCACGAATTTCGCCAGCAGTTTGGTTCGGGCAACGGCCAGCATGCCGGCACTGGGATCGAGGCAGGTGATGTTTTTCGCCGTGTGGAGGATTTTTTCCGCGGCGACCGCCACGAGTCCGGTGCCGCAGGCTACATCGAGCAAGTGATCCCCCGGGAGCAGGCCGTGCCGCTGCAGCACCCAGCGCCGGTAGGAGGCCCCGCTGCGGAGGAAGCCCCAGTCCACCACCGCATCGTAGTGCTTTGCCCCGTTGTCGAACAGCCGGTTGACAAATTCCGGCTTCGCCTCGGGCGTGGCGTAACGGGCGGCCAGGGTGGGATGGGGAAGCATACGGTATTACCCTATCAATAAATCCGGCACAGGGGCATGGGGTGAAACCCAACCATGGGACATACGGGCGCGCCAAGGAGACGCGGGGTGTGGTTCCCTGCAGTAATAAAAAGACCACGCCGGTTGGGGCGCGGTCTTGAATCCAAATGTTGGGCTGCTCAGTTGGCGGTGGCGAACAGCACCTCGACGCGACGGTCGCGGCGGGTCTTCGAATCACCAAACGCGCCAACCTTGATCTTGTAAGCCGGCACACCCGCATCAATCAATGCGACGCGCACGGCCTCAACCCGGCGGTCGCTCAGCGCCTGGTCCTTCGGGTCGGCCCCGCGCGGGTCGATGGTCCCATCAAGCCCGAGCTGCAGCGAAGGGTTCGCCTTCATGTAAGCAGCGATATTGGCGCTCTTGCTCGCGTCCGAGTCCTGGACCCGGGCGTCATTGTAGGCAAAGGTGTAGTCCCGATAGGACGTCCAGCTGCCCACGATACCCGCCACGCCCGTGTCGCCCTTTGACCCGGTCGACCCTTGCGAACCGGTGGCGCCGGTGGCGCCGGTTGAACCCGCGATACCCGCGGTCGTGCGGCCTTGCGAGCCTTCCGAGCCGGTCGAGCCTTGCGCGCCGGTTCCGCCGGTTGCACCCGTTGCACCGGTGGGGCCGTAAGTGGTCGATCCCTGGGCACCGGTGGCGCCCGTTGCGCCCTGAGCGCCGGTCGCGCCGGTCGCGCCTTGCGCGCCAGCAAAGCCTGCCGTGCTCGCGCCCTGTCCGCCGGTCATACCGGTGGCGCCGGTGGCACCGGTGGCACCCGTGTCACCGGCCCGACCCGCGGCACCGCGCCGGAGTTCGCCGGAAGCGCCGGTGGCGCCCGTCGCGCCTTGGGCACCTGTGGCACCTGTCGCGCCGGCAGCGCCGCGCTCGCCGGCCAGGGCAATACCCGGGGCGCCGCGTGCACCCGTTTCGCCGGTGGCACCGGTGGCACCCGTCGGACCATCGGGACCGCGCGGGCCGACCAGGCTGTTGGAATTGTCCGCCGGGGGATTATAAGGAGGGGGCGGGGAAACGTAAGCAATGGCAGCGGGCTGCGCCGGAGCTTCCGCGGTTGCAACGGGTTGATCAATACAACGGGACCGGGTGTTGGCGACCTTCGCGCCCGGATCGGAAGCGCAGCCGGAGAAAAGTCCCAAGCTGATGGCACCGCAGCAGGCGAGAACGGACGTAAAGGGCCGGACCGCGCGCGTGGATACCGGATGTAACGGAAGACTGGTATTATATTGCATCATCGCGGAAGAATACCACCACAGTCGTTTGATTGATATGGGGCGTTATAGGTAGTCTGGATCAACCGACGACGGTGGATGAGGCCAGCCCTGATCCCACTCATCAATAATCTCCCTCGAGCCGGGAGCAGCGAAGGGGACAAAAAAGACCGCGCCGGTTGGGGCGCGGTCCTGAAGCTAAATGTTGGCCGGCTCAGTTGGCGGTGGCGAACAGTACCTCGACGCGACGGTCGCGACGGGTCCTCGAATCACCAAACGCACCGACCTTGATCTTATAGGCCGGCACTCCCGCATCAATCAGGGAGACACGAACCGCTTCCACGCGACGGTCACCCAGCGCTTGATCCCGGGGATCGGCGCCATTCGAATCAAGCGTGCCATCGAGCCCGAGCTGCAGCGACGGGTTCGCCTTCATGTAAGCGGCGATAGTGGCACTCTTGCTCGCGTCCGAGTCCTGGACCCGGGCGTCGTTGTAGGCGAAGGTGTAGTCCCGGTAGGACGTCCAGCTGCCCACGATACCCGCCACACCCCGGTCGCCCTGCGACCCGGTGTTGCCCTGTGCACCGGTGGCACCAGTGAAGCCGGTTGAACCCGCGACACCCGCGGTCGTGCGGCCTTGCGCACCCTCACTACCGCTGAGGCCCTGTGCGCCGGTTCCGCCGGTTGCACCCGCTGCTCCGGTGGGACCAAAGGTGGTCGCACCCTGGGAGCCCGTGGCACCGGTGGCACCCTGCGCGCCAGTCGCGCCGGTCGCGCCTTGCGCGCCAGCATAGCCTGCCGTGCTCGCGCCCTGTTCGCCGGTCATACCCGTGGCACCTTGCGCGCCCGTGGCACCCGTCGCGCCAGCGCGACCCGCGGCACCGCGCCGGAGTTCGCCGGAAGCGCCCGTGGCGCCCGTGTTGCCCGTGGCGCCCGTGGCACCCGTGGCACCATCAGCGCCGCGTGCGCCGGCGATGGCGACACCCGGAGCGCCGCGTGCGCCTTGGGCGCCCTGGGCACCGGTGGCACCGGTCGGACCATCGGGACCGCGGGGACCAACCAAGCTGTTGGAATTGTCCACCGGCGGATAGGACGGGGGAGGATTGGAGGCAGTAGTTGCAGCGGGTTGTGTGGCACAACCGGCGACCAGCATCGCGGAAATCGCGATCGTAATCAGTTCACGTTTCATGGGTTTTAATTTTTGCAAGGGGGGAGGTGGCCGCTGTTTCGATGTGCGTTGTTTTCCCGCTGCTGCGAGCCGTCATCTCCGGTGACCATTGAGTCCCTTGAACCTCAACCTTACCGGATGAGTCCGCCGGACTCTATGGGGTGTAACCCACCGGGGGCGCTCCCGGTTTTCCGGGCGCACGCGGACTTCAGGCGCAGACGACTTGCAACTGGCTGGAGGACCGAAGCGGCTCGAAGCACTCGAAGGGCGAAGTGTCCGGCGCGAACTCCGGGTAGGCCGAGGTCAGCAGCACGCGGAGACTGCTCCGGGCGCGCGCGATGCGGCTTTTTACCGTGCCGATGCCGATGCCGAGCGTCCGGCTGATGTGGTCGTAGGAGTGGTGCCGCACGTTGCGCAGCGTGAGGATCTCCCGCTGGCCGGCGGTCAGCTTGTCCATGCAGGAAGTGATGATCGCGGTGAATTCGCTGTTCGCCGCCTCGCGCACGGGGCTGGGCGCATCGCTGGCCACCAGCTCCGCGAAGGTCGCGGTGTTGGTGTCGCTGAAGGCCGCGTCGAGCGGCAGCATCGCATGGCGGCGGCGGCGGAAAAAATACCAGTAGCGGTTGCGGGAGAGATTGAGCGTGATGCGGTAGAGCCAGGCGGCGAGCGAGGAGTCGCCGCGGAAACGGGCGAGGCCGCGGTGCGCGCGGATAAAGGCGTCCTGGGCGATTTCCTCGGCGTCGGCGCGGTTGCGCAGCAGGCCGAAGGCGACATGGAACATCTTTTCCCGATAACGGGTGACGATCTCCACGAAGGCCGCCTGGTCGCCGGCGTTGAAACGGCGCACCAGCTCAGCGTCGATCAGGGCCTCCTGGTGGGAGGCGGCGGTGCGGGCGGCGCGATCCGTGGCAGGACTGCCGGACGGGGCGGAATCGGGTGAGGAAATATTGGCGACCATGACTTTCGGCCAAGACTATCCGACAAAAGGGCCGGATAGAATGGGGTGTTGTGCTACTGGATTCACCGGTCGCGCGCCCCGGCGAGACTGCGCACGGCGCCGAGCATGAGCGGTCCCCAGCGCAACAGC
>JAYUGX010000094.1:0-72144 GCA_043738215.1 Lacunisphaera sp.
TTCAGCGCGCCCGGCCCGAGCGCCCGGAACGCCCGCCGCAGGCCGCACCCGCCGCCGAGGGGGAGGCGGCCCCGGCCAAGCCGGCCGCGCCGGCGAAGCCCGCCCCGCTTTTCATGTCGCTGCCCGACCATCTGCCGTTCGACACGGAGGACGCCGCCATCCAGCATGTGCTGGGCAACAACCTCGGCGCATTCTTCGACATGCAGGAGGTCGAGGTCGAGGCCCCGAAGGGAAATTTCCCGATCATCAACAAGTGCGGCATCACCGGCGAGCTGCTCGGGCCGCCCAATCATCACCGCTACCAGAACATCCTGCAGCAGCATCACGCCGCCAAGCTCGGTCGCATGCCCTTCGAGCGGTTCCGCGAGAGCATTGTCTCCGTGCGCGAACCCGAGGTCATCGCCCAGTGGATGGAGAAGATGAAGAAGGCCGTGCGTTACACCTGGAAACCCCCGGTCGCGCGGACGCCCACCACGCCGCCGATGGGCATTACGCCGCCGGTGGAAGTGCCCGCTCCTGCGGTGGCTCCCTCCTCCGCCGAGGCTACGGCGGACAAGACGGCTCAGTTGCAATCCCCTGAGCCGTCAGCCTCACCCTCCGAAGCCGTGGCGAAGGAGGGCGCGCCCGAAGCCGCGATTCCTGCGGCCGAAGCACCGGCACCCGTGGCCGCTCCCATCGCCGAGGCGCCGGCCGCTCCCGCAACCCCTGCGGCCCTCACCTTCGACAGCGTTGAGGAGGCCCGCCTGCACCTGCTCGCCAATGCGCGCGACAAGGTCGTGCGGGCCGTCGAGACCGTGCGCTTCCACGGCAAGCTGATTGAGAAACTTCCGCCCGGCGAAATCCGCCGCGCGCTCGAGGGCCACGTCGAGCGCCAGCGCCGTTTCCCGCTCGACACGGCCAACGCGCTCCGCGGCCGCCTGCGCCGCGAGGGCTTCACCATCTTCAAGAAGGGCTCGCGCGGCGTCTCCTACGTCTGCGCCGTCAAGCGCCGCTTCCGCGTGCCGGGCCAGGTTTTCTCCGAGTCCATCACCGCCCTGATCGATTTCATCGAGAAGAACCCGATGGTGCCCGTGAAGGCTCTGCCCAAGAACTTCCTCGCGATCGACGTGGCCGCGGCCCTCGCCGCTGCGCCGTTGCCGGAAGGCACGCCGCCATCCCAGGCGCCCTTTGCGGCCCTGCCGCCGGAGCAGTCCGAGAAGCTCCGCAAGATGAGCAACGACCTGCGCTGGCTCGTCATGGAAGGCTACGTGACGGAATTCTCCGACGGCAAACTCTTCGCCCCGCCGCCGATGGCCCCACAGGCGGCCCGGAAGGCCGAGTCGGGCGACGAGGAGAACGACCCGGTGGACTTTCCGGAGGTCGCTCCAGCCTCCGCTGAGCCTTCGGCTGGCAGGCCCGCTGAAGTCTCTTCAGAGGAAGCCACTCCCGAAGCCGCCCAGCCGCCTGCAGAGGAACCGGCGCCGGTGGCCGAAGAAGTGCCCGTGGTGGAATCCAAACCCGAAGCCCAGGCCTGAGGGTGGGGGCGGTTGCCCCCGACCGACGCATTTTTGGAGGGCCCGCGTCCCTGCGGGCGTTCTGATCTGTAGCGGCGCTCTATGAGCTCCGTCGTCCGGCGCTCGCAGACCGCCGCTACAGCAAATGAATCTTGTGCCGCTCGCCGGCTTCGATCGATAGGGTCAGATGCCACGAATCGGCCGGCAACCAGGCGCCGGTTTTTTCCGGCCACTCGACCGCGAGGCACCAGGGACTGACCAGGAATTCTTCAAGCAGCAACGGTTCGATCTGCTTCTCGTTCTCCAGCCTGTAGGCATCGAGATGCACGAGATTGCATGCCTTGCCACGGTAAACCGAATAGATGGCGAAGGTCGGACTGGTCACGTGCTCGCTTACGCCGAGGCCGTGCGCGAGGCCCTGCACAAAGGTCGTCTTGCCCACGCCCATGTCGCCGTGCAGCGCGAGCGTCGTGTCGGGTGGCAGGGCTGCGGCCAGCTCGGCGGCAAGTGCGCGCGTCTGCTCCGCGGAATCGGTTGTGACGCCCTGTTTGAGCTTTTCAATGATCGTCATGTGTGCTGCGTCGGAAGAAAAGCATACCGGGATAAACCACTAATCCACACTAATTGTGCACTAATCATCCAGACTCCATTATTAGTGGAGCCTTAGTGTCCATTAGTGGTTAAATGGATTTCAGCGCAGATGCTCATAACCGCGGTAGTCCACCAGGCGCAGCGCGCCGGCCGGCATCTGGTCCTTCCGGACGAACGTGCCGATAAGCGACAATTTCAACTTGGGGAAACGCTTTTTCCAATCGCGCTCCAGCCAGTCCTTGTCGGCGCGATGGCAAACCACGATCAGCAGCTCGTAGTCCTCGCCGTCGCCGAGGGCATGGAAGAGCGGGCTCTGCCGCGTCTCGTGCGAGCAGCGCCGCGCGGCCGCGCTGACCGGGATGGCTGAGGCGGTGAGCGCCGGGGCCAGGCCGTCGGGCGTGAGGGCGTCGAGGTCCTTGGCAAGTCCGTCGCTTACGTCCATCATGGCACAGACTTCCTTGCGGCGGGCGAGCCAGGCGCCCTCGGCGAGGCGGGGTGTGAATTTGTAGTGGTGCCCGAGCAGACTGCCGCCGAGCGTGCCGGTCACGTAGATGCGGTCGCCGGGCAGGGCGCCGCCGCGCGTGACGACCCGCGGGCCGGTGGCTTCACCGTGCAAGGTCAGGAATGCGCCGAAGCATCCGGCCGGGCCCTGCGTGATGTCGCCGCCGACGATCTTGACCCGGTGGCGCCGCGCACAGGCGGCGAGCCCGAGGTAGAATTTGCGAAGCCAGCCGATGCTGGTGTCGGGCGCCAGGGCGAGTGAAATGACGGCGGCCAACGGCCGGCCGCCCATCGCGGCGATGTCGCTCAGGTTGCGCTTCAGCAGTTTCTCGCCCGCGACGCGCGGCGGCACGGTGTCGTCGAAATGCTGCCCGAAGATCACGGGGTCGGTGGTGATGAGCTGCTGGTGTTTCGTCGGCGGGAGGACGGCGCAGTCGTCGCCGATGCCGTAGGGCGGCTTGGGCGAGGCCTTGCCCAGCCAGCGGCGGATCTCGGCGATCAGCCGGAGCTCGCCGTGGGTGATGACCGATTCGGCGCGGATGGGGGTGAAAGGATTCATTGTGCGTCGGGCGCCATGGGATGCAAATGACATCATTGCGCGGCCTGCGGCAGGCCGGAGAGAACCATGAGGATGGCGTTCAGGTTAAACAAGCTGTGCGCGACCACCGGCACGCGAATATCGCCGGTCGCCTCGTAGACCAGGGCGAAGATGACGCCCAGCACGGCCAGGGGCAGGAAGCCCGCCCAGTTGCCGTGCAGGGCGCCGAACAGGCTGCCGCTGATCACCAGCGCCCAGCCCCGGCCCAGCTTCTGCCGGCAGTAGCGGTAGAGCCCCGCGCGGAACACCAGTTCCTCGAACAGCGGGCCCAGCACGCAGGCGACGAGAAACATTCCAGCCAGCACGAGCGGTGAGTGGGTGTTGGCAAACACGGCGATCAGCGGTTGCGGTTCGTCGGGCAGACCGAACAGGCGCACGAGTTGCGTCCAGCCGAGGCTCAGAATAGTGATCACGGGCATGACCACCAGCAAGGTGGCACCGGCGTGAAGCGCGACCTTGGGCCAGGGCAGGGTTGAGGGTGGCAGGATTGGCGGAGCCGCCTCTGGGGCGGGCGTCCAGCCCTTGCGCAGGGAGGGGAAAAGCAGCAGGCCGATGAGCGCGCCGCCATCGAAACCTGAGCCATAGACAAAGATCTGCAGCCCCTCGCGGTCGGCGGAGGCGGCAATGGTGCCGCGCAGCAAGGCATGCAGGACGCCTTGGAACAGTGAACCGCTGAGGATGAGCAGCACTACGAACAGGAGGAATTCGGGAAAAGTGACGGGCCAGTGCGCCAGCCGGCTGCTGTCGAGCCAGCGCGCACGATTTTCCGGAATCAGGAGCAGCCGGAAAACCAGCACGCCGCCCGTCAACAGCAGGCAGAGTTCAAAAATGGCCACGGCTACTTGAATTGGTTCAGTCGGCATGAAGCAGACGCCCATCCTTGGCGGGCTCCGCCGCAAAAACCACTCCGAAACTCAACGATGCTCCCGTGACCCTTACGCTTGGCTGTCTTGTCCGTCAAAGTCGCTGGTATAACCAAAAAGGCGCGCCGTTGCGGGCGCGCCTGAAAGGAGGAGAAACGGCGCGTTGGGGGCAACGCGCCCCACCTGCTTACCTCCCCGTGACGGTGACCGCGACCGAGCTTTCGCCGGCGCTGCTGCGGAAGAAGAGCGAGCCGCTGCCGGGTTTGCCGCCTTGGACCGGCACGGTGACGCTGGTCTGGCCTGCCGCCACCAACACCTCAGGCATCACGATGCTGTCGGGCACGTCGGTCGTGACATCGATCAGCATGCCGCCGGCGGGCGCCGGGTTGGGGATGGTGAAAGTCAGCGCTTGCTGCTCGCCCTGGCGGAGCACGACGGCGGAGGGTGTCACCTGGAAGCTGATGGCATCGACGCGGAACGAGCCGACGTCGAGATCGGAGCCCAGGCCCTTGACGCTGAGCTTGTAGGTGCGGCCGGGCTCGACGGCCGGGACGAAGAAGCTGAGCGAGCTGGGCGATTCAAAGACCGTGCGGGTGGGGGTCATCCCGAAATACACCAGGTCCTGCGTGGTGAAGCCGGCGCCGAGGATGCTGACGCGCGAGCCGACCGGGGCGCGCGTGGCCTCGGAGCGGATGACGTAGCGTCCGGCGATCTTCATGCTCTGCAGCTCGGAATAGACCTCGGTGTTCGCGGTGCTGTTCTGCCCATGGAAGTCGCAGATGAAATAATACGAGGCCGAGGCGCGGCCGGCGGGCAGCTGGTAGTCGAACTCCCAGATGTCGTTGCCGACGGAGCTCTTGGTCATCTTGTAGCTCTGGCCGTCGATGATGATGCGCGGCGCGATGCTGCTGGCGTCGATCTGGCTGGCGACGGGCCGGAAACTGGCGGTGATGGTGTAGATCTGCGACGGATTCTGCGGGACGGTGTCCGGCGTCAGGTTCGTGATCGTCAGATTGCAGCCGGACAGGACCAGCAGCAGGAAAGCCGCGGCGATGGCCGAAAAAATTCTGCTCGCGTGAAGGAAGGGAGTCTTGTGCATTTGGATAAAGGATAGCCGTGGCCGCGTAGGCTGTTGGCAGATCGTAAATTGACGAGTTTCATAATGGTCGAGTTCCCCTCAGGGCAAGAAAAAGCGCAGGCGCCTCTCGGCGTCTATCTCCACGTGCCGTTCTGCGCGACGACGTGCGACTTCTGCGCCTTCTACCAAACGGTGCCGAAGGGCGACGCGGTGCGGCGGTATCTTGATGGGGTGGAAACGGAAGCAGGCCTGGTGGAATGGAACTCCCGCCGGGTGGCGACCGCGTTCTGGGGCGGCGGCACGCCCGGCCTGCTCCGGCCCGAGGAAATCGAGCGGCTCGGGCGCACCATGCTGCTTTACTGCGGCGGCCCGCCCGATGAATGGACGGTCGAGCTCGCCCCGGCCACGGTGACCGCGGACCGGCTGGCGGTGCTCAAGCAGCTGGGCGTCACCCGCATCTCGATGGGCGTGCAGAGCTTTGACGCCGGCCTGCTCGACGCGCTCGGCCGGCAGCACACCACGGAGCAGGTTTACCGGGCCTACGACCTCATCCGCGCCCAGGACTTCGCCAGCGTGAACCTCGACCTGATGTTCGCGCTGCCCAACCAGACCGAGGCGCAATGGCGGGCGGACCTGGCGGAGGCGTTGCGGCTCGCGCCCGACCATCTCTCGACCTATTGCCTGACCTTCGAGGAGGACACCGCGCTGTGGGTGAGGCTGTCGCAGGGCAAGGTGAAGCTCGACGCGGCCAAGGAGACATTGTTCTACGTGCAGACTTGGGACCATCTGGCCGCCGCCGGTTACGCGCAGTATGAGGTCTCGAACTTCGCGCGCCCCGGCCACGCCTGCCGGCACAATCTCAACACCTGGCACATGCACGAGTGGGTGGGGCTCGGCCCGTCGGCCGCCTCGCAGCACGCGGGCTGGCGCAGCAGCAACCCGGCCGACCTTGCGCGGTGGCACGAGGATGTGGCCGCCGGCCGCCGCGCCACCAGCGACCGGGTCGCGCTGACCAACGACCTGCTCGCCGCCGACTCCGTCATCTTCGGCCTGCGGATGAACGATGGCGTCTCGATGCCGCGGCTGCGCCGGCGTTTCCCCACGCCGCACTGGGCCGGGCTGGAGGATTTGCTGCCGAAACTGCTGTTCGGCGGACTCCTGGTCGCGACCACCGAGGGACGCATCAGCCTCACCCCCCGCGGCCGGCTCGTGGCCGACGCCATCGGTGCGGAAATCCTTGAGGCCTTCGAGTCCCCGGTAAGGGTGGGCACATGACTATTGCACAAATTGCACGGAATGGTGGAACGCGGCCTTCCGCCGTCGCCAAGGCTATGGCGGACAGGCTGGACGCGTTCAGAGCGCGTCCGGACGCCGCGCTCCACCTGTGCCTCGTGGTCTGCGGTCTTTTTTTCTTGTCTGGCTGTCAGACGAGGACGCCGTCGCCGCTGGATCAGCCGCTGGTTGCGCGCTTTTTCCTGGAGGCCCGGCCGGGGACCGCCGGTGCCGCCATGCAACTGCCGGTCAGCAAGCTCACATTCCAGGTCAATCCCAAGCCGGTCCTCGTCGAATACGATATCGTAAATGTCGGTCTGGTCCGGGTGGACTTGGGCTGGTGCCTGCAATTCCAGTTCACGCCCGCCGCCGCGCGCGATCTCTACCGGCTCACCGCCACCAACCTCAACCGGGGGCTGGTGTTGACCTTCAACGACACGCCCATCGGCGCCCGCCGCATCGACCAGGCGATCGCGGACGGTGCCCTGCTGATATTCGTCGAGGTGCCCGATGAGAATTTGCCTCCGTTGGCGGAGCAGCTCAACCGCACCACGGCCCAGATCGCCAGGAAATCGCACTGACCTTCGGGTTTTCCCTTGAGAATGCACCTCGGCCGAAAAAACTCCCGAGCCGGTTTTGGCCACAAAGAGTCACGAAAATCCGGGGCTGCGGCGGATGTCTGCGTCGCGCTTATAAGCGCGCGGGAGTTTTGCGCCGGCAAGGGAAACTCTTTACGTTACTTTTTGCGGCCACAGTTCCCCGGGGCTTGGGTTCGGCTGCGGTGGTGCCATCTTGCCCTGCTCGGGTTCATTTTGTTGGTGGCAAATTACGCGGCCGCCCAGCGCATCGAATTCACCTGGCCGACCCCCAACCGCGCCTGGGAACAGGGCAAAGGTTACGAGACCTGGGTGCAGCCGACGGTCTCGGGCGAGCCGGAGTCGGGCCTGTTCGGCTGCGTGCGCAGCAGCGGCACGCAGTTCCACGAGGGACTCGATATCCGGCCGGTGGGGCGCGACGCCCGCGGCGAGCCCACCGACCGGATCATGGCGGCAATGGACGGTGTCGTGCGCCACGTGAACCCCCGCGGCGGCGACAGCAGCTACGGCCGTTACATTGTCCTGGAACACCCGGGCGTCACGCCGGCCGTCTACACGCTTTATGGTCACCTCGCGCGGATCGAGCCGGGCATCAGCGCCGGCATGAGGGTCGAGCGCGGGCAGGTCATCGGGACGATGGGCCACAGCGCGGGCGGCTACGCCATCCCGGTGGACCGGGCGCACCTGCATTTCGAGATCGGGCTGATGATGACGCGGGACTTCGCCTCGTGGTATGCGTGGAAGAAATTCGGCAGTCCCAACGAGCATGGCTCCTGGAACGGCATGAACCTGATGGGCCTCGATCCGCAGGATTTCCTCCGGGAGTGGCGGAGCGGCAAGGTGGACAATTTCCAGCAATACCTCGACCGGCTGCGGCCGGTCGTGCGCGTGCGCGTGGCCACCAGCCGCGTGCCGGATTTCATCACGCGCTACCCGGCGCTCCTGCGCCGGCCGATGCCGGCCGGGCTGGTCGCCGGCTGGGAGGTGGAATGCAATGCCACCGGCCTGCCGTTCGCCTGGACCCCGCTCACGCCGCTGCAGGTGGCCGGGATGCGCGCCAACACCGCGCAAGTCGTCGCCGTGGAATCGGCGCTGGTCCGCGCCTGCCATTGCAAGTCGCTCGTGAAGCCGCGCGGGTCGGGCTATGTGCCCGGGACCGATCTCACCATCATGCTCGAGCAGGTTTTCGGGCTGAGATAAATCCGATCTTGGCCACAAAAAGCACAAAGAGCGCAAAAAAAGCAAACGGACTTGTGCCAATGAGGACCAGCTGACAGTGGAGGCGGCACTTGATGCGCCTATGGGTGCGCTTGTGATTTACGCAACCGGAGCAGCCCTTTTGCGTTTTTTGTGGCAAAAATACTACCTCAGCTCTGCGGCTTGAGCTGGCGAAGCAGCTTCAGAAACTCCGGGTCGTTCTTGAGCAACTCCAGGTCGGGGTCTTGCTGCATCCAGTCGAGGTCGTCGTAGCCCAGCGACACGGCCTTGCGGAGCGAGCGCAGCGCGTCGGGCCGCTTTTTGCTCAGCGCGAGGCTGCAGGCCAGGTTGTAGTGCGCGGTGGCGTTGTCGGGCTCGAGCCGCACCAGCTTGCGGTCCATCCTCAGCCCGTCGGCGATGCGGCCGACCTTGGTGTAGAGCCCGCCGAGCAGGCCGACCACATCCACATAATCCGGGCAGCGGCGGTGGACCGCCTCAAAAAATTCGATTTCAAACTGGGGATCGGCCTTGGTGGTTTTGGGCATGGTCACTTCTTCAGGCGGTTCGGGCACCGCCCGCCCGAGCGGAAGGCGATGCAGTGGGCGCTGACCTGCAGCCGCTGCGAGATCGGCTTGAGGCCGAGCTTCAGCGAGACCGTGCTGCCATACCATTCCATGAACGGGGCGCTGATTTCAAAAATCCGGTCGCAGTCCACGCAGACGACCTGCGCGACCTGGGTGTTGCCGTTGGCGGCGGGAAGGTAGAATTTCTCGCCGGTGCCGATGTCCACCTCCCGCAGGATCTGGCTCCCGGTCATGAGCGGCAAGGTGCGGTAGACGGTCGCGCGCGACACCGAGTCGTCGATCGCCCGGGCGCGGTCGAGCAGCTGCTCCGCGGTGAAATGCTCCTTCTGGGCGAGGGCGGCCTCGAAAATGGCCAGCCGCTGGTTCGTCACGCGCAGGCCCCGCTGCGCCAGGAAGGCTTGGAATTTTTCGCGGGAGGACTCGGAACTCACTGCCGAGAATGTCGGGCCGGGCGGCTTCGCCTGTCAAAAGCAAACTGTAGCGGTAGCGGCGGTCCGCGACCGCCGGACGGCGCTCATAGAGCGCCGCTCTAGGGTTCAGCTGAAACACATTGCCTCGCCGCGGCCCCCGTTCTCACATGAAGGCGATGATCGTGGGTGTCCAGCCGCTGGCGGGTTTCGACAAGCTCCTGCACTACTCGGTGCCGGAGGCACTGCGCGCCGCGGTGCGGCCCGGTTCACTGGTGCGCGTGCCCATCATGAACCGCTCGCACCTCGCCCTCGTGCTGGAGACGAATGCCGTCCCGGATGTGCCACTGGCAAAGCTCAAGGCGGTCAGCAGCGTGCTGCATGATTTCCCGGCACTGACCTCCGATCTGCTCGAGCTCGCCCGCTGGATGCACAACTACTATGCCGCCCGGATGGAGGGCGTGCTCGAGGCGATGATCCCCGCGGCGGTGCGCGACGGCTCGCGGATCAAGTCCGAGAAATACCTCGCGGTGAAGCGCGTGCTGGCACCCGACGAGCACGCCACGCTCGCTAAGAAGGCGCCGAAGCAGGCCAAACTCTACGATTTTCTGAAACAGCAGTTCCGGCCGCAGAAGAAATCCCTCGTGCTCGCCCGGCTTGGCGCCACCGCCGCGGTCGCCAACGCGCTCATCAAACACGGCCTGGTCATCGAGGAACTGCGCCACGTGGAGCGCGTGGCTTACGCCGACAACTGGACCGGCGGCGAGGTCGTCACCGGCCTGCCGCCCAAGCTCAACGACGAGCAATGCGCTGTGGTTGAATCTGTGGCCGCGGGCCTGACGCGCAGGAAATTTGCCGTGCACCTGCTGCACGGCGTCACCGGCTCGGGCAAAACGGAGGTTTATCTCCGCGCCATGGAGCAGGTGCTCGCGGCCGGCGGCAGCGCCATCTACCTCGTGCCCGAGGTTGCGCTGACGCCGCAGACCGTGGCGCGTTTGCGCGGCAGGTTCGAGTCGGCCGGGCACAAGACTGTCGTCTGGCACAGCCACCTCGGCGAGGGCGAGCGGCTCGACGGCTGGACCGCGCTGGCGTCGGGGCAGGCGAGGGTGGTGGTCGGCGCGCGCTCCGCGGTCTTCGCCCCGGTGCGTGACCTGCGGCTCATCGTGGTCGATGAGGAGCACGAGCCGGCTTACAAGCAGGACGAGACGCCGCGCTACCACGGCCGCGACGTGGCGGTTTACCGCGCGAAGCTGGCCAACGCCGTCTGCCTGCTTGGCTCCGCGACGCCGTCGCTGGAGTCGTTCGCCAACGTCCGCGCCGGCAAATACCAGCTGAACGTCCTGACGAAGCGCGTGGACGACAAGAAAATGCCCGACATCCAGATCGTGGACATGCGCATCGAGGTCATGCGCTCGCGCGGGCTGGTGACGCTCTCGCGGCTGCTGGTGGACCACATGCACCAGCGCTTCGAGCGCAAGGAGCAGACGATCCTGTTCATCAACCGCCGCGGCTACTCGTCGAGCATGCTCTGCCGGAAGTGCGGGCACGTGGAGCAATGCCCGCATTGCAGCGTGGCGATGACCTACCACCGCGCCGACGAGACGCTGAAGTGCCACCTCTGCGGCCACGAGCGCGGCGCGCCGGCCGTGTGCCCGAAGTGCGCGGCGCCCGACATCCGCTGGCGCGGCCTCGGCACGCAGCGGGTCGAGGAGGCGGTGCGGCGCGTGCTCCCGCGAGCGCGGCTGGAGCGCATGGACACGGACACGATGTCCAAGAAGCACCGGTTCCGGCAGATCCTGGGCGACTTCCGCGCCGGCAAGATCGACGTGCTCATCGGCACGCAGATGATCGGCAAGGGCCTGGATTTTCCCAATGTCACGCTCGTCGGCCTGGTCGACGCCGACCTCTCGATGCACGTGCCGGATTTCCGGGCCAACGAGCGGACGTTCCAACTGCTGGTGCAGGTGGCCGGCCGGGCGGGGCGGGGTGACCGCTCGGGCGAGGTGGTAGTGCAAACCTTCACGCCCAAAGCCGATGCCATCCAGTTTGCGAAGAAGGCGGACTTCAACGGCTTTGCCGATGCCGAGCTGGCCGTGCGCAAGAAGTTCAACTACCCGCCCTACCGGCATCTCATCCACCATCTTTTTCGCGGCCCGAACCCGGAGAAGATCAGGTTTTTCGCCGAGCACTGGGTGAAGCAGGTCGAAAAGACCCTCGGCAGTGCGGTCGAGATCCGCGGGCCGCTGCCGTCGCCCATCGAGAAGGTGAAGGACGAGTATCGCTACCAGGTTTGGTATTTCTGCACCCGGGCCACGTCGGTCGTCCCGGCGCTGGTGAAGTTGCAGACCACGGTCAAGTGGCCGGACGATGTCACCCAGGTGCTCGACGTCGACCCGATGAATCTGTGCTAGGGCTCCCCTGCGGCCTTGTGCCGCGGCCGGCGGCAATCATAGAGTCGGTCATGAGCTCCAGCCAAACTTCTCCGTCCAAGCCCCACGTCGCCTCGGTTTGGTGGCGTGATTTTTACGCTTTCTTCCAGCGCGGCAGTGTCGTCGACCTGGCGGTCGGCGTGATGATCGGCGCGTCCTTCGGCAAGATCGTCTCGTCCTTTGTGGCCGACCTGCTGATGCCGCCACTCGGCCTGCTAATGGGCGGGATGAACTTTTCCAGCCTCAAGCTGACGCTCGGCGGGTCGCCCACGGCGCCCGTCACCTTGAATTACGGCAGCTTTCTGCAGGCGCTCATGGATTTCACGCTGATCGCCCTGGTGCTTTTCATCCTGGTGTCCCTGATCAACCGCGTGCACCGGCGCGCGTCGGCCCCGGCGCCGGGCCCCACCGCCGACCAGCAGTTGCTCACCGAGATCCGGGATGAATTGCGCCGGCAGAACAGCGCCGCCAATCCGCGCCTTTGAGTCACCCGGCCGATCGCGCATGAAGATTTATTTCCTCGGGATTTGCGGCACGGCGATGGGCAACGCCGCGCTCCTTGCGCGCGCCGCCGGCCACGAGGTGCTCGGGGCCGACACGGGCGTCTATCCGCCGATGAGCACCGTCCTCGCCGGGGCGGGCATCACCCTGCACGAGGGCTACAACCCGGTGCGGCTGGAACAACTCGCGCCGGACCTCGTGGTCATCGGCAACGCCCTCTCGCGCGGCAACGCGGAGATCGAGTGGCTCCTCGACACGCGCGCCATCCCCTTCACCTCGCTGCCGGCGCTGTTGCATGACTCGGTGCTCTCCGTGCGCCGCAACATCGTGGTCGCCGGCACGCACGGCAAGACGACCACGACGGCGTTGACGGCGTTTTTGCTGCGCGAGAACGGCCGCGACCCGGGCTTCCTGATCGGCGGCGTGCCGCTCGACCCGCCCACGGGCAGCCACCTCGGCGTGCTGGAGGATCCGTTTGTCATCGAGGGCGACGAATACGACAGCGCCTTCTTCGACAAGCGCAGCAAGTTCATCCATTACGCGCCGCACATCGCCGTGCTGAACAACCTCGAGTTCGATCACGCCGACATCTTCCGCGACCTCGCCGACGTGCAGCGCACGTTCCTGCACCTGACGCGCATCGTGCCGCGCAACGGCTGGATCGTGCTCAACGGCGATGACGACAACCTGCGCGCGCTCGGCCCGCTCGCCTGGACGCGCGTGGTGTCGGTGGGCACCGGCGACAAAAACGACCTGCGAATCTCCGGCTTTAGCGAATCGGCCGCCGGGGCGTCGTTCAAGCTGCTGTGGCGCGGCAAGCCGTGGGCCGAGGTGAAGTGGGCGCAGGCGGGCCTCTTCAACGCCCGCAATGCGGCGATGGCGGCGATGGCGGCGGCGCTGGCCATCTTCCCGGATGACCCGACCAAGTTGAAACTCGAGGCTCTCGCGCGGTTCCGCGGCGTGAAGCGCCGGCAGGAACTGCTGGTGGACACGCCGAAACTGAAGGTCATCGAGGACTTCGGCCATCACCCGACCGCGCTGGCCGAGACCCTGCAGTCGTTTCGCGCGCGCTTCCCGGGACACCTCATCCACGCGGCGTTCGAGCCGCGCAGCAACACGTCGCGCACAAAGGTGATGCAGGCGGCCTTCATGCGGGCGCTGGCGCTGGCGGACGAGGTCTACGTCGGCGCCGTGGCGCGAGCCGACAAACTGAAGGCGGACGAGATTTTCGACACCGAGGCGGTCATCCAGCACCTCGAGACGCAGGGCATCGACGCCTACACGGCGCCAACCCACGCGGCGCTGCTCGAGATCCTCCAGGAGAACACCGCCGAGGTGACGGACCGGCCGCAGCTCGTGGTCTTCTTCACCAATGGTTCATTCGACGGCATCATCGGGAAGTTCGTCGCGGCGAACAAGGGTTAGCCACGGATGGCACCGATGGGCACGGATAAATTCATCCGTGAAATCAGTGGCAAAAAATCCTACTGCGCCTGTCTGGCGACCTTGAACTCGGCGGGCTTCTCGCCCTTGGGCAGCGCGAGCAGATCGTAATCCTGGTAGCCGGTGATCTTCACCTCGACGAACTGGCCCACGGGCAGCTCGCGCGGCACATAGACGCGGCCGTCGATGTCGGGCGCGTCGGCCTCGCCGCGGGCGACGCCGGGTTGCTCGACCAAAACCTTCAGCGTCTTGCCGACATAGCCCTTGCTGACCTGCGCGGCAATTTCCTGCTGGAGCGCCATGAGCTTGTGCCAGCGCGCCTCCTTCACCTTGGCGGGAATCTGGTCGGGCATCTTGGCGCCGCGCGTGCCTTCCTCCTGCGAGTAACGGAAGACGCCGAGCCGCTCGAACTTCGTCTCCTTGATGAAGGCGCAGAGCTCGGCGATGTCGGCATCGGTCTCGCCGGGGAAGCCGACGATGAAGGTGGTGCGGATCGCGATGCCCGGAATGCCGGCGCGGATGCGCTTCAGCAGGTCGCGGATGTAGTCGCCGCTCGTCTCGCGCTGCATGCGCCCGAGCATGGTGTCGCTGATGTGCTGCAGGGGAATGTCGATGTAACGGGCGACCTTCGGGCACTCGGCGATGGTCTTGATGAGCTCGTCGCTCCAGTGGGCCGGGTGCGTATAGAGCAGTCGGATCCAGAAGTCGCCCTCGAGGGCGTTGAGCTCGCGAAGGAGGGTGGTGAGCGCGGTGCCGCGCGAGGAATCCACCGGCGTGCGCGGGTTGGGCCGCTGCTCCCAAGTGTCCATGCCGAAGAAGGTCGTGTCCTGCGAGATGAGGTTGAGCTCCTTCACGCCCTCCTTGATGAGCTGGCGGGCCTCGGCGACGACGCTCGCCACCGTGCGGCTGCGGTGCCGGCCGCGGATCTGCGGGATGATGCAGAAGGTGCAGGGATGGTTGCAGCCCTCGGCGATCTTGACGTAGGCGAAATGCGACGGCGTGAGCCGGAAGCGCGGCGTGTCGAAATCCGGGATGTAGGTGGATTTGCCCTCGATGAAGGAGACGGGGGCGTCGCCTTTGCCGCGTTCCCTGGCGTAGATGGCCTCGATGATCGGCGCGACCTTGGTGAGCTGGTCGAGGCCGATGAAGGCGTCCACCTCGTCGTGCAGCGAGCTGGAGAGGTCCTTGGAAAACCGCTGCGACATGCAGCCGGCGACGATGAGCTTCTGCTCCTTGCGGCGCTTGGTCATGCCGCGGCTCTGGTGGACCTCGAGGATGTGGCCGATGGATTCCTCCTTCGACGAGTCGATGAATGAGCAGGTGTTGACGATGACCACGTCGGCCGCTGCGGCGTCGGGGATGACCGCCATGCCGGCCTGATGCAGGTGGCCGACCATGATCTCGCTATCGACGAGATTTTTGGCGCAACCGAGGGAGATGAGACTGACTTTGATCATGACCTATAAATGCAAAGGCGCGCCGTGACGGGCGCGCGCTTGAGGGACAGAAACGGGCCCGGTGCTTACTTCTTGGCCTTGGCGGCGGCAGCCCGGAGGCGGGCGTTGCGGCGCTTGTGGTAGGCGACGCGGCGTTTCTTCTTGATGTGCTTGTTGAGTTGTTGACCCATAATTTGGAAGGTGAAGGGAGAGTTGTGCCCGAATTGGCGCGCAATAGTCAAGCGTGCGGGGTGGCCGTCAATAACGGGCCAGGGCCGGGTCGATTTGCTCCGCCCATGCGTCAATGCCGCCTGCCACATTGCTGACCTGCGGGAAGCCGTTGGCGCGCAGGAACCGGGTCACCCGCAGGCTCCGGCCGCCATGATGACAATGCACCAGGATGGGTCGGTCATGGGGCAGGGTGGCCAGATTCTCGGGAATCTGTTGCATGGGGATGTGACGGCTGCCGGCGATGGCGCAGATCGCGACCTCGGAGGGCTCTCGCACATCGAGCAGCAACGCGCCGTTGCGCAGCAGGAGCGCGGCGGTGGTGACGTCGATTTCGAGCGGACTGTGCATGGGCGGGGTCGCGGAACATGTGTCGGGGGACGTAAAAAGCAACTGGCAGTTCGCCGTTGACGCGTGCGGTGGCCGTTTAATCGTGGGCGCATGGCTGAACGCTTCGTAGTGATCATGGCCGGCGGTCGCGGTGAGCGGTTCTGGCCGCAAAGCCGCTCGACCACCCCCAAGCACCTGCTGCCCATTGTCGGCGACAAATCGATGCTGGCCCAGACGGTCGAGCGGGTGGCCGGCGTCGTGCCGCCGGAGAACGTCCTGGTCATCACCACGCTGGCCCAGCTTGACGGCTGCCGGTGCGCCTGCCCCGGTCTGCCCACGGCCAATATCATCGCCGAGCCCATGGGCCGCGACACCGCGGCGGCGACCGGCCTGGCCATGCTGCTGGTCAAGCAGCGCAGCCCGTCCGCCGCGTTCGCCATGCTGGCGGCCGACCATGTCATCCACGACACCGCCAAATACCGGAAGCAGCTCCAGGTCGCCTTCGAGTCAGCCGAATCGGCCAATGTGCTCGTGACGCTAGGCATCAAGCCCACGGAGCCGGCCACGGGCTTCGGCTACATCCAGCAGGCCGGCCTGTGGAAAAAGATTGCCGGCTGTCGCGTCATGGCGGTGAAACGCTTCGTCGAGAAACCGAACCGGAAGACGGCGAAGGGCTACCTCGCCTCAGGCGGATACTACTGGAACGCCGGCATGTTTGTCTGGCGCGTGCCGGTCGTGGAGGCGGCGTTCCAGGCGCATGCGCCGGAACTTCACGCCGGACTGGCGAAGCTCGAGGCCGCCGCGAAATCCGCCGGCGGCTGGACGGCTGCGCTCACCCAGTTCTACGCGACATTGCCCAAGATTTCCGTGGACTACGCGCTGATGGAGAAATCCACCAACGTGGTCGTGGTGCCGGCGGCGTTTGATTGGGACGATGTCGGAGCCTGGCCCGCCATCGCCAAACATTTCAAGCCCGACGCCGCGGGCAATGTTCTGCGTGGCACGGCCATGGTCGAGGACGGCATGAACAATATCATCGTCAGCGGCGACGGCCACCTGACCGCCGTGGTCGGCGCCAGCGACCTGGTTGTGGTACACACCCCGGAGGCGACGCTTGTGGTCCACAAGGACAAGGCGCAGGAAATCAAGGCGCTGCTGAAGCGCCTCGCGGTTGACCCGGCGAAGCAGAAGTACCTTTGAGTGATGCGCTGCCTCGGCATCGATTACGGCACGAAACGCGTTGGTCTCGCCCACGGTGACGACGTCGGGGTCGCCACGCCGCTGCCGGCGCTAATCGACGCGGACGAGTCAGCTCGCTGGGAAAAACTGGGCGAGGTTATCGCGCAGCGCCGGATCACCAACCTGGTGCTCGGTTATCCCTACAACATGGACGGCTCGGCCGGCTTCAAGGCGAAGGAAGTCGACGTCTTCGCCGCGAAATTGAAGGCGCGGTTCGGACTGCCGGTGCATTTGGTGGATGAGACGCTGACCAGCGCCGAGGCGGAGTCGTCGATCGCGAAGAAGGACCGGCGCGGCGTGCGCGGCTCGGGGTTGGTCGACTCTCGCGCCGCCTGCCTGATCCTGCAGGACTTCCTTGATCAGAAACAGCCCCCGTTGACCTCGCCCGATGAAGCCTGAATCCAGGCCAACCCGCTGGAAATGCGTTTGCGCCTACGATGGCTCGACGTTTCATGGCTGGCAGAGCCAAGAGGGCGGCAACACCATCCAGGACCTGATTGAGAAACAGTTGAAGAAAGTCTTCGGCCGGCAAATCCGGATCGAGGGCAGCGGGCGGACCGACTCCGGCGTGCACGCCCTGGCGCAGGTCTTTCACTTTGACGCGGCGTGGAAGCACGGCGGCGACAAACTGCGGGTGGCGCTCCAGACCGGCCTGCCGCGAAGCATCCAGCTGAAGAGCTTGCGCGCGGTGTCGGCAAAATTTCACGCCCGCTTCGACGCCAGAGGGAAAATCTACCGCTATCATGTTTGTCGCGGCGCGGCGGATCCATTCAGCGCCGCCTGGTGCTGGTCACTCAACCGCGAGCTGGACTGGGCGGCGGTCGCGGCGACGGCGAAGGTGCTCCGCGGGAAGCACGACTTCTGGGCCTTCTCCGGTGAGAACGACCGGACCTACGAAACCACGGTGCGCGACCTGCGCCGTTTGGAGATCAACCGGCGGGGGAAAAAGGTGGCGTTCACTTTCGAGGCCGACGGCTTTCTCTACAAAATGGTGCGCAGCCTGACGGGTGCGCTCGTCAATGCCGGTCTGGGCAAGCTCACCGCCACCGAAGTGGCGGGCCTGCTCAAGAGCCGCCGGCGCATTCCGGCAGTGGTGACGGCGCCGCCGCAGGGGCTGTTCCTGGTAAAGGTGATTTACTGAGACCATGGGCACGACACTGGCGCAGCTCTGGCGCGACAAGCTCGACGTGGTTTTCCCGCGGAGCTGCGTGCATTGCGGCGGAGTGGTGGAGGGCGGCCGACTGCGGCACCTCTGCCCGGTATGCGAGCGGCAGCTCTTCATCGTCAGTCCGCCGCACTGCTCGACTTGCGGGCATCCGTTTTACGGCGAGACGGAGCTCAACCGGCTCTGCGAACATTGCGAAGCGCTCGAACCGGAGTTTCGCGAAGGCAAAACGGCCATCCTGCTGAAGGGCCCGGGGCGTTCGCTGGTGCATGCGTTGAAATACCACCATGGCTTGCACGTATTGGAGGACATTACGGTCATCATGGCGGGGACGCCCGGTTTTGCGGATTACCTGCGCGGCGCCGTGCTGGTGCCCGTGCCGTTGCACCCGCGAAAACTGCGCGAGCGGCGCTACAATCAGGGCCTGTTGCTGGCCCAGTGTTGCGCGCAGGCCGCGGCGGGTTCGGCGGTGGTGGAGGAACTGCTGGCCCGCGTGATAGATACGGAATCGCAAACGCATTACGACCGGGCGGCGCGCCAGCAGAACCTGAAAAATGCCTTTGCTTTGGCTCCGGGGGCCACCATTAATCCGGCCCAGCGCTACGTCCTCGTCGATGATGTTTTTACCACGGGCTCCACTCTCAATGCTTGCGCGGCGGTGCTCGTCCGCGCCGGCGTGCTGACCCTCGACGTCGTCACCTTCGGCCACGGCTAAACCATCCCCATGACCCATTTCGCCAAACCCAAACTGCCCTCCGCCTCCGTCAAGAGCGCCAAGAGCAAGAAAAAGGTCACCACGGAGGGACTCTGGACCAAGTGCCCGGTCTCGGGGGAAATCGTCTTTAACAAGGATCTCGAGCACAACCTCATGGTCGTGCCGAAAAGCGGCTACCATTTTCCCATCGGCTGCCGCGAGCGCATCGCCAGCATGGTGGACGAGGGGAGCTTCGAGGAGTTCGATACCGGAGTGAAATCATCCGACCCGCTGAAGTTCGTGGACTCGGCGGCCTATCCCGACCGCCTCAAGCGCTACGAGAAGGAGAGCGGCCTGCCCGAGGCGGTGATTTGCGGCCCGGGCAAGATTGACGGCATCGCCGTTTCGCTGGCGGTGATGGATTTTCGCTTCTGCGGCGGCGCCATGGGCGCGGCGGTCGGCGAAAAGATCACCCGGGCCATCGAGCGGGCGCTCAAGAAAAAGATGCCCTGCATCATCGTCAGCTCGTCCGGCGGCGCGCGCATGCAGGAGGGCATTTTCAGCCTTATGCAGATGGCCAAGACCAGCGCCGCGCTTGGCCGCCTGGCCGCGGCGAAGCTGCCGTTCATCTCGATCCTGACCTACCCGACGACCGGCGGCGTCACCGCCAGCTTTGCGACGCTGGGCGATGTCATCCTCGCCGAGCCCGGCGCGCTCATCGGCTTTGCCGGCGCCCGCGTCATCAAGGAGACGACCAAGCAGACCCTGCCCACCGGTTTCCAGACCGCCGAGTTTCTGCTCAAGCACGGCCTGCTCGACCAGATCGTCAGCCGACTCGAGCTGCGCGACCGCCTCATCAGCCTCCTGCAGGTGCTGCATGCGCACAAGTATCACGCGCACAAGGTCGCGACCGCCGCGCCGTTTCCCTCAACCGTCGCGGCCGCGACCGGCTAGCCAGCCAGTCAGAGAATTGCGACGGATCAGAAGAGAGGCTGAAAAGACCAAGGCCTTTTTGGCCACAAAAAGTCACAAAAATATCATTGCGAAGCGGCAGTGGCAGCACCGCGCCTATAGGCGCGCGGAACATACAGCCGAAGCGTTAAACTCTTGGTGTTTTTTGTGACAAAATACTTCCTAGCTTTCCCTCTTATCCGTGACATCCGTGGCTAACAGTCTTCCCGACTATTCGTCGGTGACGGAATACCTCTACGCCCTTAAAGCCGGCGGGGTGAAATTCGGCATCGACCGGATGAGCCGACTCGCCGCGGCCTTGGGGCATCCCGAGCGGAGTTACCCGGTGATCCATGTCGCCGGCACGAACGGCAAGGGCTCGGTCTCAGCGATGCTTGATGCGATTTTTCACGCCGCCGGCTGGCACACCGGGCTCTACACCTCGCCCCACCTGGTGAAACTCGGCGAGCGCGTGCAAGTGGACCGGCGCCTGCTGACGGAGGCGGAGATTGTCGCGTATGCGAACGAGCTGAAGCCGGTGGCGGAAAAAGCCGCGGTGCTTGCGCCCGACGAGCATGCGACGTTTTTCGAGTTCATGACCGCCATGGCCTTCCTGCAATTTCAACGGAAGCACGTGGATCTCGCTATCATCGAGGTCGGGATGGGCGGCCGGCTCGACGCGACCAATGTCGTGCAGCCCGAGGTGACGGTCATCACTTCCATCGGGCTCGACCACTGCGCGGAGCTGGGGAACACCTTCGAGAAGATCGCCGGCGAGAAGGCCGGCATCATCAAGCCCGGCCGCCCCGTGGTGATGGGCCGGCTGCCACCGGCCGCGGAGGAGGTGGTCCGGGAAATCGCGGCCGATCGCGGCGCGCCACTGCATTCGGTCCGTGAGCTGTTCGGTGAGGATATCGCGTCCTACCCGGCCACCAACCTGGCGGGTGATTACCAGCGCTGGAATGCCGCGACCGCCACGCTCGTGGCGCGCCAGCTGCCCGCGAAATGGAAACTCACGGCAGAGGTAATCACGCGTGGCCTGCAATCAGTGAACTGGCCGGGCCGCTGGCAGCGCACCACCATCGGCGGACGCCCGCTGATCCTCGATGCCTCGCACAATCCCGAGGGCGCGGAAGTGCTCGAGCAGAATTTGCTGGCGCTGGCCGCGGCGACCGGGCGCAAACCGATTATCGTGGCCGGGGCATTGGGCGAATTCCGGGCCCGGGCGTTGCTCGAAGTCGTGTTGTGGCATGCGCGGGAGGTTCACCTGGTCACGCCGCAGCAGGCCAGGGCGAGCACGTTTGAGGAGTTGCTGGCGCTCATCCCGGTGGAACAGCGGCACCACGTGCACCGCGGCACCATCGCGCAAATATTTCCCGACGCGCACACCTGCACGCTTGGCGGGCCGGCCGACACCATCATCGTGACCGGCTCAATCTACGTGCTGGGCGAGGTGCTGGAGCGGATCGAACCCGGCCGCGGGGCGGGCGAGGGGAAGCTGCAGGATTTCTAAAGCAGAAAATCTTTTGTCACGGATTACACGGATGAACACGGATGCGAGATAAATAGGAACCGCCTTTTGCCTTGATCCATGCCCATCAGTGCCATCCGTGGTGGATATCCGTTCGTCACTGTGCGCTTGTTTCCCGCTGATTCCGCTGCAAGCCTGCGGGGCAATTGATGAATCCCCCGTTGTCATTCGCCAAGGCCTTCAAGGGGAAGCGCGTGCTCATCACGGGCGGACTGGGCTTCATCGGCTCGAACCTGGCGCGAACCCTGGTGGCGCTCCGCGCGAGGGTCACGATCCTCGACAGCCTTATTCCCGAATACGGTGGCAACCGGCGCAATGTCCACGGCATCGAGTCCAAGGTGGACATCAACCTCTCGGACGTGCGCGACCGGCACAGCCTGCCGGAGTTTTTGCGCGGGCAGCATTTCCTGTTCAACCTGGCCGGCCAGACGAGCCACATGGACTCGATGACGGACCCCGAGACCGACCTGGAGATAAACTGCCGCGCCCAGCTCACGCTGCTGGAGGCGTGCCGGAAGCACAACCCGAAGCTTCGGGTGGTCTTCGCCAGCACGCGCCAGATTTACGGCCGGCCGGATTACCTGCCGGTGGACGAGAAGCACCCGCTGCGCCCGGTGGATGTGAACGGCATCAACAAGCTCGCCGGCGAGGAATATCACCTGCTCTACAGTCACGTGCACGGCGTGCCCAGCACGGTCCTGCGCCTCACCAACACCATCGGGCCGCGGATGCGGGTAAAGGACGCCCGGCAGACTTTCGTTGGCGTGTGGATCAGGCAGATCCTCGAGGGCAAGCCCATCGAGGTGTGGGGTGGCGGGCAATTGCGCGACTTCACCTATGTGGACGACGCGGTCGAGGCCTTCCTGCTGGCGGCGACCCATCCGCGGGCCGTGGGCGGCGTGTTCAATCTCGGCGGCGTGGGGCAGACCAGCCTGCGTGAGCTCGCGGAGACGCTGGTGGAGGTCGCGGGGCGGGGCAGTTACCGCGTGAAACAGTTCCCGGCCGACCGCAAGAAGATCGACATCGGCGACTACTATTCCGACTGCCAACTCATCGGGTCGGTGCTGGGCTGGCGGCCGCGCACCTCGATCAAGCAGGCGCTGGCGAAAACCGTGGCGTATTACCGCAAGGAACTGAAATATTATCTTTGAACCAAACCAGCGGACGGCCACGGATGGCACGGATGAACCCGGATTCAATTCAATTACAAATTCTCTTCTCTGTCTTTATCCGTGCCCATCTGTGTAATCCGTGGCTAAAATCTCTTTGGTTTCTCCGTTGCCTCCCGTGAATCACAAAATCCGCCCCGCAGACCCCAAGGCCGGCTACCTCGCCGCCCAGACCGACATCGATGCCGCCATCCGGCGCGTGCTGTTGAGCGGGCAATACATCCTCGGGCCGGAAAACGACGCGTTTGAAAAGGAATTCTCCGCCTGGCTCGGCACCGCCGGCGCCGTGGGCGTGGCCAACGGCACCGACGCCATCGAGCTGGCCCTGCACGCCGCCGGCATCGGACCCGGCGACAAGGTCGTCACCGTGGCCAACACCGTCACGGCGACGGTCGCGGCTATCGGCGCCACGGGCGCCCGCTCCGTGTTTGTGGACATCGAGCCCGGCACCATGCTGATGGACCTGGCCGCGCTCGAATCGATGCTGAGCGAACTGCGCGACCCGAAGATCAAGGCCATCATGCCGGTGCACCTCTACGGCCAGGCGGTGGATATGCCACGCCTGATGGAACTGGCTAAGCGGCACAATCTGCTCGTCATCGAGGACTCGGCGCAGGCGCACGGCTCGACGGTTGGCGGCAAAAAGGCCGGGACATTCGGGTCGCTGGTCGCGTTCAGTTTTTATCCGACCAAGAATCTCGGCGCCGTTGGTGATGCCGGCGCCGTGGCCGGCAGCGATCCGGCGCTGCTGGAAAAGGTGCGGCTCCTGCGGCAATACGGCTGGCGGAAGCGCTATGTGAGCGACCTGCCCGGCCGCAACAGCCGGCTCGACGAAATCCAGGCGGCCATTCTCCGTGTGCGACTGACCCGGCTGGACGCGGAGAACAGGCGCCGCGATGAACTCGCGCAGCAATATCTCGCCGCGCTGAAGGACACTCCGCTCACGCTGCCAGTCGTGGTGGAGGGCCGGACGCATTGCTGGCATCAGTTTGTGGTGCGCACGCCGAAGCGCGACGAGCTCAAGACCTACTTGGAAACGAGGGGCATCATTTGTGGCATTCTCTATCCGGTGCCGGTGCACCGGCAGCCAGCGTATCACGACGCGGCGTTGAATTTGCCGCACACGGAGCAAGCCTGCGCCGAGGTGCTCTCCCTGCCGTTGCATCCCGGCCTGACGAGCGAGGACGTCGTGCGAGTCATCAGCGAGGTGAACGGCTTTTTTGAGCAAACCAAGTAGCACTGCAGCACTTAGGCCTTACGCAGGCCTCTTCTCATTTCGCCGAACGTTTCAGATGGCTGGATCGCCTGGTTGGACCTTTGTTACCAGTTGAGTAAGTAAACTGGCGCAAGTGCTGCGAGCGCCGCGACCGCCTGCAACGCCAGCACCGGCAGCGCAAACCGTGGACTCTGTGGTAGCCAGCGGATCGCGAAAAACGCAACGATCGGAATCTGCCCAGCCATCATCAGCTGCCAAAGATGCGCCGCCGCGCCCTCGTCGGCCTCACGAGCGGTGCCGGACATGATGATGTGAAAAAGCACAATGGCGAGCGCGGCAAACGACATAGTGACCGGAACAAAGGCGCTCGGCCGCTTAATCCTTGTTCTGAGGTTCATTTCGCCTCCAGCATACATTAGGGGGCAAACAGTGTTATTATCCGTAACTGGAATCAGTGACTTGATTCAGGTGAGCTTCAGCAGCTCGGCTGTCGCGGGCACATCCTTGATGATCTGCGAGGGCAGGGGGCCGACGCCAAGGTAGCGGAGATTGGGCAGCACCGCCGGCAGCTTGTCGCCGTAGGCCACCTCCACGAGGCTGCGCACCATCGCGGCGATGTAGAGCTGGGCGTTCTTCGGCAGGTCGGCAAAGCGACGGACCCCGGTGAGGTCCTCCGTCCAGCCGGGATGCTTCGAGTAGACCGCCTTCAAGGCGCGACGAATGGCCTCGTTGCGCGGAACATGGTCGTAGCGCCGGCCGTTGTCGTCCTCGTAGGCGGTGCAGATGAGCAGCTCGGTCGCGCCGCTGAGGGCGTCGATTTTGTTGATCATCAGGTCCTGGTAGCCGCCATAGCGGAGCGCGTCGCCCTTTTCCACGGCGTCATACCAGCCGACCATGCGCTGGCGGCCGGTGACGGTGCCGAACTCGATTTGCTTGAGTTTGACGGCGAGCGGATGCGCGTCGTCCATCTGCGTGAGGAAGGTATGTGTGCCGACCTTGGTGTCGTAGGCCTTGGCCACGGCGAAGGTGTGGATGGGTTGCACGGGAATGCCGGCGCTCTCGAAAAACTCCGGCGTGAACGTGTGGGAGGCCGTGACGTTGGGCGAATAGCCGTGGCGCTTGTCGAGCCAGTAGGCCTGGCCGAATTCACCGACGATGGAGCGGCCCGCGGCCAGCTCGCGCAGCACCAGCTCGCGCACCTCGCCGATGTTCTGCTTCAACTGCTGGCCGGCTTCCCAGTAAACCGACGTGAGTTTCGCGACATCCAGCGTGAACGGCGCCGGGCCCTTGAACTGGGCGAGGTCGAACTCCGCCTTGGTGAACAGGCCGAGCTCGATCGCCTCGGCGTTGGCGCGCACCTCGGCGGCGGTGAGCTTCTCGAAGAATTCATCCCACGTCTTGGGACTGACCTGGCAGACGTGCTGGATGGTGCGCATCGCGCGATCGGCGCGCTGGGCGAGCTTGCGGGCGAAGAAATTCGGGCCGCCGAGGAAGTCGGCGAAGGTAATCTGCCACTGGCCGGTCTCATCCTGATAGGCCGGCGTGATGCCGCGGCCGGTGGAGCCGCGCGGCTCCTCCTTCAGGACGTTGGCGCGGTAATCCTCCCACGCGAGGTCGAGCAGCCGGTGGGAGAGGTCGGAGACCATCGCGCGCTCGTCGACCACAAGACGCGAGAAGATGGCGTAGCCTTTCTTTTCGAGCGGCCGGCCCTCCCAGAGGATTTTCCGCGGGTCGGCGACGACCCCGGCGCCGATGGCGAGGTGGGGCACGGCTTTTTCGACGACGCCGGCCGGCAGGAGATTAAGGCGGATGCCCCCGGCGGTGTGTCCGGAGTTGGAGCCGCCGTTGACCTTGAAGACCACCGTGACGGCGGCGGACGTGGCGCCAAGCTCCTGGATGACCTCGGGGATCAGCCGGCCCTTGCCTTCGTCACCGAAGGAAATGCCGACATCGGCGATGAGCTGGCTGCTGAAAGGGAGAAGGGACATCGGAGCTGGGAGCAGGGCAGGACAAAGGACGCCGGACTGGGCGGCAACGGAAAACTAAGTCACAATTCTGCTGCCTAAGGCGAAACCTGAGGGCTGTGCGACCGAAGTCAGGTTCGTGGAGGGCTTAGCTCCTGCTGAGCCGCGGCCCAGCGGGAGCTGGACCCTCCAAAAGAATAGGCCTGAAATCGAATATTCCGCAGGTCTGCTTGGCCATCTCTGCGCGGGGCACTCCGTCAGGTCTAAGGTTTCAGCTTACTCCCTTTATTTTCCCACAGCGGCCTGCTGGTCGTAGAAATCCTTCAGCACGGAGAAAGCCTCCTTCCTTATGCCATTGGCGCCGATGAGACCCTTGCGGTTCCAGCCGTCCTGCACACCCGGCAGCGGCCGGCGCGGCGAACGGAAGTCGCACAGGATCCACGGCGTTACCCCGCGCCACTGTGGAATATTTTGCAGCATGGCGAGAGTCTGCCGGTAAAGGTCGGTCTGATACTCCTCGCTGAAGCGGGTGAGCCGGTCGGCGTGGAAGCCCTGTTTGGCGTCGGCGCCAAATTCGCTGATGACCACCGGCTTGTTGTAGCCGAGCAACCAGGTGATTTGCGAGAGCTTGTCGGGCAGGCCGTCATACCAGCCGATGTATTGGTTGAAGCTGAGCAGGTCGGTGAATTCGCCCAACGGATCGTCGACCACGCGGCGGTTGGCGTCGGCGGGATCACCATGAACCTCCATGGCGGCGGAGACGAGTCGGGTGTCGTCGAGCGTGCGCGCGGTGCCGATGAGGGACTTGAGGAAACGCGTGCGGGGCTCGCTGACGGGCGTCTCGTTGGCAACCGACCACACGATGACGCTCGCGCGGTTGCGGTCGCGGACGATGAGGTCGGTGAGTTGCGCCGTGGCGTTCTGCAGGGTCGCGGGATTTTCCCACTGGATCGTCCAGTAAACGGGAATCTCCTCCCAGAGCAGCAGGCCGAGTTCGTCGGCGACACGGGCCATGTGCTCGCTGTGCGGGTAGTGGGCGAGGCGGACAAAGTTGCAGTTCAGCTCGCGAGCCCAGCCGAGGAGCAGGCGCGCGTCCTCTAGGGAATGGGCGCGGCGGCCTTCGAGCGGATTCTCCTCGTGCAGGCAGATGCCGCGCAGGAAGACCGGCCGGCCGTTGAGCAGGATGTCCGTGCCGTGCACCTCGATGGTGCGAAAGCCGATCTTGTCGCTGATGCGGTCGGTCGCTGCGGCCACGCTGACCTTATAAAGGCGCGGCCTCTCCGGCGACCAGAGTTCGAGATGCGGCGCGGCGAGCTCGAAGTGGGCGGCTCCCATGTCGTCGGTGTCCGCCTCCGCGGTGAGCTTGGCCTCGGGGATCGTGAGCGTGACGTGCTGGCGGCGCTGCACGCCGTCGAGTTGCACCGTGGCCTCGATGCTGTCCAGCGAGCCCTTCTTCAACTGCACGCGGTAGTCGTGGACGAAGGTCGCGGGCGTCTCGACCAGCCGCACGTCGCGGGTGAGGCCGCCGTAGTTCCACCAGTCGGTGTTGACCGTCGGCACAGCCTCCGCGTGGCGGGTGTTGTCCACGCGGACGACGAGCGAGTTGCCCTTTTCCTGCACAAGACCGGTGACTTCGAATTCAAACGGGGTGAAGCCGCCGATGTGCCGGCCAAGCTTTTTCCCGTTCAGGTAGACATCGGCCTGGTAGTTGGCCGCGCCGAAGTAGAGGAAGAGCCGGCGGTTGGCGCCCGCCGCCCGGTAATCGAAGCGCCGGCGATACCAGATGGAGCCCTCGTAATAGAATAGCTTTTCGTCCTGCGAATTCCAGTCACCGGGGACATTGAGGGTGGGACTCCGGTCGAAGTCATATTCGACCAGCTCGGACTTGTCCGCCGGCTTATGGTCGAGGAAATAACCGCCGGTGGGCTTCGGCGCCGCGTCGAAGGGCTCGCGCCGGTAGTTGTAGTAGCCGGTTTCGTAGGGATCGATGATGACGTGCCACGGGCCGTTCAAGTCGAGGCCGGGCCGGGCGGAAGCATTCAGCAGCGCCGGTGTCGCGGGCAGCTGCGTGGCCAGCGTGCAGAGCAAAAGGAGGCAGGGCAGAATGACAAACGAACGGAATTTCAAGGGGCGCGGGTCTTGATGAGCGACTGATAGAAGGTCGTGCTGAATCTCGGGAAGAGACCGTATTCATCGTAGGGGAAGTGCTGCGCGAAAACTATCGCGATCGTGCCCTCCTGCGGGTCGATGTTGCAATAGGTCGTGGCAGCGCCGGTCCAGCCGAAGCGGCCGGCCGACCCGGGCGAGTCGCCGGCGCCACGGTCCGACCACACGCCGACGCCGAGGCCGTAGGTGCCGGCCGGGCCCATGAAGTTGGTGGGCGTCTTGATCTTCGTGAGATGGTCGGCGGTCATGAAGCGGACGGTCTTGGGCGAGAGGATGCGCGCGCCGTCGAGTTCACCGCCATTGAGCAGCATCTGTGCGAAACGGGCGTAGTCATCGGCCGTGGAGATCAGTGCGCCGCTGCCGCTGGGAAAACCCGTGCCGCCGAGGGCGGGTGCCACAATCGTTCCCGGCGCTGTGGCCTCCAGGTGTCCATCGGGGGCGTGATGATGAACCTTGGCCAGCCGGCTGCGCTTCTCAGGTGGCACGACAAAGAAAGTATCAGGCATGAGGAGCGGCGCGAAAACGCGTTCCCGCATGGCGGTCTCCAGCGGCTGGCCGGTCAGCTTCTCGATCAGGTAACCCAGCACATCGTAGCCGGCGCCGTAGGTGAACGTGTCGCCCGGCTGGTGGTTGAGCGGGATTTTTGCCAGCGCTTGCGCGAACTCAGCCATTGTCGCAAAGTTGAACAGGTCGATCTGCTGATAATAAGGCTTCGTGGCCGGCGAGGCGTTCCAGTCATAGGAAAACCCGGCCGTGTGCGTGAGCAGGTGGCGGATGGTGATGGGGCGGGCATCGACCAGCTGTGGCTGCTCGGGGGTGCCGCCGGTGATCACCTTCATCGTTTTGAATTCGGGCAGATAAGTGGCGACCGGGTCGTCAAGGTTGAACCGGCCCTCCTCCCACAGCGTCAGGGTGGTGACGGCGATCGCGACCTTGGTGAGTGAGAAGATGTAGACCAACGTGTCGCGTTCCATCGGCAGCTTCGCGGCGACGTCGCGGCAGCCGTAGGAACGGACATCAACGATTTTGCCGTCGCGCGCGATGAGCGTGATGGCGCCGGCCATCTGGCCCGCGTCGATGCTGCCCTGTACGAGCCGATGCACGCGCTCGAGGCGTTCGGGCGAGAAGCCGGCCTTGGCGGCGTTGCCGGCGGGCAGGGGCGCGGTGGCCAGCGGGCCGGCGATGAACAGGACAAGCGGGAGCAGGGCGGCGCGCGGGCGGAGTTTCATGAGGCGGGACTACAGCACGCGGTTGGCCGCGATGACCGAGGCATACCAGTGCGCGCTCAACTTGGGCGTGCGCCGCAGGGTCTTGAAATTGGTGTGCACGATGCCGAAGCGGCGGCGGTAACCATCGGCCCATTCGAAATTGTCGAGGAAGGACCAGAGAAAGTAACCACGCACCGGCGCGCCGTCGGTAATCGAGCGGTGCAACTCGCGCAGGTAGCTGCGCAGGTATTCGACGCGATGCAGGTCGAGGCATTCGCCGCGGGTGACGGTGTCGTCGTTGTAGCCGCAGCCGTTTTCAGTGATATAAATGTTTTTCTCGCCGTAGACCTCGGCCGCCAGCCGTGGCGTCCAATACAGGGCGCGCGGGGCCAGGTTGAGCCACGGGCTGTCGGCGCGCGGGTAGCTGGCGGTCGGCACGACGACCTCGGGCCGGCTGTTGCGTCCGCGGCGGACGAAGGTGCCGGTGTAGATGTTGAGGCCGAGGAAATCGGCGGGCTGGCTGATCAGGGCGAAATCGCCGCGGGTCACGACCGGGCGGCCGGCCCCGCACCGCTTGAGATAGGCGGGGGCGTAGTGACCGCGGTAAATGGGATCGAGCACGGCGTGGTTGGCCTCGACGAACCATCCGCGGGCCGCCGCGATGTCGGCCGGTGATTCCGTGACCGGGATGACCGTCTCGCAGTTGTCCGTCAGGCCCACGCGCGCGCCGCGGCCGCCGTGTTCCCGCACGGCACGGACCCCGTGGCCATGACAGACGAGTGCGTGATGCATGGTCTGGTTGACCACGCGCGCGCTTTCCCGGGCACCCGGCGCCTTATTGCCTTCGCCATAGGCGTGCACGGTGAAGCAGCGGATTTCGTTGAGCGTGATCCAGTTTTTGACGCGGTCACCGTAGGCCCGGACGATCGTGTCGGCATAGGTGGCAAATGCGTCGGTCACGATCCGCGCCCGCCAGCCGCCGCGGTCCTCAAGGGCCTGCGGCAGGTCCCAGTGAAACATGGTCACCCACGGGGTGATGCCGTGCGCGAGCAGCGAATCGAGCAAGCGCTGGTAGAAATCAATTCCGCGCCGGTTCACGGCCCCGTCGCCGCCGGGAAAAATCCGCGGCCACGCAAGGGAAAGGCGGTAATTTCTGATGCCGAGCCGGCGCATCAGCGCAAAATCCCGCTCATAGTGGTGATAGTGATCGCAGGCGACATCGAGGGTATCGCCGTTGGCGACCGCCCCCCGCCGCCGGGCGAAGCGGTCCCAGACGGATTCGCCTTTGCCGCCCGTGAAGGCGGCCCCCTCGATCTGGGGTGCGGCGGTGGCCGCGCCCCAGACGAAATTCGACGGGAAATGGAAGGGAACAAGGGTCGGGGAGGGCATGGTGCTGGTCAGGATTGCCGGGGAGCGGCGATGGTCTTGCCCTCGACCAGCTGGGCCTCGACGAGAATCTTGCGGCGCGGCGAGGCGGGATGCTGGATGCGGTTTACGAGGCGTGTGAGGGCCGAGGAACCGATGTGCTCGTGCGGGACACGCATGGAGGTGGCCTGGCGCAGGCCGGCGGGTGGTTCGAGGCCGTCGAAGCCGGTGATCGAGCAGTCCTCCGGCACGCGGATGCCCTGCGTCTGCAGGTCCTGCATCAACGGGTAGGCTTGATGGTCCGCAGCACAGACCCACGCGGTTACATTATCCTTGGCGAAGATCTTCGCCACGATCGCGCTCACCTCGGGTGGCAGGAGGCGCGGCGAGTTCCTGTGGACATTGATGACCCATTCCGGGCGGAACTCCAGGCCCTGGTAGAAAAGCGCCTCGACGTATCCGCTGAAGCGCCGCGCCACCCAGTGGCCGCCGACGGGGTAGGTCCAGGAAACAAACCCGATGCGGCGATGACCCGCCGCGGACAGCCGGAGCACCAGCTCAAGGATGGCCGGGGCGTCATCCGTATCGATGATATCGATGCCGGGCTCGTTGTAGCTTTCCAGCACGGAGACGATGGAGATGCGGCGCGAGATCATCGACACGGCCGGTTCCGGGAACGGGTGGATGAGGATGGCGCCGCGCCAGTCGTTGTTGCGGATCTGCCGCATCAAGTTCTGGCGGCTCGCGTCGGTGTCAAATTCCGCGGGCGGCTGGTAGCACACGTCCACGCTCACGCGCTCGACTTCGGCGCGGTGCCGGATGCCCTTTAGAATATGCGGGTAGGTGACCATCGTGACGTTTTCCCGCGGGATGCCGATGACGACGCCGATGGTGAACGTGCGGGATTTTTTCCCGCGCCGTGCCGCCCGGCCGGGCGACTGCTGATAACCAAGCTTCGCCGCCATCTCATGCACGCGTCGGCGGGTCTCCGCACTGATGGCCGGGTGATTCGCGAGACTGCGCGACACGGTAGCGCGTGAGAGATCCAGACGCTGGGCGATGAGTTCTTGGTTCACGGACGGCATGATTGGGAGCAGCGGGCGGAAGGGGTGGGTTGGTTCTTGAAGCGGGCCGTGTGGCTCGACAGCAAAACGCAATCATGACCAATAAAGGCTATGCAACAAAATAAACAACTACGTTGATAATATCCGATACAACAAATAAAATGTAGCCATATATATATTAAACAATAGCCACTTATGGATATTTGTTATTCCAAAATAGCCATGCAACAAGATATGCACTAATAAATTGACAGTTATGCACCTAATTTCCTCTCATTACGCCAGAGCCCGGCAGTGTCCGGACACCCCCCTCAACCTCTTACCCTTCGAGCGTCTGATTGCGCACCGTTTCCCTCTGGAAACACCGTGACATTCCGCCGCCCGCGGGACCCAAAACACCGACACCCCATGAACCACAAGCAATGTTCCGCTTTCTACGCGGGATTACTGATTAGCGCAGCCGCCGTCCTGGCATGGCCGCTCACGGCCCGTGCGCAGCAAACCTCGAACAGCCAGCCGGCGGCGGTCGACAAGCCGGCCGCCCCGGAAAAAGTGGCCAAGAAAGACGCTAAGACCGGCACGCTGGAGGGGGAGGTGCTCGTGCTCTCACCGTTCACGGTCACGACCGACAAGGATCGGGGCTATGCGGCAACCAATGCGATCTCCGGCTCGCGCGTGAACACGCCGATCAAAGACCTGCCAATCCCCATGCAGGTCATCACCAGCGAATTCATCAGCGACATCGGCGCGACCGATCTGCGCAAATCACTTTCCTATGCCTCGAGCATCTCGCTCCAGACCCAGAATGACCTGGAAAACAAGGGGGGGGTGGGAGGCATTCAAAGAGGCGCCTACGGTCCGGGCGGCGTGAACAATCCCGAGGGGATCACTTCGAACATCAGCGGCACGCAGCTCAAGATCCGCGGCTTCCTCACCAACAACGTCCTGCGCGACGGTTTCCTCCGGGGCAGCCCGAGTGACTCCATAAACATCGACCGCATCGAGGTGGTGCAGGGGCCGAACGCGTTGCTTTATGGCACGGGAAATTTCGGCGGCGTGGTCGATTATCTCACCAAGCGGCCGCTGCACCGGCAGCAGGGCCGGGCTTCGTTCCAATACGGCACCAATAGTTTCATGCGCAGCAGCCTGGACGTGACCGGACCGATCAGCGAGACCTCGAGCGTCGATTACCGCGTGCTCGGAACCTGGGAGAATTCGAAAACCAACATCGATTCCCAGAAGAACTCGCACTATTTCATCTCGCCTTCCATTTCCTGGAAGCCGACAAAGACGACCGAGATTTTGGTGGAGACGGAATACTCCAAATCCAAGCAGAGCGGCTACGGTTTCCGCGCTTTGCGCGCCGCCCAGGGCACCGGGGCCACGCCCATCAACAACGACCAGCTCGAGGCGACGGGTTTCTACTGGCCGCCGGGCGCCGACAAGCGGACCTTCAATCTCGGGGGCCCGGACACCTTCAACAACCAGCAGCAGTCGAACATTGAAATCCTCGGCACGCAGCGGCTGGTCAAGGAGACCGATTTCCTGCCGCAGGTGGACTTCCTCGTCGGTTACAACCACACCAAGTATAAAGTCCAGACCCAGGACGCCAACGGTGGCATCCAGCAGGTCTCGGTCGGCAATCCCGGGTTCAACCTCTCGCAGACGATCACCCTGACGTCGCTCGACAACGGCCTCGACGGCGTCACCCCTTCCAACGGCAACCTGCGCTACGGCACGTTCAACAATGAGGTCGTCCGGTATGCCTGGAACCAGCACAACGCGGAGACCATGCGCGATCAGGAGCGGGTCGAGCTGACCGCCCGCAAGTTGCTGTTCCAGGACAAATGGTATCGCCTGGAGGACCAGGTGCTCGCGGGTTATTCGGAGTTGTATAATAAGATTTCCGCTGACAACTCCCAGACCCTTCCCGGTCTCTACAGCTTCAAGGGGCCGCTCGATCTGACGCCCATCCGCTTCAGCGTGCAGGGTGACGGTTCACCCGCGCCTGCCCTCTATCAGAACAACCGCGGCAACATCAACAAGGGATGGGACAAGGCGTTTTACCTGAATAATTTTGCCAAGTTCGGCCGCCTCGGTGGCGTGGACGACCGGATCATCCTCATGACCGGCGTCCGCAAGGACACCAGCGACAACTGGTCCACCAACACTCAGGTCACCTCGGCCGGTGTGGCCACGACCACCACCAGTGTCGCCGGGCAGACCAAGGCGACCTCCCGCCAGCTGGGTGTCATGGTCAAGCTCACGAAGAGTCTTTCGGCCTTTGCCCTGAAGGCCGACGGGTTTCAGCCGAACTTTGGCGGCTTGCACGAGGCCCTGTCCGGGGCCCCGGTGGGCGCCGATACCGCGAAGAGCAAGGAAATCGGCATCAAGTTTGACTTCATGGACGGCAAGATTTCCGGCTCGATCAGCCACTTTAAAATTACCAAGCACGCCTGGCTGGCCTCGGGCTTTTCCACCCCGGCTCCGCTCGGGCACCCCCGCTTTGATCCGAACAAGCCCATCATCTACAATCTCGGCGATGCGAACGGTACCGGCTTCTTCAATCCCTTTGCCGCCACACCTTATACCACCCATGCTGCAGATGGCAGTGTTATAACCCTCCCTGGCTTCGTGGCCAATGGTCAGACCTATACCCCCAATGCGGCGGAGCAAGCCGCTTGGGTGGCGGCCGTGAACGCCGGCGCCGTTACGCTGGTTTCCCCCATTAACAACCAAAGTCAAAATGCAGGCAGTATCTACCTCAACGCCAGCAATCCTGCCGGTGCTGCGTGGCTGGATGCCCAGTTTGCCGCCGCTGCGCCCGGTTGGGCCGGCTGGATCTATCAAGGTAACTCCACCAACGATCCCGGCGTCAACAATGCGACCCTGGACGATGCCGCCTTTCAGAATGGGCCCCAGCAGGCCGCCATCCCGTCCATCTCCGAAGCAAGCGGCTGGGACGGCACGATCCTCTTCACGCCGAACGATCACCTGCAGATCGTGCTCTCGGGCTCGGTCAATAATTCCGTCCAGCTGACCAACAAGGGCCAGTGGATCAAGTATCCGTATCCGCAGGACAAGTGGGCGACGTGGTATTTCCCGAACGGCGGCTTCGGCCTGAAGGGCCAGACGCTGGCCGCGGCCTACACGGACCCGACCGACACCTCGACGCGCACGAACACCGGCACCTTCCCGGGTGATGACACGCCCAAGAACCGCTACACGGTTTTTGCCAATTACAAGTTTGGCGGCTCACTCAAGGGCTGGGTGGCCGGCGCCGGCGGCGACTGGGCCTCGAAGCGGGCCTACTTCTCCGGGGTCACCCACGGCAGCAACCAGGTCCAGACCGATGTGAATGGCAAGGTCATCGTCCTCTATATGCCCTCCCAGCTGACCGTGAACTGCTTTGTCCGCAAGGAATGGAAGAGCCGCGACCATAACCAGTCGCTCCAGCTCAACGTGTTCAACCTGCTCAACGACACCAAACTCTACGGCCTGATCTACAACCCGCCGATCACGGCCCGGCTTTCCTATGACATTGCATTCTGACCGGGCGCGATGCGCTTCATGTTTCAGCAAGTGGTAGCTTAAGGGGTAACAGCGCGCACCGGTTGCAATCCGGTGCGCGCTTCCCGTCCCCGCTTTCCTCTTCCGTCGTGCGCGCCTGTGGCGCATGGTCGTTGCACCGCGCGGCATTCCGCCGCGTTCCCAACCCCTCCCTCCGTCGTGACCACCCCTCCCAGCGACCGTCTGTCCTTCAAGGAAAAACTCGCCTACGGCCTCGGCGACACCGCCTCGAACTTCTATTTCCAGGCGTTCAACCTGTTCCTGGTTTATTATTATACGGACATCTTCGGGCTGCAGTCCGCCGCCGTCGGGACGCTGATGTTCATCGTTCCGATCGCGGTGGCCACCCTGAATCCCGTCGTCGGCGTCCTCGCCGACCGGACCAACACGCGCTGGGGCAAGTTTCGCCCCTATATCCTGTGGGGCGCCCTGCCTTATGGCATCCTCGGCTGGATCATGTTCGCCAACCCGGCCCTTGGCGCCCACGGCAAGCTGGTCTACGCCTACGTGACCTATACGCTGATGCTCATCGCCTACGTGGCGATCAACACGCCCTACGGCGCGCTGATGGGCGTGATGTCGCCCTCCTCCGAGGACCGCACTTCGCTGTCCTCCTATCGCTTCGCCTGCGCCTTCACGGGCGCTCTGCTCATCGGCTGGCTCGTGCCCGGCCTGAAGGATTTCCTGACCGGCGTCGGCGGCTCCCCCGCGGATGGCTTTCGCAACACGATGGCGATCTTCGCCGTGCTTTCCGTCGGCATGTTTCTCTACACCTTTGCGAACACGAAGGAGCGCGTGGTCTCCCCGCCGCCCCAGGCAGGTTCGCTCGGCAAGGACCTGCGCGACTTGAAATCCAACGCGCCCTGGCTTGTCCTCTTCTTCGTCGCCTTCCTGAATCTCGCCAACGTCGGGCTCCGCAACGGCGCCGGCATCTATTACTTCAAATACTGCGTCGGCCAGGAGTCGGCTATCGGGACGTTCAACCTGGTCGGCTTTCTCTGTTTCATCGTGGGCGCACTCTCCACCAAGCTGTTCACGGCCCGCTTCTCCCGGCGTTCGCTGATGATCGTGCTCACCCTGGTCAACGGCACGGGCATCGCGGCGTGTTACTTTGTCAGCCCGCACGATCTGCCGCTGCTTTACGCGCTGAACATCATCGCGTCGTTTGCCGCCGGCCCGACCCCCGCCATCGTCTGGTCGCTCTACGCCGACACCGCCGACTATGGCGAGTGGAAGTTCGGCCGCCGCGCCACGGGCCTGATTTTTTCCGCCACCGTTTTCGTGCAGAAAGTCGGCCTGGCCGTCGGCAGTGCCATGATTGGCTGGCTCCTGGCCTACTACGGGTTCGTCGCCAATGCGGAGCAGACGCCCCGCGTGCTCCACGGCATCACCCTGTTGTTCAGTTTGCTGCCGGGTGTCTTCGCCCTTCTGGCCGGCTTCGCGACCATCTTCTATGCGCTGGACGAACCGCAGGTGAAACAGATCGAGCGCGATCTCGCCGCCCGCAAGTCCAACCCCGCCCCTGCCTGATTCCCTCCTCCCATGAAATCCTCCCGTTTCCTGGCCGCCGGCCTTTTGGCGCTCACCCCCACGCTGCTTTCCGCCCAGACTCCCCGCCACTGGTCGGTGATCGAGACCGCGCGCGACAATGATCACCGCCTCACGCCCGTCGCCGCTCCGGTCGCCGCCGCCTCGGCGGCGGGCGCCCTCGTCTGCGACCCGACGCAGAAATTCCAGGAGATGGCCGGCTTCGGCGGCGCGCTGACGGAATCTGCCGCCTATGTGCTGGCCCAACTGCCGGCCGCCACCCGCGCCGAGGTGCTCCATCGCTACTACGACCCGAAGGATGGCATCGGCTACACCCTGGCCCGCACCCACATCAACAGCTGCGATTTCTCCCTCAACATGTGGACGCTCGACGCCACGCCGGGCGACTACGACCTGCACGACTTCACGCTCGCGCCGATGCGCAGGTGGGTCCTCCCGCTCATCCATGACGCGGATCAGGCTTCCGGCGGAAATCTCCACCTGCTCGCTTCGCCGTGGAGTCCGCCGGCTTGGATGAAGACCAACAATCGCATGGACGACGGCGGCGCGCTGCGCGGCGAATACGCCCCGGCCTGGGCGAACTATTTCGTCAGGTTCGTGCAGCAGATGAAGGCCGAGGAAAATCTCACGGTCTGGGCGCTGACCGTGCAGAACGAGCCGCAGGCGAAGCAGGTCTGGGAATCCTGCCTCTACTCGCCGGAGCAGGAGCGCGACTTCGTCAAAAATCACCTGGGGCCCGCGCTGGCCGCCGCCGGCCTGTCGGGCGTCAAGCTGCTCCCGCTCGACCACAACCGCGACATCATGGAGAAGCACGCGGACGCCAGCTTTGGTGATCCGGCGGCAGCCAGGTATTATTGGGGCCTGGCCCTGCACTGGTATGTGAGCAACGACTTCGCCGCCTCGTCCCGCGTCCACGCCAAGTATCCCGACAAGCCCATCCTCTTCACCGAGGGCTGTTGGGAGGGCGGCAAAACCATCGGGGCCTGGGAGCACGGCGAGGGCTACGCGCACCAGATGATCGGCGACTTCTCGAACTGGGTTTGCGGCTATATCGACTGGAACATCGTTCTCGATGAGCGCGGCGGGCCGAACCACGTGGGCAATTTCTGCGACGCACCCGTGATCGTGGACACCCGCACCCGCACCGTCCGCTACCAGAGCGGCTTCTATTACATCGGCCACTTCAGCCGCTATGTGAAACCTGGCGCCCGCCGCATCGCCTCCGCCGGCGGGCCGGCGCCGCTCGAGTCGGCCGCCTTCGCCAACCCCGACGGTTCCCTCGCCGTCGTCGTCCTCAACCGCTCGGATGCCGCCGTGCCTTTCACCCTGGCCACCGGCGGCGAGGCGCTGGCCTGCACCGTGCCGGCGCACGCCATCCAGACCTACGTCGGGGCCGCCCGATGAGTCTTGCGCCATGAAACGATTCCTTTGCGTCCTGCTCCCTCTCACCTTCGCCATGATTACCTCCGCTTCCACTCCCGTCTGGCAGGATGAATTCAACCAGGCGGCCGGCACGGGGCCCGACCCGGCGAAGTGGGTTCATGACCTCGGCAACACCGGCTGGGGCAACAAGGAATTGCAGACCTACACCGCATCGCGGGAGAATTCCTTTGTCGTCGATGACCCCGAAGCCACCGATGGCCGCGCGCTGGTGTTGAAGGCCGTGCGCACGCCCGCGGGCGGCTACACCTCGGCGCGTCTGAAGACCCGGGGAAAGTTCGCGACGGGCTACGGCCGGATCGAGGCCCGTCTGAAGCTGCCGCGCGGGCAGGGCATCTGGCCGGCGTTCTGGATGCTCGGCGACCGCATCGACCAGGTGCCATGGCCCGCCTGCGGCGAAATCGACGTGGTGGAACTCATCGGCCACCAGCCCGGCACGCTCCACGGCACACTGCACGGGCCGGGTTACTCGGGCCAGCACGGCCTGACGAAGTCCACGGTGCTGCCCAAGCGCGCCAATTTTGCCGATGCCTACCATGTGTTTGCCGTCGACTGGCGGCCCGGGCGCATCGACTGGCTGCTGGACGGACAAATCTACCACACGCTGACGCCCGCGAATCTGCCCGCCGGTGCGAAATGGGTGTTCGATGACAACGCTTGTTTTCTTCTGCTCAATCTCGCGGTCGGCGGCCTGTGGCCCGGCTATCCGGACGCCACCACGCAGTTCCCGCAGGAATACCGCATCGACTACGTGCGGGTTTACCGCAACGCCCCCTAGGCGCTGTAGTTATTGGTTGTCAACTGTCGGATGCTGGGTCGAGCCCAGCAACTGGCGACGCCAGCTGCTCATCACCCGTGCCGGGTGGCGACTTCGATGACGTCGTGCGGGGCGGCTTCCTTCTGGCCGGCGGGGGTCACGCGGACGTAGCGGGCCTTTTTGCGGAGTTCGCCGAGATCCTTGGCGCCGAGATAGCCCATGCCCGATTGCACGCCGCCGATGAGGTTGCCGAGCACGTCGTCCACCGAGCCGGAGACTTCCTTGAGCGCCTCGATGCCCTCGGCCGCCACCTTGCGGGAGGTGTCGGCCTTGTCGTGGCCGTAGCGGGCGGCCGAGCCGGCCTTCATCGCGGCGTGGCTGCCCATGCCGCGGTATTGTTTGTAGAGTTTGCCCGAGATTTCCATGATTTCGCCCGGCGCCTCGCGGCAGCCGGCGAGCAGTCCGCCGAGGATGACGGCGTCGCTGAGCGTCAGCGCCTTGACGATGTCGCCCGACTTGGTGATGCCGCCGTCGGCGAGGAGGCGGATGCCCCTCTTCGCCGCGCCCTGGCCGGAGACATGAAGCGCCGTGAGCTGCGGGATGCCGACGCCCGCCACCATGCGGGTCGTGCAGATGGAACCCGGGCCCTGACCGATCTTGATGGCGTTGGCGCCGGCGTGGGCGAGGAATTCGACCCCGGCGGCGCTGGTGACATTGCCCGCGATGATGGTGAGGTCCTTGAACGCGCCACGGATGAGCTTCACCATGTCGCCGACGCCGGCGGTGTGGCCGTGCGCCGTGGAGACGGCGACGACATCGACGGCCTCGTCCACGAGTTCGCCGACATGGGCGATGACCTTGTCGCGGTCGAGCTCGCCACTGGCCTTGCGGATCGGCGAGATGGCGGCGCCGACAACTAGGCGGAACTGCGAATCGCGCGCGGGCTTGCGGCGGGACTTGGTCTCGCTGGTGATCCGCTCGACGTCCGAGATGGTGACCAGGCCGCACAGGTGGTCCTTGTCGTCGACGACGAGAATCTTGTGGATGCCGACGTTCTCGGTGAAGAAACGGTCGGCCTCCTTGATCGGGTCGGCGGCCATGCGTTTTTCCTGCACGGTGATGAGCTGCTTGCGGGGGGTCATCACCTCGGCGACCTTCTTGGACTTGTAGCGGTCCTTGACCAGATTGCCCGAGAGGAGGCCGGCGAGCTTGCCGGAATCGTCGACGACGGGAAAGGTGCGGAAGTCGAAGCGTTTCTGGTCGATCATCGCAAGAACCTCGCTGACCAGCGCGTCGGGAGAGACGGTGATGGGATCCTGGATGAGGCCGTGGATGTGGCGCTTCACGCGGGCGACCTCCTTGATCTGTTCCTTGCCGGGCAGGTTGTAATGGATGAGGCCGAGGCCGCCGTTCAGGGCCATGGCGATGGCCATGCGCGACTCGGTCACGGTGTCCATGTCCGATGAGATGATCGGGATCTGCAGCCGCAGGCTGTCGGAGAGCGACGTGGCCAGGTCGGTGTCCTTGGGCAGGATTTCCGAGTGGAGCGTGGCGAGCGAGACGTCGTCATAGGTCAGCGCGCTCGGCAGGTTGGCGGCGAAGAAGCGATCGGCAGGCAGGTAAAAATCCGAATCGCTGGCGGAAGAGGCAACAGGCTTGGTCATCGTTGCCGTGAACGAAATACTCCTGCCGCGGCAAAGCTCAACGATAATTTGCCCGGAATACGGACAATTTATTTTTAACACAGAGGAAGCGGAGGGCGCAGAGTTTAAACCACCCAGCAGGTCTGTCTCTGCGACCTCTGCGTTAAAAATCAGCCTGTTTTTTAGGATGCTTCCGTGTATTCGGTAGTTCCCTCCATGGTTTATCGTTTCGACTATAAAACCTACCGTTTGCCGCTGCGGGCGCCGCTTCGCACCGCGCATGGGCCGTGGATGGAACGCGAGGGGATCATCGTGCGGCTGGAGGACGAGTCGGGCCGGGTGGGTTTTGGGGAAATCGCGCCCATTCCGTGGTTTGGGACTGAAACGCTGGCCGGGGCGGAGGAGACCTGCCGGAAATTCGGGGCCAAGGTCGCAAGCGAGGTGCTCGACGCCGTCCCGGAGCAGATGGGTTGCGTGCGCTTCGCCCTGGAGCAGGCGCGGGAGCAACCTGGCAAGGCCGCGGCCACGACCCGGTTGCCGGTCGCGGCGTTGCTACCGGCCGGCGGCGACGCGCTCAAGGCGCTGCCCGTGAAGCTGGGGGCCGGCTTTCTGGCGTTCAAATGGAAGGTGGGCGTCGGCGCCGTGGACGAGGAACTCGGCCTGCTGGACGACTTGCTGACCTTGCTTCCGGCCCACGCGAAACTGCGGCTCGATGCCAACGGCGTCTGGAACCGCCGCGAGGCCGGCCGCTGGCTCGGGCGCTGCGCGGGGCGGCCGGTTGAGTTTGTCGAGCAACCCGTGACACCGGAGGATGAGGACACTTTGCTCGGACTCGCCCGGGATTTTCCGGTGACGCTCGCGCTGGATGAATCCGTCGTGCGTCTGGCCGAGGCGCGCCGCTGGCAGGGGCTGGGCTGGCCGGGCGTGTTTGTCATCAAGCCGGCGCTCGCGGGGTCATTGGATGAACTGGCCAAGTGGATCCTGGCCACCAAGGCCGATGTCGTGCTTTCGAGTGCCATCGAGACGGCGCTGGGGCGCTCGGCGATTTTGCGCGCGGCATTAGGCCGGTCGCTCACCAAGCGGGCGCTGGGTTTCGGCGCCGGCGATGTTTTCGGCGGCCGGCGCTGGGACGGCCCGGCCATTGGGCCGCTCGCGGACGCTTCCTGCATCGCCACCAATCCCGGGGAGGAATTATGGAACGCGCTGAATTAGCCCGGTTGCTCGGCGCCCCGGTGGGACTCGTCGCCGAGCCGCGACGTGAAGCGACCGTGATCGAGGAGGCTGAGCCACAACGCTTCATGGCGGCGCTGGCGGCGGCCGTGGCGCAGGGCGGCGTGGTGATGCTGGTTGGTGACACCTGGGGCGAGCAGGAGCGGCGTCAACTGGCCGCATTGCGCGAGCAGGCGCAGGTCACGCCGGCCACGGCCGCGGGCAAGGGCTGGCTTTGCATTCCGACCGGCGGCACGGGTGGTCAGCTGAAGCTGGCCCGGCATGACGAGGAAACCATCGCGGCGGCGGTGCGTGGATTCTGCATTCACTTCAAGATGACACAGGTCAACGCCGCCGGCTTGCTCCCGCTGCACCATGTCAGCGGTCTGATGGCGTGGATTCGGTGTGCGCTGACTGGCGGTGAATACCGGCCGATCGACTGGAAAGCCGTCGAGGGCGGAGTCCTGCCGGCGCTGCCGGCGAAGCCGCAAGGCTGGGTGATCTCGCTGGTGCCGACGCAACTGGAAAGGCTGTTGCGGAGCGCAGCGGCGGTGGAGTGGCTGCGGGGATTCCGCACTATTTTTCTCGGCGGCGCTCCGGCGTGGCCGGAATTGCTCGAGCGGGCGGTCGCGCAGCAACTGCCTTTGTCGCCGGGCTACGGCCTGACGGAGACAGCTGCCATGGTCACGGCGCTGCGTCCGCCGGAATTCCTGCTCGGATTGCGCAGCAATGGCTCCGCGCTGCCCCACGCGACCGTGCGGATTGGCGGCGACCAGGTGATCATGGTCGGCGGCGAGTCGTTGTTCCGCGGCTATCATCCGCAGTGGCGCGACCGCCTGGATTTTGCGACCGGGGATCTGGGGCGGCTCGATGCCCGCGGGCACCTGCAAGTCCTCGGCCGGCGCGATGGGGTGATTATCACCGGCGGCGAGAAGGTTGACCCCGCCGAGGTGGAGGCCGTGCTGCGGGGCAGCGGAGAGTTGCCCGAGGTCGTCGTGCTCGGCGTGCCGGATGCCGAATGGGGACAGGTGGTCGTCGCCGCCTACCTGGAGTCTGCCCGACCCAGGCTGGATATGGTCAACGAGGTCGTGAACCGGCTGCTGTCCCCGGCCAAGCGGCCGAAGCACTTCGTCCCGCTGGCCGGCTGGCCGGCGAACGCGCAGGGCAAGGTGAATCGCGCCGAAGTCGCGCGGCTCGTCGCGCTCGCGTTGAGGCTTTGACAGGATTTACTGGATAAAAGACAAGATGTTCAATCGCCTGAAATCTCTGCATTGCTCCTGTTAATCCTGTCCAAATACTATCCTTGTGAACAAAACGGAAATAGCCGCGGTCCTGACCGAGATCGGCACCCTGCTGGAGCTGAAGGGCGAGAATCCCTTCAAGATCCGGGCCTACCAGGCCGGGGCGCGGGTGATCGAGTCGCTGGGCGAGGCGGAGATCGCGCAGCGCGTCGAAGCGGGCACCCTCGAGGAGGTCAAGGGCATCGGCCAGGCCTTGGCGCAGAAAATCACCGAGCTGCACACGACCGGCCGGCTGGAGTTTTTCGACAAGCTGCAAGCGTCCGTGCCAGCGGGGATGGTTGAGATTCTGCGGATTCCCGGCATCGGCGCGAAGAAGGCCCGGGCCCTTCAGGAGAAACTCGGCATCGACACCATCGCCAAGCTGCGGGCGGCGTGCGCCGCGGGCACGGTTGCGGCCCTCGACGGCTTCGGCGAGAAAACCGCGGAGCGCATTCTCTCCGGGATCCGCAATCGCGAGGCTTACAACAGGCGCCATCTCTGGCTCGAGGCCTGGGAGGCCGCCGAGCCCATCCTGCAGGGCCTGCGGAAACTGCCGGGCGTGAAACAAGTCGAGGCCTGCGGCAGCCTGCGCCGGCGGATGGAGACGGTGGGGGACATTGATTTTCTCGTCGCGATGACCGACCCCGCGCCGATCGTCGAGTGGTTTGTCACGCGACCCGGCATCAAGGAGGTCACGGCGCGCGGCGAGACCAAGGCCAGCGTGCGGCTGGAATCCGGCCTGCAGGCGGACCTGCGGCTCGTGCCGCCGGAGCAATTCGTCTTCACGCTGCATCATCTGACCGGCTCAAAGGACCACAACGTCCAGATGCGGCAGCGGGCGCTCGCCCGCGGGCTGTCGATGAGCGAGTGGGGGCTCTTTCCCGCCGACGAGAAGCACGGTCCAAGCGGGGAACTCAAGCCCGAGGACAGAAGTCACAAAACGGACATCAAGACAGAGGAGCAACTGTTCAAGAAGCTCGGGCTGGCTTTTGTACCACCGGAGTTGCGCGAAGGGCTGGGGGAGATCGAGGCGGCGGAGAAGCACACGCTGCCTGCGCTCGTGGAGGAGGGCGATATCCACGGGGTGTTTCACAACCACACGACCGCCTCCGACGGACACAATACACTCGAGGAAATGACCGCGGCGGCGGTGGTCCTCGGGCTCGACTACCTCGGCATCGCCGACCACTCGAAGTCCAGCGTCCAGGCCCGGGGCCTGACCGAGGAGCGGCTCGTCGCCCAGATCGCCGAGATCAAAAAACTCAACGCGTCGAAGAAATTCAAGTGCCACGTCTTCACCGGCACGGAATGCGACATCCTCCCCGACGGGAAACTGGACTTCGATGCAAAGATGCTCGCCCAGTTGGATTACGTCGTGGTGTCAGTGCACAGTTCGTTCCGGCAGGAGCGGGCGGTCATGACGAAGCGCATCATCCGCGCCCTGGAGCAGCCGCACGTGACGATGCTCGGGCACCTGTCGGGCCGGCTGCTGCTGGAGCGCGAGAGCTACGACGTGGATGTGGACAAGGTCATCGACGCCGCCATCGCCAACGGCGTGGCCATCGAGTTGAACGCCAACCCCTGGCGGCTGGACCTGGACTGGCGGCATTGGAAGAAGGCGGCGGAGAAAGGCCTGCTCACCAGCATCAATCCCGACGCCCACCGGACCGCGCAGCTCGCCTTCTTCAGGGTCGGCGTCGGCATCGCCCGCAAAGGCTGGCTGACGAAGGAGAGCGTGCTCAACGCGCTCCCGCTCGCCGCGATGAAAAAATATCTCGCGGCGCGGGGGTAGAGCGCGGGCGACGAGACATGAAAACCGAAACCTGAGGGCCAGGAGTTGGAGTTTAGTAGATGGCAGTAAATCCAACCAACAGTTTAAGTCGCCTCAATGGAAGCGACGGGGCGAAGCGCTGCGGTCAAGGCACGGAGCGTTGATGTTTAGGGCCTTTGTTGTTGGTTCGATGGCTCGACCCGAATACTCAATAACTGATAACCAATAACCGCACCATCATGGCTCCGCGCTCCAAGCTCCCGGCTCCAAGCTCCAGCACGCGCTCCGCGCTCATCATCGGCATCACTGGTCAGGACGGCTCCTATCTCGCCGAGCACCTGCTGGCCGGCGGCTGCACCGTCCACGGCCTGGTGCGGCGGGCGAGCATGTTCAACCGCTCGCGCATCGACCACCTCCGCTCCGGCCCTTCTGTTCCGGCCGGCCGGCTGGTGTTGCACTACGGCGACCTGACCGACCGGACCTCGCTCCGCCGGCTGCTGAAGAAAATCTCGCCGCAGGAGGTCTATCACCTCGCCGGGCAAAGCCACGTCGGGCTCAGCTTCGAGATCCCCGAAGTCACCTGCGAGGAAAACGCCATGGCCACGCTCGGTTTGCTTGAAGCCCTGCGTGATCTCGCCTATCCCGTCCGTTTCTATCACGCGTCCAGCTCGGAGATCTTCGGCGTGCCCCGGTCTTCGCCGCAGACCGAGTCCACGCCCTTCAATCCCGTCAATCCCTACGGCTGCGCCAAGTCCTTCGCCACGCAGTTGTGCCGAGTCTACCGCAACGCCTACGGTTTGTTCGCGTGCAGCGGCATCGCCTACAACCATGAGTCGCCCCGGCGCGGAGAAAATTTCGTGACGCGGAAGATCACGCTCGGCGCGGCCCGGATCAAGGCCGGCCGGCAGGCCCTGCTCACTCTCGGCAATCTCGATGCCCGGCGCGACTGGGGCTACGCGCCGGAATACGTCACGGCCATGGTGCGGATGCTCCAGGCCAAAAAACCCGGCGACTACGTCCTGGCCACGGGCAAGACCTGTTCGGTGCGGGAATTTGCAACGGCGGCTTTTGCCGAGCTTGGCCTTGAGCTGAAATTCAAGGGCAAGGGAGCGGGGGAGACCGGGCGGCGCACCGACACCGGCGCGGTCGTCATTCAGGTTGATCCCAAATTCTACCGGCCGGCCGACGCGGCGAATCTCGTCGGCGATGCCTCGCACGCCAAAAAAACGCTCGGTTGGTCGCCGAAGACCGCCGCGACGGATGTCGCGCGGCTGATGGCGCGCGCAGACAGCGAACAGCTGGCAGCGAGCTAAGATTTTTTTAACTCAGGGATCGCAGAGAAACTGTTTGGGCAATAAATGAACTTCCTCCGTGAGCTCCGCGTCCTCTGCATTTTAACGTATTTTGTGACTTTTTGTGGCCGATAACCAACAACCAACAATCAATAACCCTGCCCGCACCTACTTGGTGACGGGCGTAGCCGGATTCATCGCCGCCAAGGTTGCCGAGCAACTCCTGGCGGACGGCCATACCGTCGTCGGGATCGACAATCTGAATGACTACTATGATGTGCGTTTGAAAGACCACCGCCTTTCAAAGTTATTGGGTAAGAGTTGTTCGTTGTTGGGGTCTGATCCGAAGGTTTCAGTTTTTGCCAGTAACAAGCAACCGGCAACCAACAACCGCTTTGAATTCCGTGCGCTCGACATCGAAAACCTCGCAGCGCTGGAGAAGATTTTTCAGGCGCACAAATTCGACGCCGTCTTCAACCTGGCGGCGCGGGCCGGCGTGCGCTACAGCATGGAGCATCCGCAGGTTTACTTGAGCACGAATGTCCTCGGCACGCTCAATCTCCTCGAGTGCCAGCGGAAGCACGGCGTGAAGAAGCAGGTGCTGGCGTCGAGCTCATCGCTCTACAGCGGCTGCCCGATGCCGTTCACGGAGGACCAGGAGGTCAACACGCCGCAGTCGCCCTATGCCGCGACGAAAAAGGCGGCCGAGGTCCTGGCCTATAGCTACTACAAGCTCTACGGGCTGGATATTTCCGTGCTGCGTTACTTCACGGTGTTTGGGCCGGCCGGCCGGCCCGACATGGCACCTTTCCGTTTCATCAAGTGGATTGATGAAGGCAAGCCGCTGGAACTATTCGGCGACGGCACGCAGTCGCGCGACTTCACCTATGTGGACGACATCGCCCGCGGAACGGTTCTCGCCGTCAAGCCCCTCAGCTACGAGATCATCAATCTCGGCGGCGGGCGGAACCCGATTTCACTCCAGACTGTCATTGCCTTCATCGAGAAGGCTCTCGGCAAAAAGGCAAAGATCAAGGGCCGGCCCTTCCACGTCGCGGACATCAAGGAGACCTGGGCCGACATTGCCAAAGCCAAGCGCCTCCTCGGCTGGTCGCCACAAGTGGCGCCGGAGGACGGCTTCCGGTTAACGGTGGACTGGCATGTCGCGAACCGCTCCTGGCTAAAAGGCATCAAACTCTGAATTACCGAACAGAATGATTTTAACGCAGAGTTCGCAGAGGACGCGGAGTATTGGTGAAGCCGGGCGTCTGATGAATTTGGCCAAATGCACTCTAAGGATTCTGTGTCCTCTGTGTTAAAGATTCAGTGGCTGGGAAACATCCAACTTTGATGGAATCCAAAATATCATGTGCGGCATAGCCGGAGTCATCAGCGCCCGGCATGGCACCGGGGAGCGCGAGAGCATCGTCCGGCAGATGATCGCCCGGCAGCAGCATCGCGGCCCGGATGACGAGGGGCTGGTCTCATCCGGCCCGGCGACCATCGGCATGTGCCGGCTGTCGATCATCGACCCGGCGCACGGCCACCAGCCGATGGTGACTCCGGACGGCCGTTTCCACCTCGTCTTCAACGGCGCCATCTACAACCATCGGGAATTACGGGCCGGCCTGGTGGCGGGCGGTTATGCCTTCCAGACCAACTGCGACACCGAGGTGCTGCTGGCCGCCTACGCCCACTGGGGCGAGGCCTGCCTGCCGCGCCTGCGCGGGATGTTTGCCTTCGCCGTGTGGGACACGCAGGAGCACACGCTCTTCGCCGCCCGCGATCCGCTCGGCATCAAGCCTCTCTACTATGCCGAGCTGCCGGCGGACACGTTCGTCTTTGCCTCGGAGCTGAACGCCCTGCTCGCGAGCGGACTGATGTCACGCGAGATCGACCCGGTGGCGGTGGGCGATTATCTCGCCTGGTTCGCCGTGCCGGCGCCCCGCACCATCTACCGCGGCATCGCCAACCTTCCGCCCGGCCACGCGGTCAAGGTGGATGCCAGCGGCCGCTGCAATGTCGCCCCGTGGTGGCGCCTGCCGGAGTCGAAGCCTCGGCGGGTTGGGGACAACCCGCCCCATCAGGACTTCGTCCGCGAGCTGCGCGGGCAGCTCGAGGACACCATCCGCGCCCATCGCGTGGCAGATGTGCCGGTCGGCGCCTTTCTTTCCGGCGGCCTCGACTCCACGGCCGTGGTCGCCCTCATGTCCGCCACCGGCGCCGGTCGGCTGAAGACCTTCTCGCTGATCTTCAATGAGGCGGAGTATTCCGAGCAATCGCCCGCCCGGCTCGCCGCCCAGACCTTCGGTACCGATCATCACGAGGAGATCCTGACCGGCCGGCAGGTCGCGGAGGATCTGCCGCGCATCATCGGCTCCTTCGACCAGCCGACCGGCGACGGCATCAATACCTACTATGTGAGTCGCGCGGCCCATGCCGGCGGGGTGAAGGTCGCGCTGTCGGGCCTCGGGGGCGATGAGCTGTTTGGCGGCTACCCCTCGTTTCGCGACATGCCCCGGATTGTGCGCTACATCCCGTATTGGCGGCAGCTGCCCCAAGCGCTGCGCTCCCGTGTGGTGAACCAGCTTCGGAAACGCGGGGCCCGCGCCCGCAAACTGGCGGACTTTCTGGAATACGCCCGGGACCTGAACGAGCTCTGCTCCCTGCAGCGCCGGGTTCTTTCCGAGTCCGCCCGGCTGGCCCTGCTGGCCCCCGCCGCGCGCCGTCTGGCCGTCCGCCAGGGGCCGAACCACCCGATGCTCGACGACTTCGTGTTCGAATTGATCGGGGCGGACCCGGCCCAGGTCGTCAGCGCCTGGGAGATGCGCACCTACATGGCCGACGTGTTGCTGCGCGACAGCGATGTGTTCAGCATGGCGAGTTCCCTGGAGCTGCGGGTGCCGCTGGTTGACCGGGTGTTTGTCGAGTGGTGGTGGAACCAGCCGCATCAATTCAGATACAACCCGGACCGGCCGAAAGCCGCGCTGACCGATGCCGTGGCGGATCTTGTGCCCGAGGCCATCCGCACGCGGCGCAAGCAGGGTTTCGCCCTGCCGTTTGCCCTCTGGATGCGGGCGGAGCTGAAGCCGTTCCTGGAGGATACATTTTCGACCACATCACTTGCCGCCTGCCCGTGGCTCGATGCGGCGGCCGTCCGGAATGAATGGAAGGATTTTGAGCAGGACCGTGATCCGCGCAACTGGTCGCGGGTCTGGACCCTTGCCGTGCTCATCGCGTTTGCCAACCGCCGAAACGAATGAGCACGGAATTGATCAAGTTGCCTCGTTCAATGTTCACTTGTCGTCGGGCGAACCAGTAGACGCATGGCTGGCATCACTTGCATTATTTGTAGGAGCCTGCTTGCAGGCGATCCAGCGCATGGTCTGTCATCGGGCGTTCCACATCGCCTGCAAGCAGGCTCCTGCATTCCAGCCAAGCAGGTCACGCGGAACATTCCCCGCCACCAGCCATGAAGACCTTGTTCATCGTGCCGGAACTGTTTAACGCGGAGGGCGGCATTGCGCGGATCATGCGGCTCTACCTGAAAGCGGTGTGTGAACTCGCTGTTCCGGGTGATGAAGTTCGCTATGCCGCCTTGAGCGACAGCGGGGACACATTTGTCCGGACCCGCGCTTTCCTCGGTGAGCGGCTGACCGGCCTCGACAACTGCGAACGCAGCAAGCTGCTATTTCTGCTCGTGGTGCTGTGGCGTGGCCGGAAAGCGGACCGGATTATCTGCGGACACCTGCATCACCTGATCCTGGCCCGTTTCGCGGCGATTTTCCGACCCCAGCTGAAATACTACCTGATCGCGCATGGCATCGAGGTCTGGCGGCCTTACTCGATGCTTGAGCGCGCCGCCCTGCGCGCCGCCCACCGGATTCTCTGTGTCAGTGAATACACCCGCCGGCAGATGCTGCGCTTCGCTCCTTTTCTCGATCCGGTGCGCCTGCTGGTCGTGCCCAATACGTTCGACCCGGCATTCGAGTCGGTGGGCAAACCAACTGTTTCGCCCCGGGAGGCCCATCAGCCCCGAATCCTGGTGGTCTCGCGGCTGGTCGCAACGGATCCCTACAAGGGGGTGGACACCATGATCGAGGCGATGCCCCAGATCCTGCGCCAGTTTCCCACCGCGCAGCTGCGCATTGCCGGCGGGGGCGACGACCGGCCGCGACTGGAGGAGATTGCCAGAGCCCTCGGGCTTGGCCGGGCGGTGCATTTCACCGGGATCATTGACGACACGCTGCTCCGGAAGGAATACGTGGCCTGCGACATTTTCGCCCTGCCCAGCCGCAAGGAAGGATTCGGCTTGGTTTATCTGGAGGCCATGATCTATGGCAAACCCTGCCTGGCGGCCCGCGCCGGCGGTGCCCCCGAGGTCGTCAACCACGAGGTGGGGGCCTTGGTCGAATACGGCAACACCGACCAGATCGCCGTGGCGGTGGCCGACCTCGTGCGCCATCCCCGTTCTCCGGCCGCGATGCTCCGCCACGTCGGTGACTTTTCATTTCCGGTGTTCAAGCAAAAGTTGGCGGCCGCCTTGAATGTCTAAAATTAGCCAAGCATGCGAAGAAAACGCTTGGCCGGTAATGTGCTGGCAAATTTGTTTTCGCAGTTTGCCAACATCTTGGTGCAATTGGGCAGTGCGCCAGTCTTTCTGGCATTCTGATCCAAGGAGCACCACGGCGAGTGGTTGTTACTTTCTGCCATGCCCACCGGCCTCGCGCTGGCTGAGGCTGGTCTTTCGACGATCGCGGCCAATGAAGTATCGATGTTTGTGGCGGGCGGTCGGAAGGAAGCAGCCCAGCGATCAGCGGGGAAGAGCGCAACTGAACCGCCGTCACCCCGCAGTGGCGGGACTACGGGCGAGGTGAGCTAGTGGGTGGAGCTGGTCGCGTTCGTTAAAGCGCCCAAGGATGCAAAGCAGGCCGGCATTGGCGTGCGCGTGCTGAACCAGGTCAACGACGATTGCGCGGAGTTCGCGGCACTGTCGCTGCAGGAGATGTGAGCAGCAGGATTGGAGGAATTAATTTAACCCAGAGATCGCAGAGGGCACGGAGCAGGGGGGAATTGCTCAATTTTTATTCCCTCGATCCGGCGCCGTTGTCAGCTCCCAGTCGCCGGGCCAAGGGCCAAGAGTCATTGAACGATGATAAATGAACAATGATCAGAACTGCCTTGTATAGCGGCCGCCGTGCTCGTCCTCGAAAGTGAGGGAATTGGCCGTGATGCCGATGAGCTTGAGGTTCATCTCGTGCTCGATGATGTCGCCCACGCGGTAAACGCGGTCGTTCATGAGCACCTTGCTGTCGGTGGCCGAGGCGCGGATGCCGGCGATGTGCAGGTTTTCAATGTAAGTAATAGCCTTGGGCTCGAGCTTGACGGGGAGCGCCGGCAAAGCCGGTGCTGAAACCTGAGGTTTGGCGGCCGGTGAGGTGGACACCGTTGTTTGCTTCTGCAAACCCGGTGTTTGTCCGGGAGACGGCTTCGCCTCCGCCGGCAAAGGCGGGGTCACGACGGGGAGGATAAAGCCGCCCACGTCCGAAGGTTTTGGCGTGGCCACGGAGGTGGTCGCCGCCGGTTCCGGGTTCCTGGCTCCAGGTGCTGGGATTTGAATCACCGGAGTAGCCTGAGTCGCGGCCGCGGGCGGTGGGGTTCCAGCCGTCGCCGAGCCCATGGCTGGTTCGTCCGGCTGCTTCACGGCCGGCGAAGAGGGCTGACCGCTGACTGCTGGCGGCGATGGTTTGCTCCTCATCACGAAATATCCCCCGACGACAAGCACGAGGACAGCGCCGGCGCCGAGGCCGAGACGAACGAGCTGCGTATTGAAGCCGGCGGGCTTGGCGCGCTGGGCGATCCTCGCCGCCGACTCTCCTCCGACGCCGGGCGTGGCCGCGAGTGGCGAGCTCTCGCCGGTCCGCTGTTTCTGGGCCTTCTTCAAGGCGTCGTTGATGAGGCTCATGAGGCGGCGCGGTGAGCAGTGAACAGCAAGCGGTGAGCGGAAGGCGGAGAGCCGAACAATTGTTCAATGCTCATTGTCCATTGTTCAGTTTTCATTTTGGCAGACCAGATGGCAAATGGCAGATCAACGTTGAACAATGAAAAATAATCAGTCCGTCAGGCGCTCGAGGTCGCGGGCGGCGCGGCGGGCGTCCCAGTAGTTGACCTCGTCGGATTCGCGGATGAAGGCCGAGAGGAGGGACTTGTCGCAAAGATTGTTGATGATGCGCGGGATTCCGCGGCTGGCCTGGAAAATCGCCCGCAGTGCCCAGGGCGTGAAATGCGGCCGGCCCATGCTGCCGGAGACGGTGAGCCGGTGGTGGATGTAGCGGTCCATCTCTTCGCGGGTGAACGGCCGCAGCTCGTAGTGCACGAGGATGCGCTGCCGCAGCTGCCGCAGTTCCTCCAGCGCGAGCTTTTCCTTCAGCTCCGGCTGGCCCAGCATGACGATCTGGAGGAGCTTTTGTTTGTCGGTCTCGAGATTGGAGAGCAGGCGCACCTGCTCGAAGACCTCGAAGGAGAGGTTCTGCGCCTCGTCGATGATGAGCACGATCTCGCGGCCGGCGGCGATGCGGGAGAGCAGCACCTGGTTCACCTGGGCGACGAGGTCGTTCTTGCTGCGGGCGAGGGTGGTCTCGCCCAGCTCGGTGAGGATGGCCTTCAGCATCTGCGTTTCGGTGACGCGGGGGTTCAGCACCAGCGCGGTGTCGTAGTGCGCGGGGTCGAGTTCATTCAGGAACTTGCGGCAGAGCGTGGTCTTGCCGCAGCCCACCTCGCCGACGAGCACGATGAAGCCCTTTTTCTCCCGGACACCGTATTTCAGGTGCTGCAAAGCCTCCTGATGGGTGGCGCTAAGATAGAGAAATTTCGGGTCCGGAGTGATATGAAACGGCATCTCCGCAAATCCGTAGTAACTTTGATACATCGTTCGGCAAGTATTTGGGCCGCACGGGAAAATGCACGCAAAAACCGCGTGAATCCCCTTTGAAAATGGTTGCCTGCGTTCCGGGCGGCTCCTTTATCTGAAAGCCCTGACCCCGGTGAATTACAGCAAGTTGCTCCTCGGATTTTATGCCGTGCTCTTCGCGGCGATCGCGGTATGGGCCGCGGCGTTTTTCGTGCAGATGCACCGGGACCTGACGACCCTGCGGGCCCAGGAAACCGCCAACCTGCGCCGGCTGGCCGAGGCCGAGGCGCGGCTGCAGGCGCAGGAGAAATACCTCGACCAGCTCCGCCACGATCCCGCGCTGGTCGAGCGCCTCATCCGCCAGAAGCTCGGCTACGTGCGCGCTCAGGAATTTGTCTTCCGGTTCGAAGAAGAAAAGAAGTGAGGAACCCCTTTTTAACGCAGAGCACGCGAAGGTCGCAGAGCAATGGCTTGCGTTCTCACTCCGTGAACCCCGTGTCCTCCGCGTTTAATTTCAGTAATCACCAATGGATGTTGACCAGCTAATCGCCTCCTACCGCGCCGCGGACCAGGGTCAGGTCTTTGCCTTCTGGGATTTGCTGTCCGCCGGCGAGCGCGCCGCACTGGCCGACGAGGTCGCGGAAGTCGACCTGTGGGAAGTGGAGCGGCTGAACCGCACGCTGGTGCTGAAGTCCGGCCCCGGCGCGGAGGTGAACCTCGCCGGCCTGTCGCCGGCGCCGTGCGAGCGGCTGCCGGAAAACGGCGGCGACGCGGTGGAATGGGCGAAAGCCCGCGCGGCGGGCGAGGCAGCGCTGCGCGCGGGACGCGTCGCGGCCTTCACCGTGGCGGGCGGACAGGGGACGCGGCTCGGCTACGAAGGGCCCAAGGGCACGTTCGCCGTCACGCCACTCAAGCGGAAGCCGCTGTTCCAGGTGTTCGCGGAAAAAATCAAGGCGGCCGGGCTGCGCCATGGCCGGCCGCTGCACTGGTTCATCATGACCAGCCACGCGAACCACGGGCAGACGGAGGAGTTCTTTGCGCAGCACCGCCACTTCGGCCTGGACCAGGGCCGGGTGCATTTCTTCCGCCAGGGCCGGATGCCGGTCGTGGATTTCACCGGCAAGATCCTGCTCGAAACCCAGTCGTCGCTGGCGCTGAGCCCCGACGGCCACGGTGGTTCCTTGCGGGCTCTGCACCGCAGCGGCGCGCTGGATCTGATGAAGTCCGCGGGCATCGACACCCTGAGCTACTTCCAGGTGGACAATCCCCTCGTGCGCCCGGTGGACGCCGCGTTCATCGGTTTTCATCTTTTGCGCGGCTCCGAGATGTCGAGCAAGATGGTGCCCAAGGCCTACCCGGAGGAGAAGGTCGGGCATTTCTGCCGGCAGGCCGGCAAGATCGTCGTGGTGGAATACAGTGACATGCCCCTCCCGATGCAGCGCGCAACCAATCCCGACGGCTCGCTCCGCTATAGTGCCGGCAGCATCGCCATCCATGTCATCGACCGGGAGTTTGCTCGCCGGATGGCGACGGGCGGGGAGGGCGCCGCGCTGCCCTTCCACCGCGCCGACAAAAAAATCGCCACCATCGACGTGGCCGGCCGGCCGGTGAAGCCCGCCAAGGCCAATGGCGTGAAGTTCGAGATGTTTGTCTTCGACGCGCTGTCGTTTGCCCGCAACTCGGTGGTCATCGAGACGACGCGGGCGGACGACTTCAGTCCGGTGAAGAACGCCGAGGGCGTGGATTCGCCGCGGACCTGCCGCGAGGACCAGCTCCGCCAGTTTGCCCGCTGGCTGAAAGCGGTGGGCGCGAAGGTTGAGACCGATGCCACCGGGCTGCCGAAAGTCGGGTTGGAGGTCTCGCCGCTCTTTGGCTATGACGCAGACTCGTTCGCCGAGCGCTGGCGCAGCCTGCCGGTGAAGCCCGAGGTCGCCGACGGACTGTATTTGGAATGACCAACATTTATCATTGTTCATCGTTCAGTTCTCATTGTTCATTGCCCGGATAATCCAGCGACTGACCGGCAGCCATGCCTTCCGGGCTTTGAAAATGATAAATGAACAGTGGACGATGAACATTGAACAATCGATTGTCTCTTTCCCATGACCCCCGTCGAGAAAATCACCCAAGCCGCCAAGGACGGAAAGCTGCTGCCCGGCGCCGTGGAAAACCTGACCGCCTGGCTGCAGGGCGGCTTGCCGGACTGGGCGCAGCAAAGCCTCGACGAGCTCGTCGAGCGCGGGGAGTGGGGCGAGCTCAACGACCGCTTCTACCGCTACCTCGAGTTTGGCACGGGCGGCATGCGCGGGCGCACCATCGGGGTCGTCACGGCCGGGGCGGAGACCGGCACGCTCGACGCGCGCGGTTCGCCCGAGCACGCCAATGTCGGCAGCAACATGCTCAACGATTTCACGCTGATCCGCGCGGTGGTCGGACTTTATCATTACGTCGCGAAATACCTGGCCCAGCAGGGAAGCAAGGCGAAGCCCAAGATCGTCATCGCGCATGACGTCCGGCATTTCTCGCGGCATTTCTGCCAGCTGGCGGCCTCGACCTGGACACGCCTCGGCGGCATCGCGATCATCTTCGACGGCCCGCGCTCGACGCCTCAGCTAAGCTTTTCGGTCCGGCACTACAAGGCCCACACGGGGGTCGTCATCACGGCCAGCCACAATCCGCCACACGACAACGGTTTCAAGGCCTACTTCACCGACGGCGCGCAGGTTACGCCGCCGCACGACAAGGGCATCATCGCGGAGGTCAACGCCGTGCCGTTGTCGGCGGTGCATGAATTCCTGTCCAAGGACCTCGGTGCGGTGGAGATCATCGGTCGCGACGCGGACAACGCCTACCTGACCGCGGCGGCGCAGGCGGCGCTCGATCACAAGCTGCTGCGCACGTCGGCCCTGCGGGTCGTATACACGAACATTCACGGCGTGGGCTGCTACTCCACCGTGCCTTTGCTGCTGCATGCCGGGGTGCTGGTGACGGAAGTGCCGGAGCAGGTGGCGTTCGACGCGCGTTTTCCGACAGTCAAGTCGCCGAATCCCGAAAACGCCGAGGCGCTGGCGCTGGCCGTCGCACTCGCCGAGAAGTGCGGCCATGAGCTCGTGATGGCCACCGACCCGGACGGTGATCGGATGGGCGCGGCCGTGCGCAACAAGGCGGGTAAAATGGAGATTCTCACTGGCAACCAGGTCGGCGCCCTGCTCGCGGACTATCGCATCGCGAAATACAAGGACCTCGGCTGGATTCCCGTCGCGGGCAGCCAGTCCGCCGTCCTGGTGAAGACCTTCGTGACCACGCCGCTGCAGGACGCCATCGGCCGCGGGCACAACGTCAAGGTCATCAACACTCTCACCGGCTTCAAGTGGATCGCGAGCAAGATGCGCGGCTACGAGGAAAAACTGTGCGCGGCGGTGGGGCCGGGGTTCGACTACGACACCACGCCGTTCCGCGAGCGTGCCGCGCTGCTGCTCAAGTACAGTTCTTTCTACCTGTTTGGCAGCGAGGAGAGCTACGGCTATCTGCCCAACGACCTGCTGCGTGACAAGGACGGCAACGCCGCGTGCCTGATGTTCGCCGAGGTCTGCGCGTGGGTGAAGTCGCGCGGCCTGACCGTGCCGGAATACCTCGACGAGATTTACCTGAAATACGGCTTCTTCCTCGAGGGCGTCATCAACATCTACTACGAGGGCGCGAGCGGCGCGGCCAAGATCAAGCGCATCCTCGACACCTACCGGTCGGCGCCGCCGAAGGCGTTTGGCTCGACCAAGGTGACGCGGTTCCAGGATTTCGGCCGCGAGAAATTCTACGACGCGGACAACGAGCTGATCCCTCCGCAGGATCTTTACCTGGTGACGCTCAGCAACGGCTACTCATTTGCCGCCCGCGGCAGCGGCACCGAGCCGAAGATGAAGTTCTACCTCTTCGCGCAGGAGCCGGTGAAGTCCGCCGCCGATCTGCCGGCGGCCAAGGCGAAGGCCAGGACTACCCTCGATGCATTGAAGGCGCTGATGGAAGCCGACGCACGGAAACGCGCCGAAGGGTGAGTTTGACCACGATAACACGTATAAATGCATTTTGGAGGGCCCGTCTCCCGACGGGACAGGGCTCAGCGGGAGCTGAACCCTCCACCAAACATTCGTTCAATCCATGAAATCCGTTGTCAAAATGTTATGGGTTTTATGCCTCGCGGTGACGGCGTGGGCTGCGCCGAAGCGCAAGGTCATCATCGACCAGGATGCGTTCGGCCCCGGCGGCCCCAATCTGCAGCCCATCCTGATGGTCCTGCAGTCGCCGGACGTCGAAGTGCTGGGCATCACCATCGAGAGCGGCGACGGCTGGCAGAAGGAAAGCGTGGCGCACACGCTGCGGATGCTGGAGATCATCGGACGGACGGATGTTCCCGTCGTGTCCGGGGCCACGTTCCCGCTGGTGAACTCGGCGGAGGCGACGAAGCGCTGGGAAGCGCGGCACGGCAAGCTCGTCTACAAGGGTGCCTGGACGGAGGAGTGGCCGCCTGGCACAGTGAACCGCCGGCCCATCCACCCGGCGGATGTGGTGCCGCCGTCCTCCGAGGGCGAGCCCACAACCAAGCCGCTGGCGGAGATTGCCGATGCTTTCCTCGTGCGCAAGGCGCGGGAGTTTCCCGGTGAGGTGTCGATTTTGGCGCTTGGCCCGCAGACGAACATCGCGCTGGCTCTGAAGCGTGACAAAAAGTTCGCGGGGTTGGCCAGGGAGATCGTCATCATGGGCGGCAGCTTTAATCCGCATGCGGCGAACAACGAGTTTGCCCTGGAGTATATCTATATGCCGCGGTTGGAGTTTAATTTTCGCTGGGACCCCGAGGCGGCGGACGCGGTGCTCCGCGCTCCCTGGCGGAAAGTAACGCTCTCGCCGATTGATCCGACCACGACGACGCTGTTCAAACCGGAGCTTATCAAACGCATCGCCGCGGCCGGGACGCCGGTGGCGCGCTACGTGTCGCGGCACCTTGAGGGATTTCCGATGTGGGATGAACTGGCGGCCGCAGTCTGGCTGGAACCGTCGATCGTCACGCGGCATGAAGCGTTCGCCGTTGGCATCGACACGAACACCGATGGCGCGGGCTACGGCAATACGCTCAGCTGGCCGGCGGGAAAGGGACCGGGTCTGGGTGAGCGCGACATCGACGTGGTATTCGAAGTTGACGTGCCAAAACTGGAGCGGCTCGTCGGCGACCTGTTGACGCGACTGGCGCCGCCTCAATCACACTAGCAGCAGCGCGGGTTTCTCGAGCAGATCTTTCAGGGCGGCGAGGAATTGCGCGCCGAGGGCGCCGTCCACCACCCGGTGGTCGCAGGAGAGGGTGAGGACCAGTGTCTGCCCGACAACAATCGAGCCGTTCTTCACGACGGGCTTGGTGACCGTGGTGCCGACGGCGAGGATGGCGGCGTTGGGCGGGTTGATGATAGCCGAGAAACGCTCGATGCCCATCATGCCGAGGTTCGACACACAGAAGGTGCCGCCGGTGAACTCGTCGGGCTTCAGCTTCTTTTCCTTGGCGCGCTTGCCGAGCGGCTTGGCCTCGGCGCTGATCTGGAAGATGGACTTGTTATGCGTGTCCCGGATGACCGGCGTGATGAGTCCGTCCTCGATCGCGACGGCGAACGAGACATGCGCGGCGCCGTGATACTGGATGCCCGTGCCGGTCCACGAGGCGTTGACGCCCGGCACGCGGCGGAGCGCCTCGGCGCTGGCCTTGAGAATGAAATCGTTGACGGAGAGCTTCACGCCCTCCTTTTCGAACGCGGCGTTGAGCTGGGCGCGGACGGCGAGGAGTGGCTCGGCGTCCACCTCGATCTCGAGGTAGAAATGCGGGATCTGCGTCTTGGCCTCGAGCAGTCGCTTGGCGATGATCGCCCGCATGTTGGAGGCGGCGACGGTGCGGTCGACCTGGATGGGACCGCGTGCGAGCATGCTCGCGCCGAGGCTGGAGGCTTGAGGCGAGAGGCCTGAGGCGGAAGCTTTGAGCAGGGCGGGGTTCGCGGCGGCGGCGAGGACATCGGCCTTGACGATGCGGCCGTGCGGCCCGGTGCCGGCGAGCCGGGCCGGGTCGATTTTCTCGTTGGACGCGATTTTGCGGGCCAGCGGGGAAATCATGATGCGCCCTGCGGGCGCATCGGAGGACAGAGGACGGAGGACAGAGGACTGAGCGGAGGACGGAGCAGTTGGAACCGGTGCGGGGCCCTCCTTCGCCAAGGCTACGGAGGGTGCGTCCTGTGGCTTCGCTACAGGCGCAGCGGGGGGAGTCAGTTTGGGCTCTGACCTCTGACCTCTGTCCTCTGTCTTCTGAGTTGAGGCTCCAGCTGGAGCCTCAACTTTCTCACCGGGTTTGCCGATGGCGCAGAGCGCGGCGCCGATGGCGACTTGCGCGCCGGGTTGGGCAAAAATCTTGATCAGCGTGCCGTCGAAGAACGACTCGAGCTCCATCGTGGCCTTGTCGGTTTCGACCTCGGCGAGCATATCGCCGGATTTCACGGCGTCGCCTTCCTTTTTGAGCCACTTGACCAGCGTGCCCACCGTCATGGTGTCGCTGAGCTTGGGCATGTCGATGATTTCGGCCATGGGAGAGCGCCGGAGGCGCAGTTATTGGTTGAGAGATGAGAGTTGAGAGACTGGATACTTCGCTTCGCTCAGTATGACAGGATGCGACTACTTTAACACCGCAAGGGCGGCGTCGAAGATTTTCTGCGGAGTGGGGAGCTGTTCCTTTTCAAGCGGCGCGCTGTAGATGGCGGGAGCGTCGACGGAGGTCACGCGACGGATGGGGGCATCGAGGTAGTCGAAGGCTTTTTCCTGGATGATGCACGCGAGCATCGCACTGACGGAGCAGAACGGCTTGGCCTCTTCGACGAGCAGCACGCGGTTGGTCTTTCGCACCGAGGCGAGGACGGTTTCCTCGTCGAGCGGGCGGATGGAGCGGAGGTCGACGACCTCGGCGTTGATGTTGTGCTTTTCCTTGAGCAGGTCGGCGGACTTGAGGGCCATCTGGATGGCGCGGCCGTGGCCGATGATGGAGATGTCCCTGCCCTCGCGCATGACCCTGGCCGAGCCGAGCGGGATGAGGTATTCACCGTCGGGCACCTCGCCGGACTCGCCGTAGAGGATGGTGTTTTCCATGAACATCACCGGGTCGTTGTCGCGGATGGCGGACTTTAGCAGGCCCTTGGCGTCGGCCGGCGTGGAGGGGACGACGACCTTGATGCCCGGGTGGTAGGCGGCGATGGACTCCGGCGTATGGGAGTGGGTGGCGCCGACGTTGGTGCCGCCGTTGGCGGGGCCACGGATGACGATGGGGCAGCTGATGAGCCCGCCGGACATGTAGCGGATGTTGGCGGCGTTGTTGAAAATCTGGTCGAACGCGACGGAGTAGAAACTGAAGAACATCAGCTCCATGACCGGGCGCAGGCCGAGCATGGCGCCGCCGATGCCCATGCCGATGAAGCCCGCCTCGCTGATGGGCGTGTCGACGATGCGCTTCGGGCCGTATTTCGCGAGCAGGCCCTCGGTGACCTTGTAGGCGCCGTGGAACTGGCCGACTTCCTCGCCCATGATGACGACGTTGGGGTCGCGATCGAGTTCCTCGGCCATGGCGGCGCGGAGGGCTTCGCGGTAGGTGATGACGGGCATGTGAAAAAAGCTAGGAGCAGGGAGCTGGGAGCGTGGAGAAAGAAGAGTTCAGTCGAAGAAGAGGCTGCCCACCGACTTCTTGTCCTGCGGGTTGTCGATCTCCCAATAGACGTCCTTCTTCACGTCCTCCATGGTCGGGTAGGGGCTCTGCTCGGCGAATTGCGCGGAGGTCTCCGCCTCGGCGCGGGCGGACTCGTCGATCTTCTTGATGATTTCCTCCGTCAGCACGCCCTCGGTGAGCAGCGCGTTCTGGTAATGCATGATGGGATCCTTCGTGCGCTTGTATTCCTCGATTTCCGCCTTGCCGCGGTAGGTGGAGTCCGGGTCGGCGACCGAGTGGCCGCGGTAGCGATAGGTGCGGATCTCCAGCACGCTCGGCTTAGACTGGTCGCGGGCGAGCTTGAGCGCCGCGTTGACGTGCTCGCGCACCGCGTAGACATCGTGGCCGTCCTCGACGATGGCCCAGTTCATCCCGTAGCCCTCGGCGCGCCCGGCGAGCGAGGCGCCGGCGGAGGAGCGCTCCTGGCTCGTGCCCATCGAGTAGCCGTTGTTCTCAATGATGAACACCACCGGCAGCTCCATCAGCGCCGCGAGATTGTAAGATTCATGCACGGCACCCTGGTTGACCGCGCCGTCGCCCATGAAGGTCAGGCACGCGCCCTTGATGCCCTTGTATTTAAGCCCGTAGGCGAGGCCGGTGCCGAGCGGGACCTGCCCGCCGACGATGCCGTGCCCGCCCCAGTAATGCCGGCTCGGGTCGAAGTAGTGCATCGAGCCGCCCTTGCCCTTGGAGCAGCCGGTGTATTTGCCAAAATTTTCCGCCATCAGCTCGTTCATGCCCATGCCGACCCCGAGCGCGTGGCCGTGATCGCGATAGGCCGTGATGATGTGATCGTTGTCGTCCATCACCGAACAGCAGCCCACTGCCACCGATTCCTGGCCGATATAGAGGTGGAGGAACCCGCCGATCTTGCCCTGCTGGTAACTCCGCAGGCAGCGCTCTTCGAAGCGCCGGATCCGCACCATGTCGCGATAGAACTGGATTTTCTCGTCCGCCCCCAGCTTCGCGTTGATTGAAGCCTGCCGCGCATCATGGCCAGCGGCGGCGACTTCGGGTTTTTTTGTCGGGGACGGTTTCTTGGTCACAAGGAATGATTTGAGTTTGAAGCAATATCCACGCGCAGGATTCTGTTTTCCAGAGAAACACCGGCGAAGACAAGCGAAAGTTGCGCCTGCCGGGCTGCTGTAGCGGCACTCTATGAGCGCCGTCCCTGATTTCGGCGGTCCCAGACCGCCGCTACTGTCTCACAACGCCGTTGACGGGCGCGCTGCGGTAGTCACTTCGCGCCCGTTATCTGCTCCACCGTCACCACGATGGGCGAGCGTCCGCAATCCGCCTTCAGCGCGACGAAGCTGTCGCGGAATTGATCGAAGATCGGCCACAGCGCGGCCTTGTCGGTCTCGGGAATCGGCAGGCCCTTGATTTTTTCCCGCGAAAAGAACCCGAACTTCCCCTCCGGGATGTCCGGCGGCTGACGTCCGATGGGCTTCTTGCATCGGAACAGAAACATCAGCCAGTGCGTCTCACCCTGGTAGGCTTTTTCGGCGATCATGGCGAAGAGATGCAGATCGGCCGCGGTCACGCGCAAGCCGGTCTCCTCGAAGGTCTCGCGCACGGCGCACTCGAAGGGCGACTCGCCCGACGCCATCTCCAGCTTGCCCCCGATGGGCGTCCACACGCCCAGGTTGGGCTGCTTGGCCCGGAGGAGGAGGAGCTGCTCGCCCGCGGCGTTCTCAATAAAGACCAGGACGCTGATTTTGTAGGGCAGGGTGGGAGGCATCTGAAAAAAGAGCGTGACCTTTGCCCGAAGTCGGGCAAACAAATCCGTCACGGGCCGCATCTTCATGCCGCCCGTTTTCTTTTCCCCCCGCACAACCATCCTGGACCTTGGCGCCAGCCGGACGGCTCTCGGGGTGTTCAGCCGCAAAAGCGGCCGCTTGCGACTCGAGCAATGCGCGGTAGAGGCATTATCCTCTACAGCAGGCAGTGATGATAGCTGGCTGGAAAACACCGGCGCCGCTCTGTTGGCAATACGCCGCAAGATCAAGCCCACTAACCCGGTTGCGCTGGTGCTCCCGGCGCACCTCGTGTTGACCAAATTGATCAAAGTCCCGCGCGTTGCGCCCGCCAAGCGTGAGAAGGTGATCCGATTCGAGGCGGAGCAGAGCCTCCCTTTCGCGCTAAATGACGTTGTGTGGGATACGGTTGTAGCTGGCGGGCGCGACATTGATCTAGACGTGCTGCTCGCCGCGGCAAAGCTCGACACCGTTGAGCCGCTGTGCGCCGTAGTTCAGGCAGCCGGGTTCGAGCCGGGCCTGATCCTGCCATCGTCGTTGGCCACACTAGCGGGCTTCCGGCTGGTGCATGCCCGGGAAACCCAGTCCTCGCTCTTGCTCAATCTCGGCGCCCGCTCCACCACGCTGCTGCTGACCGAGGCCAAGCGCTTTGTGGTTCGCACGCTTTCGCTCGGCGGCAACAGCATCACGCAGCAGATTGCCGAGAACCAAGACTGTGACGCCGAGGAGGCGGAGTCCATCAAGCTTTCGGAGCGCAGTGCGGGCCTGACCGCGGACGCCATGGAGACCCTGGCGACAAGACTCGCGCAGGAAAGCGCCCGCTCGGTGCTTCATTTTCGTCGCCAAAGTGACATGGGAAACCCGGTGCGCGTTTACCTGACAGGCGGCGGCTCGCGACTCACAGGCCTCGACGCAGTGCTGGCGGCGAAGCTTAAGGTCCCGGTGGGCCGCCTCGAGGGGTTCGGTGCAATGGAGATTGACCGAGGCGCCAGCGATGCCAGCGAGCACGCGCTCATTTTGACCGACTTGGTCGGCGCTGCGGCGACTCGATTGCTGCCAGACCAAGCCAGGCTCAACCTCCTGCCGCCGCACCGGCGTCATCGGAAGAGTCTGCGCCGGCGCCAGCCCTGGCTGATGGCGGCCGCCATGCTGGCAGTAGCCGCGCTCATCCCGCCGCTCGTTTATTTTCGCGGCATGACCGGTGAGGCGCAGCGCAAGGCCGCTGCCATCGAGCGCGAGCTTGCGCCGTTGCGCGAGCGCGATGCGCGCAACCGTGCCAACCTGCAGCGGCTCGGGGAACTCAAGCAGCGGGTCGCACAATTGCAGGACGTGTATGACCGTCGCACCGGGTGGCTAAACCTGCTGGCCGACCTGCAGGACCGCCTCGTGCGCGTCGAGGACGTGTGGCTCGAAAAATTAAAGGTCTCCACTGCCGCGAACGGTGCTCCGCTAAAGCTCGTTGTCTCCGGCCGGATGCTCGACAGGACCAACCCGCTTTCAAAGGTCAGCCCCGAGACCTTCAACCGTGTGAAGGCGCTGCTCGCCAGCATCGTGGACTCGCCCTTTGTCGCCGCCGTCGAGGGCGAGCGTTTCGACAACACCCAGCCCGGCATCCTGAAGTTTGACTTCGTGCTCGTGGCCGACCCGTCGCGCCCGCTCTGACCACGTGAACTGGCTGAAATGCAATCCCCTCCTTGGCACGGTCATGTTCGCTGGTGTGGCGGCGATTTTCGGGGAGGCATGGCTCGTGCAGCGCGACCGGCAGCTTGCCACGCGCGCGGTGGCGGCACTGGAGCTGAAGATGCAGGAACGGGATTGGCTGACCCGGCTATCGCCCGCGCTGAGCGTGGATAACGAGCAGGCCATCGCGCACGATGTCGCCGAGGCGCTAAAGGTCCTCACCGGGCTACACTCGGCACTGCAGGGCAAGGAAACTGAGATGATGTCGGCCATACCGCCGGCCAAGTCCATCGACGTCTATTTCGACATCGCCGTGTTTGTGGAAAAGACGCGCGCTGCCGCGGCCCGGGCACAAGTGATGATCAAACCGGATGAGCACTTCGGTTTTGCCTCGCACGCCAGCGAAGGGCCCGAGGCCGAACTGGTTCCGGCGGTCTTTCGCCAGCGCATCGCCGGGCAGTATCTCGTCGAGGCCTTGCTCGAGTCGCGCCCGCGGGCCGTGCTCGCGGTGCAGCGCGAGCACCCCCTGACTGCCGCCCAGCTGGCGCAACGCAATCAGCCTTCGGCGCCGGGGGTTTCCGCCGCGGTCGCGCCGGCGGGTCTCGCCGGCCAACCAGGTGATTTTTTTGATCTGGATGGTCAAATCTCCCTGCGGGTGCCGGGCCGGGTGGAGAGCGCGGCGTTCCGGGTGGAGTTCACGGGCCAGACGCCGGCCTTGCGGGCATTTCTGAACAGTCTCGCGGCCTTCAAGCTGCCGGCGATTGTGCGCAGCGTGGAGGTAGAGCCACTGGCCGCTGAGAGTCGGGCCGCCACCACACTTCCGGCCGGTGCGCCCGTGCCGTTGGTGGCGCTGAATTTGTCGAAGTTCATCGTCGTGGTGGAATTGATTGAGCCGCTGCCCGCGGCCGGGAGAGAGCCAGCATCATGATTCCGCTGATCAATCGTTACTATGACAAACTGTTGCTGGCCCTTGCGGGGACGGTTCTAGCGATTAGTTGCACCTGGCTGTGGCAGCAACTGCCGGGCATCCACCGGCTGCGGTCGCTTCCAGTCGCCACGCAATTGTCCGGCCCGGCTTACGAGCCGTCCGGCTTGCGTCTGCCGGAGGCGACAAGCGCGGTCTGGCCCGGGGCACCGACCCAATCCCACGGCAGCGGCTGGCTCTACGAGGTCTTCACCCCGCCGGTCATCTATTACAACACGCTCGCCCGGTCGTTCACTGTCACGCCGCCGGCCTATCCGGCCGATGGCGGCACGCCGTTCGGTCTCGAGTTGCTGGCAGTTAAACTTGAGCCGTATCGACTGCAACTCGTCGGTTATTTCGGTGAACCGGGCGATTACTTGGCGGTGTTCACAAGCCCAAGCCAGCCCGAGACATTGCGCGCGCGCGCGGGCCGCCACTTCGATCGACTCGGGCTTACCTTCAAGAGCTTCGAGGTCAGGAAAGTCGTCGTGGAGCACAACGATGCATGGCCAGTCTACGATGTCGCTGCGCTCGCGGTGCTCTTGGACGACAAGACTGGCGCCAAGGTGGTGCTCGACAGCCGCTCCCGCAAGCTGACCGACACGCCGCTCGCGATATTCAAGCTTCTCGATGGCGACGGCAAGCTGCGCGAATTGCACGAGGGCGACACCTTTGCCGATGACATCACCACTTACCGCATTGAGCGCATCCAGTTTGATCCGCCCGAAGTCGTGGTGGCGAAGCAGTCACCCGGCCTGCCGCTGCCCGAGACCAAGGTGCTCCATCCGAGGGGCGTCCAGGTGACCGGCAGGGCCCCAAAGTCCAACTTCGCCTCCGACCGTCCCGCCAAGGAAGTCGCAACCAACGGCAAGTAACCCCGCATGAAACATCCCGCCCGGTATCTCGTCACCTTGCTCGGCCTGGCCTGTCTGTGCAGTGGTCGCATTCTGGCCGCGCCAGCAGAGCCTGAAGCTGCCAAGCCCGGGGTCGAGGGGCACGCGCCGTCGGCCCAAAGCGAGATAATGGCCTTGGTGGCGCAAGGCCGCAGCCAGTATCTGGCCGGCGAATCCGCCGCCGCGACCGAAACCTTCCGACGCGTCGAGGAGCAGGATCCCGCCAACAAGGACGCGCATTATTTCCTGCAGCGTATCGCCACGGAGAATGCGGCCAGAAGCACCGAGCGCGCACACACCAGCGTCCAGATGATCAACGAGGTCAACCAGGCCTGGCGGCGCCCGGGCGTGTTCACTGGGAAGGAGGCCCCGGTCGCGGCACGGACCGGCACGTCACTCTTGCTGGACAAACTCAACCGCATCGTGCTGCCCAGCGTGAATTTCAGCGGCATGGAGCTGGGCCGCGTGGTCAACACGCTCAGCGTTGTCTCAGAGGAATTCGACACCACCGGCACCACGCCCAGGGGCGTTAACATTGTCCTGCTCGACCAGAGCAACGCGAACCCCATGGTCAACATCACGCTCCGCAACCTGCCGTTGAAGCGCGTGTTGGATTTCATCACCGATTCCGTCGGCTTCCAATATGAGGTGCAGGCCGATGCCGTCGTGGTCCGGCCCGGCGGCGAGCAGTCCGCGTTGGAAACGAGGTTTTTTCCCGTGTCGCGCTCGACCGTCCTGCGCATGACCGGCAAGGGCGCCACGGCGAACGCCGCGGGCGGTGCGGACCCGCTTGCCGGTGGCACGGCCGCCGTCGCGCCGCCCGCCGCGACGATCGAGGGGGAAGGGCAGGCCATCCGCAAATTCCTCCAGCTCGCGGGCGTCGGCTTCGAGGGCGTGAATGGCAGCACGCTCGCCTTTGACGGCTCGCAGCTCATTGCCACGCAGACGCCGCGCAACCTCGAGCGCATCCGCAACATTTTAAACCGCTACAACGATGTGCGGCAGGTCGAGATCGAGGCCAAATTCATGGAGGTGCAGCAGGGCGCACTGGAGGAACTCGGCGTGCAATGGAACATCGCCACCAAGGCCACCCAGCGCAACGCCAGCGCCCAGGCGGCCTACAACACGGGGGACGGGATCAATCGCAGCCTGTCCGATGCATTCAGGAATGCGACAACCACCCAGCAGATTTCCATCTCGGGGACCGGCCAGCCGGAAGGCGGCCTTAACCTGCCGGCGTCGGCGCCGACCATTCCCGGTGGAGTGCTGCTCGGTTCGAATGCCGGTCCGCTGGCCAAAATCACGGGCGTCGTCGGGGAATTTGATGTCCAGGCCATCATCCGCGCTTTGTCGCAGAAGAGCGGCACGGAACTGCTCAGCGCGCCGAAACTGACAGTGCTCTCCGGCAACCCGGCAACCATTACGGTCGCGCAGGAGCTGCGCTATCCCCAGTCCTACGGCCAGGTGCAGAGCCAGGTCGGCACGGGCAGCGCCTCCGGCGGCGGCTCGGCGGGCGTGTCCATTACTTCCGGCACGCCGCAGGAATTCGCCACGCGCAACGTCGGCGTGGAGCTGAAGGTCACGCCGACGGTGGAGGAGGACGACTACAGCGTGAGCCTCGACCTGAACCCCAAGGTCACGGAGTTTGAGGGTTTTGTTGAGTACGGCGGGCCCAGCGTCGCCATTTCCGGCGGCACAACGGTCACGGTGCCCCCGGGATTTTATCAGCCCATCTTTGGGGTGCGCGAGGTGTCAACCAAGGTGACAATCTGGGACGGCGCCACGCTCGTCATGGGCGGCCTGACACGCGAGGACGTGAAGAAGGTTAGCGACAAGGTGCCGGTGCTCGGCAGCCTGCCCGGACTCGGGCGGCTGTTCCGCAGCAAGGGCGAGAGCACGCAGAAGAGAAACCTGTTGATTTTCGTCACGGCCAATCTCGTCAGTCCCGGTGGTTCGCTGAAAAAGCAGGCGGCGCCGAGTGCGCCAGCCTCGGCCGTGCAGGGGGTGATGCCCGACACTCTGTTTCAGAACCCAACCGTCGTGACCCCGGCCGGCTCCGCCCCGCGCGGAAAGTGAACTCCTGGTGCCGAGGTATATCGCAGGGCGGTCACCGCCCCAGTTGCCCGCGCGGGATTGGGCCGAGGCGCGGGTGGATGGCTCAAGGCAGGTCAGGTCGAGGGTTGACTGGCTTGCCACCTCAGGGCGCCGATGGCTTCCGGCTCGCTGCGACGCGGGCCACTTCCCGCGCGGAAATTCCCTCCTGCTTCCGCCACGCCATGCTTTCCGCATAGGACCGCTCGAAATAACGTGCAAGATCCTCCAGCCGGAAGTGCTCCAGTGATCCGCTCGGCCGCGCCGCGATGAAGCGGGCATAGAGTTCGCTCGAATTCAGTCCGGGCAAATGCACGACCGGATGACCCGGCCGCGGTTTCAATCCCCGCGCGGGCATGATGGTGTAGGTGATGCCCGTGCCGTCCTGGTAGCGCGAAAAGATTTCGACCCAGGTGCCCGCTTTCTCGTGTTCATAGATGCAGGCATATGACGCCTCCGGGATCTTCGCGAGCAGGCGGATCGCCAGCGGAGGCATCTCGGGGATCCGGTAGGTGCCGGTCACCATGAATCCCTTTGCTGCAAGCGGAGTTTCCAACGCGGCGATCGCGCCGGCGTTGCGCCAGGCGTGATTTTCCACCCGTTGCAGGTGAATCTCATCGGGCTGTTTCGCCAAAGCGGTTTTCCCTACCTTGCGGAAAAAGGTCGTCGCGAGCAGGCGCAGGATGAGGAAGCCAATCACGATGGCGCCCAGCACATAAATTGGATTCATGGATCTACCCGGGGTTACAGTCTGGCCGTCTCGGGAGTTGGAGGCGCCTTATTTTCCGAGGATCTCGTCGGTGGGCTTGACCTCGTTTTTCTCGTGCTGGGCGGCGTTCTCCTTGGCCTTCTCCACGGCCTTGCCATACATCGTCGTGGCTTTCCGGGCGGGCGCGTCAGGCTTCGCTTCCGGCTTTGCTGCCGTCTTGGGTTCTTCTTTCCTGGGCTCTTCCTTCTTCGGGGCCTCCGCTGCCGGGGCATCGCCAACGCTGCTGGCGGGTATCGTGCCCGTGAGCTTGTGATAACGGATGGTGAGGGTGTTCTCGTCGCGCGAGATGAGCTCGACGACCGTGCCGGCCTTCAGGGAAACGGCATTGCGATCGGCTTTCAGCAGCGCGGCCTTGGTGAGCGTGATATCCTCGGCGGAAGCGACGAGGGCGCCGAGCAGTAAGAGGAGGGTGAGGCGTTTCATGGCGCGATTCTCATTTGCCAATGCCGCAAGGCAAGTCGGGCGTTGTGCAGGGAAAGTAAAAACCCGCCGTCGTCCCGCAGGCGCGGGACTATAGCGAGGTGGAAGGAGGGACCCTGTTGTTTCTTGCTAGAAACCCCGGGCTTGTCCTGAAACCTGCGTCCTCTGGCGCAGTTTCAGGCAAGAAAATAGGTTTACGCGGGGCGGGTTTCCGCTTCGCTCGGTGCATGGCAAAGTGGCTGCTGGTCGATGGCTACAACATGGCGTTCCGGGCGTTCTACGGGATGCCGGAGCTGACGCGCTCCGACGGTTTCCCGACGGGCGCGCTGCATGGCTGGGTGAAGACCATGTGGCGGCTGCAGGACCAGGAGAAACCGGATGCCATGCTGGTGTTTTTTGACCTCGGTGGCTCCCAGGACCGGCTGGCGTTGCACCCGGAATACAAGGCGCAGCGCAAGGATACGCCCGAGCCACTCGAGAAGCAGATTCCCGTCATCAAGGACCTGACGCGGGCGATGGGCCTCGTGGGCGTGGAGCTGGACGGCGTGGAGTCGGACGACCTGGTGGCGTCGCAGGCCCGGGCGCTGGCGAGCGCGGGTCACGAGGTGCTGATCGTGAGCGCCGACAAGGATTTCGCGCAGTGTGTGAACCAGCGGATAAAAATCCTGCTACCGCCGCCGACCGCGAACCCGAAGCTCGGCTGGCGGGTGCTGGACCGGGCGGGGGTCGTGGAGAAATTCGGCGTGCCGCCGGCGCAGATCGCGGAATACCTGGCGCTGATCGGCGACACCTCGGACAACATCCCCGGCATCAACGGCGTGGGCCCGAAGACGGCCGTGAAGTGGTTCGCGGAATTCAAGTCGCTGGAGGGCATCATCGCCCACGCGGCGGAGCTGAAGCCGGACCGTTTCGGCGAGGTGGTGGCCAAGGAGGCGGACAAGCTGCGAATGAATCTGAAGCTGACGACGCTGCGGACGGAATCGCCATTGTTGCAGGTGGGGCCGGGCGAGCCGCAAGCGGGGAAGCTGTTCAAGCTGCTGGAATCACTTGAGATGAAGTCGAGTCTGGCGGAAGCCCGGACCCGATATTCGGGTCAGAAAGAAATGTTCTGAAAGGTCCTGATGAAGCGGGGCGTTCCGCCTGCGCCAAGGCTTCGGCGAGACAAGAATGCCTCTCCTGCATTCTTGGCTCAGATCACTTCGCCGGCGGTTCGAAGATGTAGCCGATGCCGTGCACGGTCTTGAAGCAGTCGAGGGACAAGCCGTTCTTTTCGAAGGCGGCGCGCACCTTGACGATGTATTGGTCGAGCGAGCGGCTGCGGATGTCGGCGTGAATGCCCCAGACGGAATGGATGAGCTCCTTGCGGGTGATGACGACGCCGATGTGGGTATGGAGATAGGCGAGGATGCCGAGCTCCTTGCGGCCGGTCTTGAGCATGGCGCCGTTGGGGAACTCGAGCTCGAGGCGCTCGGGGTGAACCTTGACGCCGAGAAACTCAAAGGGACCGTCAATGGTGCGGACGTTCTTGGTGACGTTGAAGTCGGTCTTGCTCTCGGCGCGGCGGAGCACGGCGTGAATGCGGGCCACCAGCTCGGTGTAGCTGAAGGGCTTGGTGATGTAATCGTCGCCGCCCATGTTGAGGCCCTTGACCTTGTCCTCGTCCTGCGCGTTGGCGGTGAGGAATATCACGGGCGTGTTGATGTCCTGTTCCTTGAGTTGCTTCATCAGCTCGAAACCGGTGATCTCGGGCATGTTGATATCGAGAAGGAGGAGATTGGCGAAATTGTGCTGAAGGAAACGCAGGGCCGGGGCGCCGCGGTTGTAGGTCTGCACGTTCATGCCGGCCTCCTCCAAGTGCTGGGTGATGACCTTGGACAGCTCTTCCTCGTCTTCGACGACTACAATCAGGGGACGGGGTTCAGCGCACATTGGTGGAGAGGGTGACGGGGATGCTTTTACAATTAACCTGCGACTTGTCAAAGCCTTGTTCGCAGGCCTTGCAGGCAGTTGGGGGAGAGAGATTTCTTGTCATTACCGCAGCGGAGCCGTTCGCTCGTGTCGATGAAAGTCACCTTGGGACTTCTGCAACACGCTTGCTCCACCAATCCGGCGGAGAACCTGAGAAAAACCCTCATGCTGGCCGGGCAGGCGGCAAAGAAGGGGGCGAAGATCATCTGCACCCAGGAACTGTTCCGTTCGCAGTATTTCTGCCAGAGCGAGAACCACGATTATTTCGCCCTCGCCGAGCGCATCCCCGGGCCCAGCACGGAGGCGTTCCAGCAGCTCGCCAAAAAGCACAAGGTCGTGATCATCGCGTCGCTGTTCGAAAAACGCTCGGCGGGCCTCTACCACAACACGGCGGTAATCATCGATGCCGACGGCAAGCTGCTGGGTATCTACCGGAAGATGCACATCCCGGATGACCCGCTCTACTACGAGAAATTCTACTTCACGCCGGGCGACACGGGATTTCGCGCCTGGCAGACGAAATATGGCAAGATCGGCGTGCTCATCTGCTGGGACCAATGGTATCCGGAGGGCGCGCGGCTGACCGCGCTGCAAGGCGCCGAGATACTGTTCTACCCGACCGCCATCGGCTGGCACCCCGCGGAGAAGAAGGAGTTCGGCACCAACCAGCACGGCGCGTGGGAAACCATCCAGCGTTCGCATGGCATCGCCAACGGCTGCTACGTGGCAGTGACGAACCGCATCGGCACCGAGAAACCGGTGGGCGGTGACGGCATCGAGTTTTGGGGCCAGAGCTTTGTCGCCGGCACCAGCGGTGAAATCCTCGCCAAGGCCAGCACCAACCGGGAGGAGATTCTGCTCGTGCCGGTAGACCTCGGCCAAGTGGATGCCACGCGCACCCACTGGCCGTTTCTGCGCGACCGCCGCATCGACGCCTACGGCGACATCACCAAGCGTTTCCGGGATTGAGGTAGGGGCGCTTGCCCTCAAGCGCCTAGCTGATTTCCTCTTGGGCCGTCGAGGGCAACGGCCCCTACCAAGATGTCCAAAGTAATTTCAACCAAAACGCCCGCCGCACTTGGCTTCCGCATGCCGGCCGAGTGGGAGCCGCAAGCCGCCGTGTGGTTCT
>JAYUGX010000095.1:0-25149 GCA_043738215.1 Lacunisphaera sp.
CGCACGACGCGACCGCCGCGCAGGTCGATGGCGGGATAGATGATCATGCGCGGCCCTCCACAAAGTTTTGCAGCAGCCGGGCGCCGGCCGCCCCGGAACGCTCGGGATGGAATTGGACCCCGGAAAAATTTTCGCGCTGGACCATGGCGGCAAAGGGCGTGCCGTGGTCACAGCTGGCGAGCATGAACGGATTCACCGGGCTGGCGTAGCTGTGCACAAAATAGAAGCGCGCATCCCGGGCGATGCCATCCAGCAACGCGACCGTTTTGCCCGTCAGGATGGTGTTCCATCCCATGTGCGGCACCTGAATGCCGGGGGATCCGGGCAGCAGCGCGACGCGCCCGGGAATCAGGCCGAGGGTCTCGGTCGGGCCTTCGGCCGAGGACTCAAACAAAAGCTGCATCCCGAGGCAGATCCCGAGCACGGGCTGGGTCAACCCACGCACGCAATCGACGAGCCCCTTGGCCTGCAGGCGCTTCATGCCCTCAACGGCGGAGCCGACGCCAGGGAGAATGACGCGCTCGGCGGCGCGAATGACTGCGGGATCCGCCGTGAGTTCGCTGCGCACGCCCAGCCGCTCCAGCGCGAAGCGCACGGAGGAGATGTTGGCGCCGCCGCTGTCCACGATCGCCAGCATCAGAGCACCCCCTTGGTGCTGGGGATCTCACTGCCGGCGCCGCGCGCGATGGCGGGACGCAAGGCGCGGCCGAAGCCCTTGAAGAGCGTCTCCACCATGTGGTGCGTGTTGTCGCCCTTCACGCTCATCTGCAGCGTCGCGGCGAGCGCATCGCTGAGTGAACGGAAGAAGTGAGGCACAAGCTCGGTTGGCAACTCGCCGACGATATCGCGCGGGAATTTGCCCTCGAAGACGAAATAGGCGCGACCGCTGAGGTCTAGAGCCACCTGCGCCTGGGCCTCGTCCATCGGCAGCACAAAGCCGTAACGGCCAATGCCGCGCTTGTCGCCAATGGCCTGCTTGAGGGCGGTGCCGAGCGCTATGCCGATATCCTCGACCGTGTGGTGCTCGTCGATCTCGAGGTCGCCCTCGCACTTGATGGCGAGGCCAATGGCGGCGTTTTTCGCGATCTGCTCCAGCATGTGGTCGAAAAAACCGATGCCGGTGGCCAGCTGCGCTGGCGCGGCCTGGTCGAGGTCCACCGAGACAGTAATCCTGGTCTCCTTGGTGTTGCGCACGATGGTGGCGCGGCGCGGGGCATCGACCAGCAACCGGGCAATTTCCGCCCAGCCAAGGTTCTTGCGGTCGTAACGGAGCCCGCGCACGCCGAGGTTTTGCGCCAGCTGCACGTCAGTTTCGCGGTCGCCGATGACGGCAGACTGCTCGCGCGACCAGTCGGTGGCCTTCACATAATCGGTGAGCAGGCCGGTCTTGGGCTTGCGACAGTCGCATTTGTCGGCGGTGGTGTGCGGGCACACGCGCACGGCCTCGAACGCGATGCCCTGCGAAGCGAGGATGTCGAGCAGCAGTTTTTGCAGGGGCTTGAATTCCTCCTCGCGGAAACTCGGCGTGCCCAGGCCGTCCTGGTTGGTGACCATGACGAACGTCCAGCCGGCGTCGCGCAACCGGAGCAGCGCGGGGATGGCTTCGGGCTCGAGCGCAAACTTGTCGAGCCGGTCGATTTGCTGGTCAAACGGCTCGGTGATGAGCGTGCCGTCGCGGTCGATGAACAGGATTTTTTTAGACACGGGACAAAACCTCCAGGGTGGCGTTGTTTTCCTCGGCGGTGCCGATGGTGATGCGAATGCAATTGGAGACGTCCTTGCTGCGGTCGCGCCAGACGACGCCCGCGGCCCGGCCGGCGGCCATGGTGCGCGCGGCATCGGCGACCTCGACAAGCAGATAATTGGTGTCGCTGGGCCAGACCCGTTTGACCGCAGGCAATTTGGCCAGGGCGGCGGCGAGGCGGGCGCGTTCCGCCACCAGCGTGGCTACGGAATCGCGAGCGGCGGCCTGGCCGGCGGGCGTGAGTGCGGCGAGGGCGGCCTGCAAAACCGGCACGGGCACCGGGTAGGGAGCGATGACCTTTTGCAGCACGGCGATCACGGCCGGGTTGGCGATGGTCGTGCCGACACGCGCCCCGGCGAGGCCGTAGGCCTTGGAGAGCGTACGCAGGACGATGAGGTTGGGATTGGCCGCGACCTCGGCGGCCAAGCTCGGCTGACCCGAGAAATCCACGTAAGCCTCGTCGACTGCCACGACCGCGCGGCCGGCGAGCGAGCGGACGAGTGACAAGATCGCGGCGCGATCGAGCAGGCCGCCCGTCGGATTGTTCGGTGAACAGAGGAAAACAATTTTAACTTCCGGCGTCACGGCCCGGAGCACCGCCTCGGTATCGAGCGCGAAGTTTTTTTCGCGGATCAGCGGCACGGTGACGGTGCGCGCGCCCTGAATGCCGGCAGCGACAATATACATCCCGTAGGTTGGCGGCGTGATAAGGATGGCGTCCTGTCCGGCACGGCAGAAGGTGCGCAGCAGGAGGTCGATGCCCTCGTCCGAGCCGCGTGTCACCAACACCCAGGCGGGCGCCACGCCATAGAGCGTGGCTAGCTGCGCGACGAGGGCGGCCGGCTGCGGCTCGGGGTAGCGATTGAACAATGGCCGGCGCACCGAGGGTGTCTCGGGATTTTCGTTCGCATCGAGCCAGATTCGCCCGCCGGAGGATTCCTTGCGCGCGGAACTGTAGGCCGTCAGCGCGAGGATGTCGGGGCGGACCAATTTGAGGACGGAGTCGGCGGCGTTCATCGGGAAATTTTCTCCAGACGAAGACGAACAGCGCGCTGGTGGGCGGCAAGACCCTCGGCCAGCGCGAGGCGCTCGACGACCGGACCAAGTTTTTTCAAGCCGGCACGACTCGCGGTCTGGACTGTCATCGTGCGCTGAAAATCGGCGAGCCCAAGTCCACTGCAGGCCCGGGCCCAGCCGTAGGTCGGCAAAACGTGATTGGTGCCGCTGGCGTAATCGCCAAGCGACTCTGGCGTCAGGTCGCCGAGGAAAACCGAGCCAGCGGTGCTGATGTCCGTGAGCAACTCGCGCGGCCGGGCAACCTGCAGGATGAGATGCTCGGGAGCGTAGCGGTTGGCAATCTCAATGGCCTCGCTGCGACTCTCGGTGAGAAAGATGCGGCTGCGCGCCAGCGCGCGGCGGGCAATGGCCGAGCGGGGCAGCCCGGCGAGTTGCTTTTCCAGCTGGACGAGGACGCGGCAGGCAAAATCAGTTGAGAAAGCGACCAGCACCACCTGGGAGTCCGGGCCGTGTTCCGCTTGCGAAAGCAGGTCGGCGGCGACGAAGGCGGGATTGGCGCGATTGTCGGCAATGACCAGCACTTCGGACGGTCCGGCGGGCAGGTCGATGGCCGCGCCGGTGGCATCACGGGAAACCTGCAGCTTGGCTTCAGTGACGAAGGCATTGCCCGGGCCGAAGAGCTTGTCGCATTTCGGTACGCGGGTGGTGCCATAGGCCATGGCGGCAACGGCTTGGGCGCCGCCCACCTTGTAGATTTCGGTGATGCCGCAGAGTTTGGCGGCACACAGGATCCACGGATTGATGCGACCGTCGCGACCTGGCGGGGTGCAGAGCACGCGCCCGGCGCAACCTGCAAGCTGCGACGGCACGCCGAGCATCAGGGCGGTGGAAGGCAGCGGCGCGCTGCCACCCGGGACGTAGAGGCCGATCCGGGCGATGGGTCGCGTGGTTTTTTCGCAGACGATGCCCGGTTGGGTCTCGACGCGCAAGTCGGTGGTCCGCTGTGAGCCGTGGAAGATATGAATATTGCGGTAAGCAGTGCGAAGCGCGGCCCTGTCAGCTCGCGACAAGCTGGTCTCGGCCGCGGCCAACTCGGCCGGGGTCACCCGCAGCGAGCGCAACGCAACGCCATCGAACTTTCTGGTCAGGCGGCGCAACGCGACATCTCCCTCGCGGCGGACCGCAGCGATGATTTTTCTCACGGTTCCGGCGACCCGCGGCTGCGCCGACAGGGCCGGGCGGCGGAGCGCAACGGCCCGGGCGGGGGCGGAAAGTTTTTTCCAGACCAGAAGTTCCATGGCGATCAAAGCATCATTTTCTCGATCGGCAGCACCAGGATGCTGCTGGCGCCGGCTTTCTTGAGCGACTCCATGGTTTCCCAGAAGACCGCCTCCGAGCAAACCGCGTGGAGCGCGACGCGGGTGTCGTCACCGGCGAGCGGGAGGATGGTGGGGTTCTCCGAGCCCGGCAGGAGTCTCTTGATTTCCGCCAGGGAAGCCTTGGGCGCGTGGAGCATGATGTATTTGGCCTCGGCGGCGCGCTGCACGCCGTCGATGCGGCGCAGCAGGATTTCTAGGGCGTGGGTTTTTTCCGCGGCGAATTCCCGGGTGTTGCGGATAAGCACCGCAGTGCTCTTGAACACGGTCTCCACGGCGCGGAGCTTGTTGGCCTCGAGGGTCGAGCCGGTGGCGACGAGATCGCAGATGGCATCGGCCAGGCCGAGGCGGGGGGCGATCTCGACCGAGCCGCTGAGATAGACGACCTCGGCGGAGATTTTTTGCTCGGCGAGGAAGCGCTTGGTCAGCTGCGGATAGGAGGTGGCGATGCGTAGGCCCTGCAGATCGCGCAGTCCGGTGTAGGCGCGCTCCTCGGGCAGGGCGAGGGCGAGCCGGCAGCCGCCGAATTCCAGCGGCCGCTCGACGAGGTAGCCACCCGCGCCGCCGCTGGTGCGGCGCTCAAGCGCGGCCTCTTCGAGGACGTTGGTGCCGACGAGGCCGAGATCGCACACGCCGTCCATGACGAGCTGGGGAATGTCGTCGTCGCGGACGAAGAGGACATCCACCGGAAAATTGTCGGCATGGAGCAGAAGGCGCTCCTTGGGCATTTTCACGCGGATGCCGCAACGCGCGAGCAGATCGAGCGAGTCGGCGGAAAGGCGGCCGCTCTTTTGCAGGGCGAGGCGAAGGCGGTCTTTGGCAGGAGTGGTGGAGGGCATGGCGGAAGGGAGGGTGAAGTGAAGGGCGGGTCGTTCTCTCGCGGGAACGGGATCAAAGGAAAACCCCGGCGGATGAACCTGCCGGGGTTTTGGAAATTGGATCCATCAGCCACGGGCAAGGCGCTTCCGGCCTTCCCGTGCGGGGGAAGGCTAGTTCACGTGATGGTGGTGATGGTTGGGAACCATGGGATCGAGGGGCGTTTTGATGGCGGCGGGCGGGCGGCGGTGCAAGTATTTTCCTCTAGCAGCTTGCCGCAGCCTGCGCAACTTGATGTGTCATAAGCGACAAGCATGGGACAGCAGGAATACCGGCCGGGCGGAAAAGTCATCGGGGCCGCCATCACCGCGGTGGCGGCGAGCTATGTGTATTTCCTGATTTTCGCGCAGCTGGGCTTTCTTAAAACCCTGCAGGCGGCGACGGGTGTGACCGGTGGCACAGTCAAGCCGGTCCTGGGCGTGATGGGTCTTGCCGGCATGACCGGCAGCGTGGCGGCGGCGTGGATGTTTTCTGTGCCAAGCAGCCGGGGCGTCCTCGCGGCGGGCTTCGCCCTTTGCGCGGCGGCAGCCGGTCTGTCGATGATGGCGACGACCATGATTGCATTTTATCTGGCGGCGCTCTGCGTCGGCCTGGGCACGGGCCTGACGACCGTGACGCTGGCCAGCATGCTGCGCCGCGCCGCGGGTGACAGGCGATTGGGCGTGATCATCGGTCTGGGCACGGGCCTGGCCTACGGTTTCTGCAACCTGCCCGCGGTTTTTGGGGCCGCCGCGAACACCCAGGCGATGCTCGCTTTTTTCGCGGCGCTGGCCGGCCTGGCCAGCGGCGTGATGCTCGCCCCAAAGGCGACAGCCGAAAAGCCGGAGGATTTTGATTACTCCAAGCCGGGAGTGATGATCTGGATGCTGATATTTCTGACGCTGGTCTGCGTGGACTCCGCGGCGTTCTACATCATCCAGCACACACCGCGGCTGAAGGAGGAAACGTGGAGCAACGCGGGTCAACTGGTGCTGAATGCCGTCATGCACCTGGTGGCCGCGCTGCTGGCGGGCCGGGCGCTCGACCGGCACTGGTCCGGGAAGACCGTGTTCGCGGGCACAGTCGCCCTACTGATGGCGTGCTGGATGATAAATGCCGGCAGCCGCACCCTGGCCGCGGGCGCGATGTTTTATTCAGCGGGGGTATCGGCTTACTCCGTGGCGCTGGTGTTTTATCCCGCGCACAGCCAGCGGCCCTGGCTGGCGGCGCTGGTCTACGCCGTGGCCGGGTGGGGCGGATCCGCGATTGGCATCGGGCTCGCCGAGAACCAGCACGAATTGCCGCGCGGGCCGATTCTCGTTGCTGGTGCGGTCATCAGCCTCGGTTTGCTGGCCAGATGGGCGGTCCGGCGACGCGGTCTTGTATTCGACGGCATCTAGGCCGACACTTGGCGCCAAATAACGACCAATTTCCCGATCGCCCCATTGTCCCAGCTTTGAAAACCAGCCCCGGCCCGGTTCATCACTTTTTCTCCCGCCAGCTCACCCGCCGCCACGGCGGTCTGTTGATTTTCTTCGCGATTTTCCTCGGAATCTCGTTCCTCACGCGCGTGGCGCTGCTGGTGAAGGCGGCGCAGGAGGTGACCTGGACCCTCAGCCTGGTCGCGGCCTTTGGCTGGGGCCTGGTTTATGATTTCGGCGCGGCAGCGTTTGTCTCGCTGCCGCTGGCGGTGCTGCTCACCCTGCTGCCGGCGGGCTGGTTCCAGCGCCGGTGGCAGCAAGTTCTGGCGCAGCTCTTCGGCTTCGGCGTCACCTACCTGCTGCTGTTCGGCACGGTGGCGGAGTGGACGTTCTGGGACGAATTCGGCGTGCGGTTCAATTTCATCGCTGTTGATTACCTCGTCTACACCACCGAGGTCATCGGCAACATCCGCGAATCCTACAATCTGCCGCTGATTTTCGGCGGGGTCGCGGCGGTCGCGGTCGTGCTTCACTGGCTCGTCGGGCGGACCGGAATGCCCGCCACCTGGTTTGCCGCGCCCGCCGAGCCGTTCGGCCGGCGGCTGAAGGCCGGGGCCTGCTGGTTCGTGATCCCGCTGGCCTTCGGATTGGTGCTGGACGACGACTGGCTGCCGGTCTTCCGGAACAACTTCAACCGCGAGCTCGCGAAAGACGGGTTCTGGTCGCTCTTCTCGGCGTTCAAAGACAACGAACTCGCCTACGAACAATTTTACTCGATCCTGCCGGTGGACGACGCCTTTCGCGCGGTGCGGCAGGAACTGGCGCACGACCATTCAGCCACCCTTGGGCTGGGGCCGCGCGACACCCTGCGCGTGGTGCGCAATCCCGGCCCCGAGCAGCGGCCCAACGTGATCCAGATCACCGTCGAGAGCCTGAGCGCGGATTTCCTCAGCATCTTCAACCGCGCCTCGCACCTGACGCCCAACCTGGAGGAGATTGCGGCGAAGAGCCTCGTGTTTGACAATTTCTACGCCACCGGCACGCGCACCGATCGCGGCATGGAGGCGTTGACCCTGTCCGTGCCGCCCACACCCGGCCGCTCCATCGTCAAGCGCCCGCACAACGAGCACATGTTCACGCTCGGCTCCGTTTTCCGAGCGAAGGGCTACGACACGGCGTTCATCTACGGCGGGTTCGGTTACTTCGACAACATGAACTATTTTTTCGCGCACAACGGCTACCGCGTAATCGACCGCGCCGGCGTGGCGAAGGGGGACATCACCTTCGCCAACGTTTGGGGCGCGTGCGACGAGGACCTCTTCCGCTGGACGCTGCGCGAGGCCGACGCCAGCTACGCCGCCGGCAAGCTTTTCCACTATTTTGTGATGACCACGTCGAACCACCGGCCCTACACCTTTCCCGGGGGCCGCATCGACCTGCCCTCCAAAACCTCCGGCCGCGCCGGCGCGGTGAAATACACCGACTACGCCATCGGCCGGCTCATCCGCGATACCGCCACCAAGCCCTGGTTCAAGAACACGGTGTTCGTCATCGTGGCCGACCATTGCGCGTCGAGCGCGGGCAGGACGGAGCTGCCGGTGCAGAACTACCACATCCCGCTCATAATTTATTCACCGGGCGGGCAGATTGCCCCCGGGCACGTCCGCACCCTGACCGGCCAGGTGGATTTTGCGCCGACGCTGCTCGGCCTGCTGAACTGGAGCTACCCGAGCCGTTTCTTCGGCCGCGACATCCGGCAGATCGACCCCAAGGAAGCGGTCGCCCTCGTCGGCACCTACCAGAAACTCGGTCTGCTGAAGGGCGACGAGTTTCTCGTGCTCAAACCCGTGCGGCAACAGACCCAATACCGCTACAACCGCGCCAATGACGCGCTGACTGAGGAGCCGCTGGACCCGGCGTTCCAGGCCGAGGCGGTCAGCTACTACCAGACCGCCAGCTATCTTTATCAAAACCAGCTTTATCACGAGCTGTCCGCGGAGGAATTCTCGCGCCTGCTGGCGGCACCGGCCCAGCCATGAGCGAGACCGGCATCCGCTTCTTCCGGGCGCCTTGGGCGGCGCTGTTGCTGCTCGCGGGCTCGGTGGCGCTGTTTGAATTCACCGGACTCGACCTCTGGCTGCAGGATCATTTCTACAATTTCGCCACGCACCGCTGGCTGGTGGACGAAAACGAACCGGTGGCCGGCGCAATTTTCTACAACGGCCCCAAGGCGCTCGTGTGGCTCGTCGGGTTCACCACCCTGACGCTGGCCGCCGGGCCGGCGCGCTGGCGGGAGCGGCTTCAGCTGAATCGCCGGGGCCTGTGGCTTGGCGTGCTGGTCATCGCCACCGTGCCCGCGCTCGCCGGCCTCGGGAAAAAATACACCAATGTTTTCTGTCCGTCGGAAATCCGGCGCTATGGGGGCGACACGGCCTATGTGAAACTCTGCTCACCCTTTCCGGCGGACGACCGGCCCGCGCGGCGCGGCGGCTGTTTTCCCGCCGGGCACTCCAGCGGCGGCTTCGCCCTGCTGGGCCTGCTGTTGGTGCGCGCCGGCCGGCGCTGGCGGAATACGACCATCGCCCTCGGGCTCGGTCTGGGCTGGTGGATGGGCGGCTACCAGATGTTAAAGGGCGCCCACTACCTCAGCCACACGGTCACGACGATGCTGTTGGCCTGGCTGGTGGTGTTGCTCTGGCAGCGGGCATTGCGTCTCGCGCCAGCGGTGGATTAGCCACCGCAAAATGACAGGGCCGCCCCCCGCTTGCGCGGAGGACGGCCCTGGTTGTTTGCTGGTTTACTTCGTCGCGAAGCGGACAACACCGTCGAGGTTGTCGACAATGCTGACCGGCAGCACGACCTTGCGAGCAACGGGCAGGCCATCCACCAACACAGGGGAGAATTTCCACTGCGCGATGGCGGCCGTGACCGCGGTCACCAGTTCGGCGCTGGCGCCGGGCGTAACCGGCGCAATTTGCACCGGCTTGCCCGTCGGATCAACGACGAACTCGAGCGTTACCACTTGCCCGGCAAACCGGGATTCCACCTCGGGCATGACGACCGAGATGGGCACCGGAATATCCGTGCGACCATGGTAGAACTCGACATAGGCCGACTCGGGCGTTTTCGCCAGCAAGGCGAGGGGCGCCACGAGCAGACCGAGGCTGAGGACGAGTTTGGACTTTGTGTTCATGTTCATAAACTCCGCGGTGAGGCGGAGGTTGGTTTTCTGTTCAGGACAAGGCGCCGCCACCGGCCGAAATGACCGCAGGCGAGCACCCCGTTTTACCGCTGCGGCACCGCAGAACGGCACCGTGACGGCAAAAGTCGGGTTTGGGGCCCGGCCCGGCCGGGCGCGCTCGTCCGCGCACCCAGCCGGTTGCCCATCGGGGACACTTGGTCCAGGTTCATCCCGGCGGCCTCGCGCCGGAATCAACCAAAGGTCAAAGAACTCATTGGGGAGTCTTTGAAAGCAACAGTCTTTCGACTGCCCCTGCTATAGCACGGCTGATGCCATCCGGCATGGGGCAATCAGGTTACATTGGGCGAACGAAGGGTTATGAATACTGGCCAAGCGGGGTATTAGCGCTGTCATAAAGAAGCCTTGAACGATTCGGCGGAGCCCGTGTCGTAGGCGGATGCAATGTTTTGTGAAGATCCTTCTGCCCCTGGCGATCCTGCTGGCCGGGCTGCCTTTACGGGGGGCGCCGTCCCGGGCCGAGACGCTGTCGGAAAAAACCCTGAAGGAAATCGTGGCGCGCGAGCGCGACATCCTCGACCGGGCCGACAAGGAGGGCGACCAGCTCGACGAGGCGCGGCTGCGCGGCGAGCTGCAGAACGTGATCAACAGCTACGATGTTCTCATCCAGAAAAACCCGGAGTTTGCCGCGGGCTATGTCGCCTACGGCCTGCTGCTGGGCAAGGTCGGCATGAACCGCGAAGCGGTGGCGATTCTGCTCAAGGCCAACAAACTCGACCCGGAAATTCCACTGGTGAAGAACGAGGTGGCGCGACATCTCGCCGAGGATGGCAAGCTGGTCGAGGCGCTGCCGTGGCTGATGGCGGCCATCGACCTCGCGCCCAAGGAGCCGCTCTACCACTACCATCTGGGCAAGCTGCTGACCGAGGGTCGCGATGATTTCATCCGCACCGGCCAGTTCACCCGGCCCGCCCTGGACAAGGCGATGCTCGACGCTTTCCGGCGCGCGGCCGAACTGGCACCCGACAGCCTGCCCTACGCCTACCGCCAGGCCGAGGCCTATTACGATCTCGAGACCCCGCAGTGGGATGAGGCGCTCAGGCTTTGGGCCGCGCTGGAGGAGCGCGCCAAGCCCGGCATCGAGCAGGAGACCATCCGCCTGCAGGCGGCGAATGTGCTGCTGAAGCTCGGGCAGGCCGACCACGCCCGTTTGTTGCTGGCCAACGTCACGCAGGGCGCGCTGCAGAAGCAGAAGCAAACTTTGCTCGACCAGTTGGCGCCCAAGTCCGAGAAGTAAGCCCGCATGTCGCTGCTCAACCGCCTCGAAAGGTTCTTCGGCCGGCTCGCCATTCCGAACATCACACTCTACCTGGTCTTCGGGCAGGTGCTGTTCTGGAGCGTGTCGTTTTTCGGGCTGTTCAGGCTGGAGCGCATTGCGCTGCTCCCGTCGGCCGTGCTCGCGGGCGAGGCCTGGCGGCTTTTCACCTTCCTGCTGCTGCCGCCGAACGCCCAGCCGGTGTTCATCGCCTTTGCCTGGTATATTTTCTACCTGATGGGTAGCGCACTGGAAGGCTACTGGGGCGTGTTTCGCCACAACCTGTTTATCTTTCTCGGCTGGGCGCTCACCGCGGCGGTGGCGTTTTTGTTTCCCGAAGTCTACGCCACCAACCTGTTCCTGGCCGGCAGCGTGTTCCTGGCCTTTGCGTTTTTGAATCCGGACTTTGAGATGCTGATCTTCTTCATCCTGCCGGTGAAGATCAAGTGGCTGGCGTTGCTCCAGTGGCTGTTCTACGGCTACGCGCTGCTCTTCGGCACCTGGCCGGTGCGGCTGGCGGTGCTGGCGTCGATCGGCAACTTTCTGGTTTTCTTCAGCCGCGAAATCATCCAGCGCATCAGGACCGGCCGGCGGCGGATGGATTACCAGGCCCGCCAGGCCGCCGCCCGCCGGGAGGAGCTGGAACCCCGGCACAAGTGCCACATCTGCGGCAAGACCGATCTCACGCATCCGCAGATGGACTTCCGTTACTGCTCCAAGTGCGTTGGCGAGGAGTGCTACTGCTCCGAACACCTCGGCGCGCACGAGCACACGACCGTCGCCGGAGGGAAGTAGGCCATGCTGGCAAAAACACCCACGCTGGGCGAGTGCCTGCGACGCGTCGAAAAGAGCTACGCCCGCCACAAGGTCGCGCTTGGCCAGGTGGCGACCACCGCCCACGACGAGGCGCTGTATCTGCTGCTCCGCACGCTCGGACTGCCGCTCGACAGCAAGCCGGCCGTGCTGCGCCGCAAGCTGACGGTGGCGGAAGGGGCGCGCGTTAAGGAAGTCTTCCGCCGCCGGCTCGAGGAGCATGTGCCCGCGGCCTACCTGACCCGCGAGGCCTTCCTCGGCGAGCACCGGTTCTATGTGGACGAGCGCGTCATCATCCCGCGCTCCTACTTTGTCGAGTTGCTGCCGGAGCATATTCCGCAGTGGTTGCCCGCGAACCAGCCGGTAAAACGCGCCGTGGATGTCTGCACCGGCTCCGGCTGCCTCGCCGTCCTCCTCGCGCACCAGTTTCCTGGCGCCAAGGTTGACGCCATTGAGCTTTCGCCCGACGCGCTGGCCGTCGCCCGGTTTAATGTCGCGTCCCATGGTCTCACCAAGCGCGTGAAGCTGTTCCATTCGGATGTTTTTGATGCCGTGCCCCGCGCCAGATACGACCTGATCGTCAGCAATCCGCCCTATGTGCCGACCCGCGAGCTGCGCGGGTTGCCCGCCGAGTTCAAACAAGAGCCGCCCATGGCGCTCGATGGCGGCCGGGACGGACTCGATATCATCCGCAAGCTGCTGCGCCAGGCGCGCGACCGGCTGCAGCCGCACGGCATCGTCGTGCTCGAGGTGGGTGGCCTGCGCCCGGCGATGGACCGGGCCTTCCCCGGACTTGAGCTGCACTGGCTGCACACCGAGGACCGCGAGGACTGCGTATGCGTGGTGCAGGCGGCGCGACTGATGAAATGGCGCGGGTAATCGGCGTTGCCTCCGGCGCGGGCGATGCTTGCATGGGGCGCACCCATGGAGGCCCACTACCTCGAATTCCTGAGCATGCTGGTGCGATGGCTGCATATCATCGCCGGCGTCGCTTGGATCGGCTCGTCCTTCTACTTCATCTGGCTCGACAACAGCCTTGATGCGCCGCCGTCCGGCTCCGACGCGGCCAGGAAGGGCGTGGGTGGCGAACTCTGGGCCGTTCATGGCGGCGGGTTCTACAATCCGCAGAAATATCTCGTCGCGCCCGCCGCGCTGCCGGAAAAACTGCACTGGTTCAAGTGGGAGGCCTACACCACATGGCTCTCGGGCACCGCCCTGCTCGTGCTGGTTTATTGGATGAAGGCGGCGGTGATGATGGTGGATCCCAACATCGCCAGTCTGGCCCCATGGCCGGCGGTCGCCATCGGCGCGGGCAGCATGGTCGGCTCGTGGGTGGTCTACGACCTGCTCTGCCGCTCGCCGCTCGGCAAATCCGACGGAGTGCTGGGGGCGGTGGTTTTCGGGCTGATCACGCTGCTGGCTTGGGGGCTGGCGCGCACGCTCGGCGGCCGCGCGATGTTCATTCATGTCGGCACCGCCATCGGCACGATCATGGCGGCGAACGTGTTTTTCATCATCATTCCCGGCCAGAAGCGGATGGTGACCGCAATGCGGACGGGCCAGGCACCCAATCCGCTCGACGGACAGCGCGCCAAACAGCGCAGCATGCACAACAACTATTTCACGCTGCCAGTGTTGTTCATCATGATCAGCAACCATTACGCCTCCACTTACACGCATCCCGACAACTGGGCGCTGCTGATGCTCATGGCGGCGGCCGGCGTGGTCATCCGGCATTTTTTCAACCGCAAGCACAAGGGGGTCTATGCCTGGTCCTATCCGGCGCTCGGCGCCGTGCTGCTCGGCGTGGTGGCGTGGTGGACGCAGCCGCACCTCGTGCCGCTGCCGCCAGTGGAGGGCGCGGTGACCTTCAACCGCGTGCGCGCCATCGTCGGCTCGCGCTGCGTCATGTGCCATTCGCCGCAGCCGACCTTCCCCGGCTACACCCAGCCGCAGGCCGGGGTGCTGCTGCATACGCCGCAGGACATTGTGCAGAACGCACAACGGATGTATCAGCAGGTGGCGGTCACGCGCATCATGCCGCTCGGTAACATCACGCAGATCACCGAGCAGGAGCGGGCGGTCCTTGCCGCGTGGATCAAGGCCGGCGCCAAGATGGACTGAGCTTCAGCCCGCGTGGGCGGCGACGCTGATCTCGTCGGACATCTCCTCGTTCGAGAAGACTGCCGACACATCCTCGCTCTCCTCGAGCGCGTCGTGCAGTTTCACCAGCGTCCGGGCGGTGGCCAGGGTGGTGACTGGCACCGTGTTGATCGGGATGTAGGCGATCTCGGCACTGTCAGGCTTGAGCCCGGCTTTTTCCAGCGCGTGGGCGATCTTGTCGAAAAAGTGGATGTTGCAACGCACCTCGTGGCCGTGCTCGGTGGTGATGACATCGTCCGCGCCGGCCTCGAGCGCAACCTCCATGAGCCGGTCCTCCGTCACCTTGTCCAGGGCGAGCAGGAACTGCCCCGCGTGGAGAAACTGGAACGCCACCGCGCCGTTCTGGGCCAGGTTGCCGCCATGGTTGGAAAAAATGGACCGGACCTCCTGGGCGGTGCGCTGCTTGTTGTCGGTGGTGGCCAGCACCACGAAGGCCACGCCGCCGGGACCTTAGCCCTCATAGTGGAGCTCCTCGAAAACCACGCCCGGCAGCTCGCCGGTGCCCTTCTTGATGGCGCGGTCGACGTTGTCGGCGGGCATGTTGGACTCGCGGGCCTTGAGCAGAAGGGTGCGGAGCCGCGCGTTGCCTCCGGGATCACCGCCGCCGGCCTTGGCGGCCATCGTGATGTCGCGCGAGAGCCGCGAGAAGACCTTGCCCTTGCGCCCGTCGGTGACGGCCTTCAGGCGTTTTACTTTGGACCATTTGTTATGGCCGGCCATGGCAGGGAATAGCTTTAAGCAATAAGCGTTAAGCTGTAAGCACGGAAAATATGCGCGGGTGCAGACTTAAGGCTTTGCGCTTACCGCTTACCGCTTTTCTTCGGCGTGACGTTCTTCATGGCGCCAGGCGCAGCCGCGCCGCTATTGATCGGCAGGTGGGGCTCCGGCATCCGGTTGATGATGAGTTGCTGGCCGATGGTGAAGAGGCCGTTGATCGTCGAGTAAAGCGCCAGGCCGGCGGCAAAGCTGTAGAAAAAGATCATCATCATCCACGGCATGACCTTCATCATCGTGGCCTGGGCGTTGTCGGTGGTAGGTGTGGGCGTGAGCCGCATCTGGATGATGGTGGTCGAGCCCATCAGCAGCGGCATGATGTTTAGATTGAGGTGGGTCAGGCCGAGCAGGGGCAGAGTGACCACCCCGAACGAGTAGATGGTGTCCGGCGCCGAGAGGTCATGCGCCCAGAGGAACGAGGCGAAGCGCAGCTCCGACGCGCTTTGCAGCATGGTGAAGAAGCCGATGAAAAACGGGATGGTGATCAGGACGGGGATGCAGCCACCGACCGGGTTGACCTTGTTTTCCTTGAACAGCTTGAGCGTCTCGGTCTGCACCTTTTGCGGGTTGTCCTTGAATTTCAGCTTCAGGGCCTGCAGGTGCGGCTGAAGCTTGGCCATGCGCTTGGCGGAGCGCGACGCGGTCAGGGTGAGCGGCAGGAACACAACTTTCAGGAGCAACGTGGTGATGACAATGGCCCAGCCCCAGCTCGGCACCAGCGAATGCACCCAGGTCATGATGGTCAGCAGCAGCGGGGCGAAGAAGCCGGAGAAGAAAACCTTTCCGAGGCCACCGCTGAACTGCATGAGCTTTTCCTCGCTGTGCTTGAAAATGTCGGTGTTGGCCAGGCGCCGGTATTCCTTGGGCCCGGCGAAGTAGCTGGCGCCAAACGTCGCGGTGCCGCCGGCGGCGATCGGCTTGAGGTCGAACTGGGCGTAGGCGGTGACGCCATAGGCGCTGCGGTCCTCGACCGGCAGCATGGCATTGAGCTTAACGCGCTCAATGCGCACGCCGGCCCCCGGTTGGTCGGGCGTGAGGATCATTGCAAAGAACTGGTTCTTCACCGCGGCCCATTGGACGGTGGCGGGCTTGTCGAGAAAAGCGGGCGGTGGCGCGGAGCTGAAAAAGCCGCCGCTCGCGAGTTCGTCACGGCGGATGAAATTCGCGCTGTCGCCGTCATAATAGCCGACATTGAGGTAGATGCCGCTGTCGGTATCACCGAGCGGCGCGGCCGTGCCGAGGTTGAACACCGCGCGCGGCAGCGGCAGGGGCTGGTCCGTCAGGTTGCGGAAGGTGGTCTCATGGCGGAGTTGGTAGTCGTCCTGGCCGGCCGCCTTGGCCAGCGAGTAGCGGCGGGTGATCTCGAGGCTGCGGGTGACGGCGCGGTAAACCACTTCGGTGGCCGTCTGCAAAACCAAGGTGTAGGCCGTGTGGCTGTCGGCGCCGGGAAAATCAGCGAGGCTGAGCGCGGGCGCGGCCTGCTGGGCATTGAGCGTGTAGCGCTCCACCGATTCCTTGCCGTTCTTCTCAAGGTAGGCGGCTTTCTGGACCAGGGCAACGGAGTCGATGGCGCCACCCTGGTTGGTAAACTTCACCGCGATGAAACTGTTGGCGAGCGTGACAAACTCGGCGGGCGCGAGGGCCGCGACCGGACCGGCGCTCAGCGTCGTGTCGCCGGGTGAACTGGCCGGGCCGACCGCCGGGGCCTCGTTTTTGACCAGCGGACTGCCGCTGGTGGCGGGGCTCGCGACCGGTCGGGCCGGGGGCGGGGCCAGCTGAGCGCTGAAGTAGAAGCTCACCATCGCCGCGATGAGCAGCAGCACGCCGATAACTGTGTTCTTTTTGTCCATGAAGAATTATTCCGGCGGCGGTGATCAATTTTCCGCCAGGGTGGCGGGGCGGATGCGGACACAGGAAAATCTGCCCGGAGGAACGGGATCGGCGCCGCCCGGGTGCCACGGCCCGCATTTCACCAGCCGGCGGAGCGTGAGGCCCAGGCCGGCGAGCAGGCCGCGCTCGCGCAGCGCCTCGCGGGCATAATGCGAACAGGTGGGCGCGAAACGGCAGCCGCAGGCGGGGTTCAGCGCGGCCAGCGCGGGTGACACGGCCCGCTGGTAAACCCAGATGAGCCCGCTCGCGGCGCGGGCGGGAAGGGAAAAAGCCCACGATACTGTCATTCTGAGCGAAGCGAAGAATCCACGGGAGGCCGCGTTCAGGAAAGATGGATCCTTTGCGTTGCTCAGGATGATCCGTTGGTAGGCATTAGTCATTCTTTGCCGGGGGTCAGTTTACGGCACGCCTGGGCGAATTTTTGCTCCACTTCGGGAAAATCCAGCCGGAGGAGGGCGGCGCGGGCGGTGAGCACGAGGTCGAGGCCGGGGGGCACGAGGGCTTGGTGTTTGCGGTAGATTTCGCGGAGGCGGCGCTTGGCGCGGTTGCGGTGGACGGCATCGCCGACGGCGGCCCGGGAGGCGACCACGCCCACACGGGCGGGGGTGGCAGCGGACTCGGCGGGACGCGTCCGCCAGGTCAGGAGGAAGGCGCCGCAATCGAGGCGGCGGCCCTGCTCGCGAACGGCGCGGAAATCGTCGTTGCGCCGCAGGCGTTGCCCGGCGCGCAGGTTCATCTCAAACGACCGTGAGGCGCTTGCGGCCCTTGCGGCGGCGGTTGGCGAGGACCTTGCGGCCACCCCGGGTGGACTTGCGGGCACGAAAACCGATCTTGCGGGCGCGTTTTTTGCGGTGCGGGCGGAATGTAGGTTGCATGGTATTATGGGAAAAAGAGGGCCAAAATCAGGGGAGCGGGCGGGGGGTGTCAAGCGAGAGGTTTCCGGCTAATCGGCCCCGCGGCAAGCCCCGGGCGCTTACATTCTCGCCTTGAGTTTCCGCCGTGAACAACCTGCGCACAAATAGTTTTTGCGTTCGGGCGCGGCCGTCGCGACCTTGGGCGCATGGCCGAGTCATGCAGCAAGAAGAACCGTTCTCCGGACGCCGCACCCACCTCACCGGCTCCCGCCTCCCCGGCGCGGAAGGCTGGGCCGCTGTTCTGGACGGTCACCGGCAACGACTTCGGGCGCTCGATTCACTGGGCGAAAAAGCAGCCCAATGCGGTATCAGAGCAGATCAGGACCGCGCTCTCGTCCTCGTCCAGGAAGACGAAGTAAGCCTGCTGGAGGCCACCGGCGGCGCCTGGGCCGCGCTGGGCGAAGCGATCCGCGAGTTCCGCCGCCAGCTGCCGGTCATCCCGTTCGAGGTTTTCGGCTTCAGCGCGGAGGCGGAGGATCCGTTCGAGGTGAACAGCCCGAAACTCCGCCGCATCGGCGGCGGCGTGGAGGCACTGGCTTTCGTCGACGCGGCGCACTCGGTCTACAAGTTCTTACTGTTCCGCGAAGGCGGCGACGTCGGCGCAACCTTCGCGTTTCAACGCGGCGAGGGCGATCTGCTCCTCGCGACCGCCGTCCCCGGCAGCTACCGCCTGCTGTTCGAAAAGCTGCGGCTGACGCACCAGCTCGGCATCCCGACCGAGATCGTTGGCATCACGCCCGAGGGCATCCTCGTGGCGAAGCAGACCCTCGGCCGGCTGCTGCCGGAGAAGACCGACATGTCAGGGCTCGATCCGGAGCGGCTCATTCCGATTCCATCGCGTTTTCTGCGGGCCGACCGCGACCACCCACGACTGGCGTTTCTCGACGGCGTGCCGTGGCTGGTGGCCGATACGCACGATCGCAACGTGGTCAGCGACGAAACAGGCGCGTGGCGCATCATCGATCTCGTGGCCGCGCCGCTGCCGCCGGAATGGCTGGGCTCAATGGCGCTGTTTGGCGACTGGGTTGAGCGCGCCCGCCGCGATCCGCGGGCCGAGGCCCTGGCGGCGTCGAACGATGACGAACTTTGACGGCGGCTATTTGGTTTCATTCAACCGGCCGTATTTCTTCAGGACCGCACGCAGCTTGTCGTGCGGCAGGCCGATGATGACGTGATCATCGCGACCGGTCATGGTCTCGCCGGCGACGAGCGCGTTGACGATGGCTTCCTCGGTCGCCTGCACCACGGCGGCGAACAGCGGACTCAGGTCGTCCGAGGCGAGCAGCTGCACGGTGCCGGGCTTCTTGGGTTCGACCGGCACGGGGTTGGCGGTGGAGAACGCGAAGAACAGGTCGCCCGAGCCGTCGCCGGACACGCTGCCCATCCGGCCGAGCGCCAATGACGGACGGCGCGCCAGCCGCTTGAGCTGGTGCGGCAGCAACGGCGCATCAGTGGCGATGATGACGAGAATCGAACCGGCCTCGGCGTTGCGGACCTTGCCTTCGGGAATTTCCTGGCCAACCGGCACGCCGGCAATGCGGAGCTGGCCCCGCAGGCCGTAGTTGGCCTGCACGAGCACGCCGACGGTGTAGCCGGCGCTGGTCACGCGCGAGGCCGTGCCGATGCCGGCCTTGAATTCGTGGCACACCATGCCGGTGCCGCCGCCCACGCTGCCTTCCTCGACCGGACCGGACTTCGCGGCATCGAACGCGGCAAACACATGCTCGGGCTTCACATGAAAACCATTGATGTCGTTCAGCCAGCCGTCCCAGGTCTCGGCGACCACGGGCAGCGACCACCAGACCTCGCCGGCGCCGCGCCCCTTTTTCACCTGCCACTGGATGATGGCGTCGCGCACGACGCCGACGCTGTGGGTGTTGGTGAGGACGACGGGCCCGTCGAGGATGCCGGCCTCGTCGATCCATGCCGTGCCGGTCATCTCACCGTTGCCGTTGAGTGCAAACCAGCCGGCGAAGACCGAGGAGGGGTTCGCCTTGCCGCGGGGAAAGATGGCCGTCACGCCCGTGCGCACCGGGCCCTCGCCCACGATGAGTTTGCCCGTGCCGCGGATGAGGGTGATCTGGCCGACCTCGACGCCGGCGACGTCGGTGATGGCATCCAGCGGGCCGGGGTTGCCGTCGAAGGGCACGCCGAGATCGCGGGCGCGCGGTTTGGCGGCAAGGGTAACGCTGAGGATGAGCGAGAGGACAAGCAGCGGGGTGCGGGCGGATTGGACCATGGCGGGAAATTAGATTCACCTGCCACCCGACGCAACTCCGCCCGCGCGGACAGTCGGCCATAAAAAAGCCGCGACAGTGGTCGCGGCCGGGGAGAATAACCGGTGAAACTTACTTGCCGAGCTTCGTCAGCTCCGCGAGCACGTCGTCCGCCTGCTTGTCGGTCTTGGCCTTGTAGTCGCACCACACGATCTTGCCCTCCTTATTGATGAGGTAGGCCTGGCGCTGGGTCAGGCTGGTGGCGGTGATGTTGGGCACGCCGAAGGCCTTGCTCACGGCCTCGTCCTCATCCGCGATCAGGGTGAAGGGGAAATGGTATTTTTCCTTGAAGGCCTTCTGGGCCGCCGGGACGTCGTGGCTGACGCCGATGACCGTGACGCCCTTCTGCGCCAGAACCTCATAATTGTCGCGCAGACTGCAGCCCTGCTTGGTGCAGCCCGGGGTGTCGGCCTTCGGGTAGAAGTAAACGAGCGTATAACCTTTCTTGTAGACGTCGCCGAGGTTCAGCTTGGCACCGGTCTCGGTGATGCCGGTCAGGACAGGGGCGGGAGCGCCGACCCCGAGCGGATTAGCGGAGGCTTTGTTGAAGAAAAACATGGCGGCGAGGAGGGGGAGGGCGAGGCGGATGATTTTCATGGGGGCCACAAGCTAGCCGAAAGCCGCCGGTTGGCAAGCAGTGAGGCCGGGGCGTAAATATCCGTAAAACCGGCGGGCGACAGCGGGACAAAATGCCGGTTCCAGTAAAATGAAATTTAATACCCGCGGAATTTTTTTACCCACTGGAACCACGGGCCCCGTGGCGGTTCTCTTAGGGGTCACTCTGTGCAGTGCGGCGTGACACCAACCAAACCTAATCACTAACCATCATGAAAAATAATAACATCCTGAAGACGCTTATTTTTGCCGCCGCGGTGTCCCTCGGCCTCGCGGCGTCCGTTCGCGCGGACGACACCCCGGTGCCGGTCTCCGGCAACATGGGTCTGCTCGGGCAGACCTATGCGGGCCTGACCTACAGCTACATCAATCTCGATGCGTCGTCGTCCCACACGGATAACTACCACTTCGACTACAACCAGCCGCTCAACGCCGGCTTCGACGGCGCGCTCACCTATGACTGGACACAGACCGGGTCATTCGCCAAGCAGCAGTCAATCCTGGCTGTCCTGCGGGCGTTCAGCACGTCCTTCAAGTGGGGCAAGCCCTACGTCGAGGCCGGCGGCGGCTTTACCTGGGCCAAGGTTGCCGGGGTGAAGGATAATTCTTTCCTCTGGGAAGTCACCGCGGGCGCGGAATTCCAAGTCGCGCCAGCCGTCACGGTGACGCCGTTCGTGCAGTATCTCGACGCGCCCGACCTCGCCAGCCGTTCGACCTGGAACTTTGGCGTGAAGGCCAACTACTGGATCGACAGCCAGTGGTCGGTCACGGGTGGCATCAGCCGCAACGACAACCAGGACACGGCCTTCACGGTCGGCACGAACTTCCGCTTCTGATTTCCGCCACCCAGTGGTGGAATGTGTGCAAGAGCCGCGGCGCAGGGGTGCGCCGCGGCTCTCTTTTTTAGCCCGACTCAAACCGGCGGGTGAAAACCCGCACTGGCGCCGACCCAAGTGCGGCCCTTGTTGAAATCGACGCCGTGCATCGCGCCCTTCGTGAGGCGGACGAGCTGGTTGACGAGCTTCGGCAGACCGGTGCCCTCGCCGGCGAAGATGAGCCGCACCTCGGCCTTGGCCGGACCGTCGGGCGTCTCCATCAGCGGCGCGTAGGCGACCTTCCGCTGCAGCAGCCACTCCGCCGGGTTCGGAATCGCATCAATTTTTTCCTTCGTAGGTGTGATATCGACGCCGAGCCCGGCGAAGGAGTAGAGCGGCTTGCAGACGTAATCCTCGAGGTCGGTTGGCACGGACTTCAACTCGCTGACAAAATGGCACGGCGGCACATAGGGGTTTTTCAGAAAGGGCAGAGTGTGCTTGCTGATCCGGAAATACCAGTTGGGGTGGCCGGCCCACTGCACGTCGAGGTCGTCGCTGAAACTGAACTTCATCGCGGGCTTCTTGCGCAGCAGCTCGTCGAAAATGACCCGGTTGAAGATCCGGTGGATCGGCACCTCGCGCCCGCCGCTGAAATAAAACAGTTGCCGGCCGTGCTTGATGACCTTGGTCACGCACATCGGCCGGACGCCGAGAAAAGCGTGCGTGCAGGCAAAATCCACCCGGGTCTTCTGCTGGTCGGGCTCAATCTCGAGCATCACGGTGTTCTCCGGCAGGCAGTCGCCGAGCATCGCACGACGCAAAGCGTCCAGGTAACCGTCCTCGTCGAGTCCACCGAAGTAGGGCGTGAATTCGGCGGGAATCTCCGGGAAATGTTTCCGGTAGATGCGGGTCAGCAGCACCTGCCAGCAGGCGACGGTGGGGAAGCCCTGCAGTTCAATGAGCTGCGGCAGAACCTTGCCTGAGGTGTCGCGACACAGGGCGAAGTCCACGGCGAGAAAATGAGGAAACGGCGTCTCTGCCGGCACCGCGAGACCCGCCGGGATGGCGTTGATGGCGTGCTTCTTGAACTCCGGCCGGGCCAGCTGGCCGACAATGTCTTCCGCGGCGCGAATCAGCTCGCGCGTCGTGTACGCGTCAAAAAACAGCGGCGACTCGGCGACACGAAAATCCACCGGCCAGTAAACCGCCTTGTTCAGCTCCGCCATGAACGCCGCGTAGCGCTGCGCGGTGAACGCGGCGTTAAATCGCTGGCGGATAGCGGGGATCATGAGCGGAAAATTTAGCCACGAATTTCACGGATAGGCACCGATGGATTCTTCGCTTTGCTCAGAATGACACGCTTGATGGATTATTCGTGTGCAGCCGTGCCATCTGTGGCAAAAACTCAGATTAAAAACTTCCCCTTGGTCATGACTTGTTCGTCGTCGAGCCAGATGTCGAAGAAGCGGCCGACGCAGTCGATATGGGTCGTGCTCTTCCACGGCTGGCCGGTATGCTCGGAATAAGGATGGCCAAGGGCGATGTGGATGCCAGGCAGCTTCTCATCCTGCAGGATGTGGCCGATGATGCGGGTGCAGGCGAGGTTGGTGCCGATGGCGAATTCGCCGACGCGGTCCGAGTTCTCGTCCGTGTGGCAGTAGGCGTCGAACTCGGCGAGCAGCTCCTTGTTCACGCAGGCGAGGCCGGCGATGCGGTTGGCCTTGATGTCAATCGTCAGCGGCGTGGCGCCGATGTCGCCGTATTTCTGGCAAAGGTAATCGCCGACGACGCCATCCACGACGAAGCGGCCGTTGGAATTGAAGGGCGAGGTGAAAATCTCGCCGCCGGGCAGGTTGCCCCACTTGGCAGGCGTGATGAGCCCGGAGGTCTTGACCCAGTTCAACTTTGGCGAGAGTTCCGCGATGTAGTCGGTGCCGGCGGCGGTCTTGCAAGTGACACGCTTCGCGCGGCGGCATTTCTCGATGAGCTTTTGGGAGAGACGGTCGACCTCAATGAAATCAGCGCGCATGCCCTCGACCATGATCTGCTTGTTGATGTTGACCATGTGCCCGTGGCGAATGTGGCGCGGGTTGATGATGTCCATCATTTGCATACGGGTGCGGAGCTCGCCGGTCTGGGCGATGCAGGCGTAGATGGAGACCTGCGACCGGGCGAGGTCGTCAAGGATGGGCTTCGGCATGTCGCGGTGAGGGCGCGCGCCGTATTCCTCGAGCACCAGCACCTGGTAGGGTGCGCCGGTCCTTTCGATCTCCGCAACGAGCGCGGCGGCGATCTCGGCGCTGGCTTTGTCCGTGATGAGCGTCATGCGCTCGTTCGGCTGGAGCTTCAGGCAGACGTGGATCGCGTTGTGCGCGCCGGCCACCAGGGCGGGGTCGAAGGTGGTGGGCAGCGAAGTAGCGTGAGGCATGGAACCGTGCGGGAAGGCGTCAGAGATCAAGGCCGTGGTGGGTTTCGTTAATGATGTAGTCCACGACTTGTTTGAGATCTTTGGTGCGGTTGTAAACCTCAACCTGCCGGTCGGCGCCAGTGCCGTGGGCGAGGATCTGCTGGACGTAGTTCACCTCGGCGCGGGAGCTCAGGTCGTCCACCACGTCGTCGATAAACTCGAGCAGTTCATTAATGAGGTCGCGGGTGGGAACCTCCTCGGATTTGCCGAAGTCGATCATCTTGCCGTTGATTCCATAGCGGGAGGCACGCCAGCGGTTCTCATTGATGAGGCGGGCGCGGTAGGTGCGGAAGCCCAGGTTCTTCCGGTGCAGCTTGTGGAGCTTGGCGATGACGGCCTGCATGAGGGCGGCGAGGCAGATAGTCTCGTCGACGCGCATCGGGATGTCGCACACCCGAAACTCGAGCGTGTGAAAAACCGGATGGAGGCGGATGTCCCACCAGATTTTTTTGGCGTTGTCGATGCAACCGGTCTTGATGAGCAGGTTGACGTAGCCGTCGAACTCCTCGACGGAGTCGAAGAGATCGGGGATGCCAGTCCGCGGGAAGCGCTGGAAGACCTGCAGGCGGTAGGAGGCGAAGCCGGTGTTGCGGCCGACCCAGAACGGGGAGTTGGTCGAAAGCGCGAAGATGTGCGGCAGAAAATAGCGCGCAGTGTTCTGCAGCTGGATGGCGGTCTCGCGGTCGGGCATGCCGACGTGCACATGCAGGCCGAAGATGAGGTTGGCGCGGGCGACCTGCTGCATGTCATTCAACACGCCCTGGTAGCGCTCGCCTTGGGAAATTTTCTGGTCAATCCAATGCGAAAATGGATGCGTCCCGGCGGCGGCGATGCGGAGGTTGGACTTCTTCGCCAGTCCGGCCAGGTCTCGCCGCAGCCCGGTCACGGACCGGCGCGCATCCGCGATGTCCTCGCAGATATCGGTGCCGACCTCGACGACGGACTGGTGCAGTTCGGGCCGGACGCGCTCCTTGAGGATGACCTTGCCGCCCTCAATGATCTCCTCGATGTGGGATTTCAGCTCGCGCGTGACCGGATCAACGATCTGGAACTCCTCCTCGATGCCGAGGGTGAACTGGTGTTTTTTCTTGGCGCCCATGTGACGTTTGGGTGGAGGGCCCACCTCCCGGTGGGCCGCGGCTCGTCAGGAGACGGGCCCTCCAGCAAGATGTTTTGTGCAGTTCATTTCTTCTTCGGTGGTGTCGCAGGCTTGCCAGTCGTGACGGCGCCCTGCACGTAGCCGCCCCAGGTGGTGTTGTTCCGGTCGGGCACATGGGCCCTGGCCTTGCGGATGAGCATGCGGGCGGCGGCCTCGACGACCCACGCGAAGTTTTCCTCGCCGACAGATTTGCGTTCGGCATCGGGCGCGGGATTGCAGAAATCAATCGCGTAGGGCACGCCGCCGCTCACGCCAAACTCCACGGTGTTGAACTCGTAGCCCAGCGCCTGGTTGAGCGTGAGCACGTCGCGCTCGATGCGGGCGAGCAACTCGGGC
>JAYUGX010000096.1:0-3764 GCA_043738215.1 Lacunisphaera sp.
ATGTTTGTGCTCGGCACGCCCAAGTCGAATCCCGGCGACTACCTGATGCTGGTCGGCTCGCTCTGCCGCCTGATCAAGGAGGCCCCGCAGCGCGAGGCGTTGCTGGCGGCTGCCACCCCCGAGGAATTCATTGCCACCGTCAAAGCCTTGGAAGACAAAATTCTTGGCCCGACCCCAGCTTGACCGCCGAAGCCTTGGCAAGGCGGTGGGTGTTCATCGCCACGGTCAAGGCGCTCGTGGACAAAATCCTCGGTCCGGATAAATAAGCCGCGCCCGGCCGCCCACCGCGGGCTTGCCACCGGAATGACCCCGGGCAGCATCAGGGCCGCAGCGCATGATTCACTCCTTCATTTTCAGCGAGGGCAAACTCGCCGGCCGCGACCTTGAGATCGAGGCGCTGCGCCTCGTCGCCGCGGACAAGGGCCTCATCGTGTGGGTCGACCTCGACAACCCGACCGACGACGAGATCAAGGCCGTCCTCGAGGGCCTCTTCCATTTCCACCCGCTGGCCATCGAGGACTGCGTCACCCCCAGCCCGCTGCCGAAGATCGAGGATTACGAGGAATACCTCTTCATGGTCACGCACGCCGTGGATTATTCACGGCAGGACAAGTTCGCCACCACCGAGCTCGATCTCTTCCTCGGCAAGGAGTTCCTCGTCACCTTCCACCGCACGCCCCTGCGCTCCGTCACCGCGCTGATCGAGCGGCTGGCCAAGAGCGCCGGCCTCGGCCCGCGCGGCCCCGACCGGCTCGCCCACTCGCTGCTCGACCTGCTGGTGGACAACTACACCCCCATGCTCGCCGAGCTCCACACCGAGCTGGAGGAGATCGAGGAGATTGTGCTGAGCAAGGCCGCCGACGAGAAATTCGTCAGCGAGCTGCTGTATGTCCGCGGCGACTTCACCAAGCTGCGCCAGATCGTGCGCCCGCAGCGCGACGTCATCGAGCGGCTGGCCCGGGGCGACAGCAAGTTCATCCGCGCCACCCTGCTGCCCTATTACCGCGACCTGCGCGACAACCTCGTGCGCCTCGAGGAAACCGTGACCGGCTACCACGAGCGGCTCATGATGGCGTTCGACATCTACCTCAACAAGGCCGCCTTCGAGGCCAACGAAGGCATCAAGTTCCTGACCGCCCTCACCGCCATCACACTTCCGGCGGTGATGGTCGGCGGCTGGTATGGCATGAACTTTGACCATATGCCGGAGCTGCGCTCGCCCCATGGCTATCTCTATGCCAGCCTGTTCACGTTGGTCTCCACCGCGCTGATGGCCATCTACCTGAAGAAGAAGAAGTGGTTTTGAATTCCGCCGGCGGCGGAATTCAACCCTCCGTAGCCTTGGCGAGGGATGGCTGGTGCCCCGAGCCGAACTCATCACTTGCCAGCAAGTCTGCGCCGGCAAATGTGTGGCGATGCATTTATCGACCCGCCTGGCCACGATTGTCCTTTGCGCCGTCTTGTTCATGAACCCGTTGCGCGCCGCGGAGGACTCCGCGGCTGATGAAAAAATGCTGCGCGCGATCTACACCGCCGCGCTCACCACCAGCCCGGCCTACGCGCACCTCCGCGAGCTGACCACGAAGTTTCCCGGCCGGCTCAGCGGCTCCAAGAACCTCGAGGGCGCCGTGCAGTGGGGCAAGTCCGTCCTGGAAAAAACGGGCGCCGACCGCACCGAATTGCAGCCGGTCATGGTGCCGCACTGGGAACGCGGCGCGCAGGAACGCGTTTCGCTCGTCGGTCCCGACAACCAGCACACTGCCCTCACCGCCGTCGCCCTCGGCGGCTCCGTGCCCACTCCGGCCGGCGGCCTGCGCGCCCCGGTGATCGAGCTGCATTCGCTCGACGAACTCAAGACCGCCGACGTGAAGGGCAAGATCGTGTTCTTCAACCGGCCGATGAATCCCGAAAATCTGAGCACCTTCCTCGCCTACCGTGACGCCGGCGACCAGCGCAACAAAGGCCCGGGTGAGGCCGCCAGGTTTGGGGCCGTCGGCGTGCTGGTTCGCTCCCTCACGCTGGCCCACGACGATGTGCCGCACACGGGCAGCACCACCTACCTGCCCGACGTCCCGCGCATCCCCGTCGCCGCGCTCAGCACCATCGCCGCCGAGAACCTCAACGCGGCGCTCAAGCTCGACCCCACCCTCACGGTCGAGCTGATCATCAACTCGCACTGGTTTGACGACGCGCCCTCGCACAATGTCATCGGCGAGCTTCGCGGGTCAGAACACCCTGAACAGATCATTCTCGTCGGCGGCCACCTCGATTCGTGGGACATCGCGCCCGGAGCGCACGACGACGGCTCCGGCATCGTCCAGTCCATCGAGGTGTTGCGTCTGCTCAAGGCCGTGGGCTACACCCCGCGCCACACCCTCCGCTGCGTGCTCTTCACCAACGAGGAGAACGGCACCCGCGGCGCCACCGCCTACTCCACCGCCGTCGCCGAGAAAAAGGAACTGCACCTTCTCGCCCTCGAGACCGACAGTGGCGGCTTCGAGCCCCGGGGCTTCAACCTCGGCAATCCCGCCGGTAACGCCCACACCCGCGCCGCCCGCTGGCGGCCGTTGTTCGAGCCCTACGGCGTCTACAATTTTCAATCGGGCGCCGGCGGGACCGACGTCAACCCCCTGCTCGCCCAGGGCGCCACTGTCGCCGGCCTCACGCCGGACTCGCAGCGTTATTTCGACTATCACCACACTGCCACCGACACGATCGACAAGGTGAACAAGCGCGAGCTCGAGCTCGGCGCCGCCGCGATGGCCTCGCTCGTTTTCCTCGTCGACAAATACGGTTTATGACCGGCCCGGTGTTTCGGTCAGAATAAATCACCCTGCTGCAACGCGTCGCGCTTGCCGCCATCCAGTGTGCTCATCTGCAGCAGCCAGGGGATGGTGGCCGCGACAAACTCCGGCCGCTGCAAAAATGCCCGCAGCAGCAGTGCGCCGCCGAGCGCGTCGTAGAGCGCGGCGTGATACTGCCGGCGGCCGGCCGGACAATGCACTGCGGCCAGCGCGTTCAATTCCGTCTGCAAACCGCCGGCGGCGACGAGTTCCTTGAGCTTGCCGTCACCGAGGGCCGGGAAGAACTGCGGATAGAGCCGGCCGGTGTCGATCCACGGTCCCCACTCCGCCGCGGTCTTTCCCGGCCGGGCAAAATCCGGCGCGCTGCGGGGATAGGCCCAGAGGGTCTTGAGCAGGTGATTCTCCACGTGCGCAAAATGCGCCGCCAGCGGGCCGGTCTCGCGCAACCCGGCGAAATATTCCCACTCCTCGTTGAACGGTGCGGCCTCCCACAGTTCCGGTTCCCGCAGCCCGTGCACCGCCGCGTCCTCCGCCGAGATCCGGCCTCTCGCCTGGCACAGCCGGGTGCGTGTCTCCGCTATTTCTCCGCCACGCAGCGTCACGACCCCAAACTCAATGATGCCCGAGGCGGCATTGCCCTCGAAGTCGATGAAATGAATCGGCTGATCTATCCAGGTTTTAACCACAGAACACACGGAACACACAGAAGCCCGAAACCCAATCAATTTTCTGCGTCTTCCGTCTGTTCTATGTTTTCCCTCACCTTTGCTTGCGTTTCCACTCGGCAGAGACGACCGAGGAAAATCCGCCGCGGGCCCTCCAGCGGGCGATGATGGCCAGGCTGCGCGGCTGCAGCGCGGCGCCGAGGTCGTCGCAAATCTTGTTGGTCGCGGCCTCGAAGAACATGCCCTCGTTGCGGTAGGCGTGGAAGTAGAGCTTGAGCGACTTCAGCTCGACGCA
>JAYUGX010000097.1:0-24423 GCA_043738215.1 Lacunisphaera sp.
CCGTCGCCCCGGAAGCCCCCGCTTCCGACGAACCCGCCGAGTTGAACATCCTCGAGCCCGAGCAGCAGAAGACCGCGCCCGCCCAGACTTGGGAGAGCGAGGGCTTCCGTCCCGCCCGCGAGCCCCGCAACGATCGTCCGCGCCGTGAGGAATCACGCCGTGACGAACCCCGTCGCGAGGAACGCACCGAGCGTGCGCCCCGGCAGGAAAGCACCCCGTTCGATCCCGCCTCCATCCCGGAGAAATTCCTCTACGTGCGCCCCGGCTACAATTATGTGCCGACCCCGTCCAACTACGGCGGTGCGCCCCGTGAGAACCGCGAGCATCGTCCCGCGTCCGCCGAGTCCTACTCGGCTCCAGCGGTGGCCCCGGCGAAATCCGGCGGTTTCTTCGGCTGGCTCAAGTCGCTCTTCGGCGGCTCGTCCACCGAACCCGTCGCGACCACCGGCGCCAACGGCGACCATCGCCGCGACGGCGGTCATCGTCGTCATCGTGGCGGCCGCAACCGCGGCGGCGACCGGGCTGGAAATCCGGGCGGTCATGGTGGTGGCGAAGGCGGCCAGCGTCGCAGTCGCGGCGGCCGCGGTCGCAGTGGCGGCGGCTACCGGGGCGAGCGCTCCGGCGGCGGTGAGGGCGGCCCCTTGGCCACCTGATCCCCCCGACCCGCATCAACTTCCAGGCGCCTGCTTCACCGCAGGCGCCTTTTTTTCGTCGCAACGCGACGACCTCGCCGTAGCTTCTGCGCGAAGGCGGATGCGCCACTGCTCCCCTTCACTTTCACCCTCACTTTCCCGATGTCCGACCTCATCATTCACGGCGGCAAGCCCCTGAGCGGCACCATCACCCCCTCGGGCAACAAGAACTCCGTCCTGCCCATCCTGTGCGCGACGCTGCTCACCGACGCGAAGGTCTCGCTCCGCAACGTCCCGAACATCACCGATGTCGAGAAGCTCGTGAACTTCTGCACCGAGCAGGGCTCGGTGATCGCGTGGGACCGCGCCGCCGGCCGCATGGAGATTGACCACTCGGCGTTCGACGCCGGCCGGCTCAACGGCGAACTGCCCGCCGGCATGCGCTCCTCCGTGCTGCTCTTCGCCCCGCTGCTGCAGCGGATGAAGAAAATCTCCCTGCCGACCAACGCCAAGGGCTGCTCGCTCGGCATCCGCGAACTCGACCCGCACCTCGAGATCCTGGAAAAACTCGGCGCCAAGGTCTCGCACAACGGTGACCTGACCATGTCGCTCAAGGGCCGCTTCACCGGCGCGCGCCACTGGCCCGACTACATGTCGGTGACGGCGACGGAAAATTTTGTCATGGCCGCCGTGCTCGCCGAGGGCGAGTCCGTGCTGCTCAACGCCGCCAGCGAGCCGCACGTGCAGGACCTCTGCGCCGCGCTCGCCGCCATGGGCGCGAAGATCGCCGGCCTCGGCACCAGCCAGCTCACCGTCACCGGCGTGAAGTCGCTCAAGGGTGGCGCGTTCACCATCAACTCCGACCACCACGAGGTTGTCACCTTCCTCGCCCTTGGCGCCATCACCGGCGGCGAGGTGCGCGTGAAAAATTCCCTGCCGCACCACTTCGACCTCATCAACCGCTCCTTCGCCAAGCTCGGCGTGAAGATCGACTACGAGGGCGACACCGCCATCGTCCGCAAGAAGCAGAAGCTCGTCGTTGCGGAGCCGTATACCTCCAACCTGCTGCCGAAGATCGAGGCGGCGCCGTGGCCCTACTTTCCCGTCGACCTGCTGCCCTGCATGATCGCGCTGGCCGTGCGCGCGCGGGGCACGGTCATGTTCTGGAACAAGGTCTACGAGGGCGGCTTCACCTGGATGTCCGAGCTGTCGAAGTTCGGCGCGCACGTCGTCGTGAGCGACCCGCATCGCATCACCGTCTTCGGCGCCAAGCCTCTGCGCCCCGTGGTCGTCGAGGCGCCTTACATCATCCGCGCCGCCGTCGCGCTCTACATGGTCGCCGCCAGCATCCCGGGCAAGTCGGTCGTGAAGAACGCTGACACCATCCGGCGCGCCCACCCGAATTTCGTGGAAAACCTCCGCAGCCTCGGGGCCGAGGTGGAATGGAAATGAGGACCCAATCCTTTTGAAACCACTAATCCACACTAATGCCTCACTAATGGGTTCCAGAGTGATCGTTCTGATTAGTGATCATTAGTGGTTAAAAAAATGCCCACTCCTGACCCATCCGCCAAGGGCACTGGTTTCATCAGCCAGGTGCTCCATGCGCCCGTCACTCCCAATGAGGCCGCCCTGCGCCCGCTCTCGTTCGCCGATTTCGCCGGCCAGCCCAAGACTGTCGAGCGACTCAAGGTCATGGTCGGCGCGGCCAAGCGCCGCGGCGAAGCGCTCAATCATATTCTGCTCTCCGGCCCGCCGGGCCTCGGCAAGACCACCCTCGCCTTCATCCTCGGCCACGAGCTTGGCCGCAATGTTCGCGTCACCTCCGGCCCGGTCATCGAGAAGGCCGGCGATCTCGCCGGATTGCTGACCAACATGGAGGAGGGCGACATTCTCTTCATCGACGAGATCCACCGCATCCCGAAGACCGTCGAGGAATACCTCTACAGTGCGATGGAGGACTTCCGGCTCGACATCATGATCGACCAGGGCCCCAACGCGCGCAGCGTCCGGCTCTCCATCCCGAAGTTCACGCTCATCGGCGCGACCACCCGCTCCGGCCTGCTCACCGCGCCGCTGCGCTCGCGCTTCACACTCAACACCCGGCTCGACTACTACGAGCGGAGCATCCTCGAGGGCATCGTTCGTCGCAGCTGCGGCCTGCTCAAGGTCGAGCTGGATGACGGTGGCGCGCAGGAAATCGCCAAGCGCGCCCGCGGCACGCCGCGCATCGCCAACAATCTCGTCAACTTCGTCCGCGACTACGCCTCCGAGAAGGCGCAGGGCAAAATCACCCAGCCCGTCGCCGCCGCCGCGCTGGAGCTCTTGGAAATCGACGCCGCCGGGCTCGACGAGATGGACAAGCGCATCCTCCGCCTCATCGCCGAGCACCACAAGGGCGGCCCGGTCGGCCTCGGCACCATCGCCATCGCCGTCGGCGAGGAGACCGACACCCTCGAGGAAGTCCACGAGCCGTTCCTGATTCAGGAAGGCTACCTCGCCCGCACGGCGCAGGGCCGCGTCCTCACCGACAAAGGCTACGCCGCCGTCGGCCTCAAGCCCGCCACCGGCGACCAGCAGTCGCTGCTTTAAACCACGCGCCTCAGAACAGCGGCGCGTTGTTCTTCGGGTCGTTCAGCAGCGCCTCGAAACGCGGATCACCACGCAGGCTGGCGAAGCCAGGATCGACCCGGATGTAATAGACGGACCGGTCCGATGATTTCTGCAGGAGGCGCGCCAGCTCGGCGAGTGCCCGTTCCTTGTCGCCGCTACGGGCGCAAGCCATGGCAAATTCATAACTGTGCCACGGGCCGTCCATGGCGTCCCGCGACTCCGGCAGGAGTTCCTCCATTTTGCGGAACAGGCGGAATGCCTCGGCGTGATTGCCCAGCATGGATTCCCCGATGCCCAGGTTCAGCCAAAGCTGGACGTTCGCCGGCTCCGACTGCAACCGGCCGCGCAATCTGGTCATGGTCCCGCCAATCCGTTCCCGGACCGCGGCCAGGTCCCCCTCGGCCGCGAAGACGGCGGCGGCGGTCACGGCCGCCACCACCGTGCTTTCCTGCTCGGCAAAAAAAGGCTGGAGGCGGTCGAGTCGGCGATATTCGGTGGCGTCGGATTTGAGCCACGCGATCCATTTGCGGAAATAAATCCCGGCGGGTGATTCCCGGACGGAAGGTGCCAGTCCCGCCATCCACTTCTCCAACGCCTGCAACGACCCCGTCTGGTCAAAGTCCACGTAGGCGAGTGTATATTGTTCCTGCAGACTGTCCGGCCGCAGGGCGACGACCCGCCGCTGCACAGCCCGCTGCTCGTCCCACCGGCGGCTGCGCAGGAGGGTGATCGACAGATTGCGCAGGTTGCTGAAGCTGGCCGGGTCGAGCTCCACCGCCCGGCGAAGATGGTTGACCGCCTCGCCCATGCGGCCCTGCCGGCGCGAGATCAGGCCGAGGGAACTGTAGACCGTCGGGTCATTCGGCTGCAGACGGGCGAGTTTTCCATAGGCCGCGATGGCCGCGTTGTAATCACGGAAGGCATAATAGGCATAGGTGCCCCGCACCCGGATGACGTCGGGTGCGTCCGGTGCGAGATGTTCGGCCTGCTGCATGGCCGCCTCGCCCTTGGCGATCCTTTCGGGCGTGTGATCCAGCCCCCAGAATCCGTAGAGGGCGTGCACCACCGCCAATTCGCCCCACGCGGCGGCAAACCTCGGGTCGAGATCCACGGCCTCTTGGAAAAGCCGCTCGGCCTCCTGGAGCGGTCCCAGCACGCCAACCGCGGAATCGTTGCGCAGGATGCGGCCCTTGAGAAACAGGTCGTAGGCCGCGGGGTTGTCGGTGGGCCGGCGGTCGAGATGCTTGCGCACCTCGGGGGAGAGGGCCGCCGAGAGCGCGGCGGCAATTTCCTGCGCGATGGCGGACTGGATGGCGAAGATGTCCGTGAGGTCGCGATCGTAGCTCCTGGCCCAGACATGCTCGTCGTTACGGGTATTGATGAGCTGACCGGTGACGCGGACCTTGTTGCCGGCGCGGCGCACGCTGCCCTCGAGCAGGTAGGCGACGCCGAGTTCCTGGCCGATCTGGCGCATGGTCTTGGTCGTGCCGCGATACTGGAGCACGGAAGTGCGGGAGACGACCTTCAGCTCGGGCACGACGGCGAGGTTCGTCAGCAAATCCTCGTGCACGCCGTCGGCGAAAAACCCGGTGTCCTTGTCCTCGCTCATGTTGGTGAACGGGAGGACCGCGATGGATTTGTTATCGGCCGCCGGCACGGGAGCGGCGGCCAGCGGGGTGGCGGCGGGCGGCGCGACCGGGAGCGGGGCGGGTTTCTGCGCCAGCACCAGATAGATGATGGCGCCGGCCCCCAGCACCGCAGCGACCACCCAGCCCCCCTTCGACCCGGCCACTTTCCCCGGCGCGGCCGCCTGGACCGGCCGGGCCTCCGGGCGCGCCGCCGCCGTCACCTTGCGCGGGGCCGCCAGCATTTTTTGGACCTGCTCGACAAATTGCGGGGTCGGCAGCGCACCGGGCAGCCGCACCCATTGCACCCGCATGAAGGGCTCGGGCACGAGGCCGGCGTTTTCGGCGGTGTCGTCGATCACCACCGGCATGAAGAACGGCACCCCCTCGGCCATCAGGTGGGAGCGCTCGACCGCGAGTTTCCACTCGAGACGGAAGTAGCCCTCACCGCGCTCCTGGGTCTGCGCGGAGATGAGCGGGATGAACAGGGCGCAGTCCTTGATCTGGCGGCGGATCTTCTGGTCCCACGCATCGCCGCCCCGCAGCTCATTCAGGTCGAACCAGACCTCGACGCCCTGGCTGCGCAACGCCTCGGCAATGCGCCGGGCGGCCTCGATATCCTCGCGGGCATAGCTGAGGAAAACAGCGCCGGTAACGGCTGCGGCTGAGGGAGGTGTGGCCATGAACGTGCTCATCACTGCCAAGGGCGCGCCCCGCTGGCCAGACGAATTTGGGTCCCCATCCCCCGGCTCGCGATCTCGAGGTAACTTAGAGGTCGCCAAGTTGCGGGCGGAGCACGATCTCCTCGACGACCGTGCGGCGGCTGAGGCGATAGACATCGAGGATCGCCCGCGCGATGTCCTCGGCGGGCATGATGCGCGCAGCCTTGACGCCGGACTTGGCCCACGAGGGCGACCACGTCGCGCCGGGATGGATGCAACAAACACGAATCCCGTTGTTCTTCGTCTCAGCCCGCAGGACCTTGGCGAGGCCGGTCACGCCGAACTTCGCCGCGCAATACGCCGCCCCCTGCGGATAGGCGCCGAGCCCGGCGATCGAGCTCATGAAGAACACGTCGCCGCGCCGGCGTTTCATCATCGCCGGCAGGAAAGCCCGTGTAACGAGAAATGCACTGCGCAGATTCGTCGCGATCATCCGGTCGAATTCCGCGACCTTCGTTTGCGCGAATGGCGCCATGACAAAGGCCCCGGCGTTGTTGATGAGCACGTCGACCGCCCCAAACTGCCTGGTCGCCGCCCGGGCCATCGCCTGGACCGAGGTCTCGTCGCTCACGTCGCAACGGAAAATCTCCACGTCGGCCCGGAGCTTGATGCAGGCCCGCGCGGTGGCGCGGAGATTTTTCTCGTTGCGCGCGACCAGCGCCAGCCGTGTGCCGGGTAATTCTGCTGCGAAAGTCTTCGCGATGGCCGCGCCGATGCCCTGCGAGGCGCCGGTGATGAGAATGACGGGTTTCATGCAGAAAAGCTCCTGGTTCCAACATCCAAGCTCCAGAGAAACACAAATTTTCGAATCTTGTTCTTTCGAAAATTCACCGGAGCTTGTGAGTTTGGATGTTGGAGCTTCAGCCTGCCTTGGGCAGGCGCTCAACAAAGCAGCGAGCCGAAGTCCATGAAGTCGGCGGTGAACCCGCCCTTCACGCCCTTGCAGATGACGCTCACCGCGTCGTGTGAGTGCAGCGACTCCAGGTGCGAGCAGGCGATCCGGAAATCCTTGATGCGCTTGTCGCGGTCGAACTCCAGATAGAGCAGCCGCGCGGCGTCCTCCACGAACTTGAGGTAGGCGCCGTTGAGCTCGGCGAAGGCCTGCTCGTCCTCGCGCTTCACCATCACCTGCGTCTCGGTCTGCAGCGCCTTGAGGCAGAGCGCATGGACGTCCTCGATCCAGATTTTTTTACCCTCGGCCTCCTCGATGATCACGCGCGCCTTGCTGCGCTGCGAGTGCGGCACAGTGTAGGCGCCGCGTTTGGCGCGGGCGTGCTCGGAAAGCTCGGCCGAGCAGGGGCAGGCGGAGGAATAGACAAAGTCGAAGTGGATGAACCGCCGGTAGCGGCCGTCGTGCGTCATCACCCCCTCGAAGGCGACCGAGTAGAACTGCCAGCCCTCCAGCCCGCTGCGGAGGCTCCGCCGCACCATCGGGTAGGAAAAGGCGATCTTCAGCCGCGCATCCTTGGTGGCGACCTTGCGCAGGTAGCTTTTCAAAATCTTGCCCATCCACTCGCCGGTGGTGACGCCGCCCTTGTGCTCGTAGAAGGTCCGCATGATGCGGCTCATGTTGATGCCCTTCAACTCGGCCTCGAGCGAGACCGTGCCGGTGACGCTGGTCTCGAGCGTGAGGACCTTGCCGGCCTTGGTGCGGTATTTGAGCGGCAGCTTGAAATTGTGGATGCCGACCTGCTGGATCGGCACATGGGCGCCCTGGATGGCCTCGTGCGCCACCTCCATCATGTCGGGCATCGAGGCGAGATAGGCCGCGCTGGGCCGGAATTTTTTGTCGTAGCCGCGCTTGATCGGTGGCAATTGCCCGCAGCTCGAGCGGTGGAGATACATTTGTTTCATGGCGGATCGTTTTTGGTTGGGGCGGGCGGGTGACGTAACCGCCCGAAAAATTTCAGGTGACGGGGCCGAAGTATTCGGCGAAGTTACGCGGGGTTTCGTAGAGGCGGACACAGTGGAGGGCGGTCGGGCGCCTGATGTGCCGGGCAAGCTGGCTCCAGAAAGCGATGACGAGGTTCTCGGTCGAGGGAATGATCTTTTTCAGAAAACCAACTTCGCTTAGGCTGTGGTGGTCGCACGGACCGGCCACGGCTCGGTGCATGATCTGCTTCAGGTCGCCGAGGTCGAGCACGTAGCCGGTCACAGGGTCGGGCCGGCCCCGCACGGTAACCTCCAGCACGTAGTTGTGGCCGTGCACCTGGTTGCAGGGGCCGTATTTCCGGCGGTTCCACGCCGCGGTCTGCGCGGGGTTGTGCAGCCGGTGCGCGGAGTTGAAATGCACCTGCCGGGTGATGAACACCTCGCCCGCGGACGGCGCGGGCTTTTTTCGACTGGAGGTCGGTTGCGGCATGGAGGGTCAAGCGAAGCCAGAATCCCCGTGGCGTCAATCCCCGCCCGCACGCCGCTGATTCTTCACAAATTAACCATTGCCCGTGCCGCCCCGCCGGGCGTTCAATCGCCGCCATGGCCATGCGGTTCAGCATTCTCGGCAGCGGCAGCGCGGGCAACTCCGCCCTGCTCCAGACCGACAACACCCGTGTGCTGGTCGACGCCGGTTTCTCGGCCCGACGGCTCGCCGAGCTGCTCGCCGAGCACGATGAAAAGCTGGAGAACATCGACGCCATCCTCCTCACGCACGAGCACAGCGACCACGCCGCCGGGCTCAACGGCCTCGCGCGCCACCCGCACATCCGGGTTTTCGCCAACCGCGCCACCGCCGCGGCGCTGCAGGCCGGCCTGAAATACCGGCCCAACTGGAATCTCTTCGAGACCGGCGCCACGTTCCGCTTCCGCGACCTTGAGGTCAGCAGCTTCGCCGTGCCGCACGACGCGCAGGATCCCGTCGGCTTCCTCATCGCGCACGGGGAGGACGACCTGCTCTCGCCGCGCCGCAGCCTCGCCTGGCTGACCGACCTCGGCCACGCGCCGGCGCACGTGCTCGAGCGCATCCGCGAGGCCGACGTGCTTGTGGTCGAGGCCAACCATTGCCCGCAAATGCTCGAGGCCGACACCAAGCGCCCGTGGAGCACGAAGCAACGCATCAGCGGCCGCCACGGCCATCTCTCCAACACCGCGGCACGCGAATTGCTCGAAAGCGTCGCCAGCCCGCGCTGGCGCCATGTGTTCCTCGCCCATCTCAGCCGAGACTGCAACTCCCTCGCGGCCGTCGAGGCCGCCTGCGGCAGCGTGCTGGCCGCGCGGTCGTGCGGCTTCTCAGTCGTCGCGCCCGGCGCCGGCACCCCCTTTTTCACTTTCTAGCATGCCCGCCAACTTCCGCCGCACGAAGATCATCGCCACCCTCGGCCCCGCGACCGAGAGCGAGGAGATGCTCGTGAGACTAATCACCGCCGGGGTGGACATCATCCGGTTGAACATGGCGCACGCCAAGCACGACTGGACGCGCGAGGTCATCCGGCGCATCCGCCGCGCCGGCGTGACCGCCGGCCGCGAGGTCGCGATCATGATGGACATCAAGGGGCCGGAGATCCGGACCGGCGATCTCGAGGTGCCCATCGAGCTCAAGGCCGGTGAGATTTTTGATTTCACGGTCAAGCCCGGCGCCGACCGGGAGAATGCGGAGGAAGTGCGCTCGGTGGACGTCAATTACCGCGACCTTGTCAACGACATCAAGGTCGGCGACACCGTGCTGGTGGACAGCGGCCTTATCCGGCTCGAGGTCCTCGAGAAGCACGATGCGCACATCCGCTGCCGCGTGCTCACGCCCGGCTCCCTCAGCTCGCGCCGCCACATCAATCTGCCCGGCGTGCACGTCAACCTCCCCTCCTTCACCCAGAAGGACAAGGCCGACACGCTCGTGGGCATCGAGGAGGGCATCGATTTTGTCGCGCTCTCCTTTGTGCGGGATGCGTCAGATGTCGAGATGCTGCGGCTGTTCCTGAAGGAGCGGAATTGCCGGGCCCGCATCGTCGCCAAGATCGAGGACCAGTCCGCCATCGACAACCTCGACGACATCATCCGCGCCACCGACGCGCTGATGGTGGCGCGCGGCGACCTCGGCATCGAGGTGCCGCTGCGCGAGTTGCCGGTCATCCAGCGCCGCGCCGTGCGCACCTGCCTCGCCATCGGCCGGCCGGTCATCATCGCCACCCACATGCTCGAGTCCATGATCAGCCAGCCGATGCCGAGCCGGGCTGAGATCACCGACGTGGCCAATGCCGTCTACGAGCAGGCGGACTGTGTCATGCTCTCCGGCGAGACGACCGTCGGCAAATACCCGCTCGAATGCGTGCAGATCCTCGACAGCATCTCCCGCCGCATCGAGGAGGAGCAGGCCGGCGATTTCCCCGAGCCCGCGGTGTTCCTCAGCGAGCGGATGAAGGTGTTCCGCGCCGCCGTGGTGCTGGCCAACGAGCTGCCGCGCTCGCTCATCCTCGTGTTCACCCGCCACGGCACGAACGCGGCCGGCCTGGCCGCCCACCGTCCGCCGCGCGCCCCGATCCTCGCGGTCACTGACTCGGTCGAGACGCTGCGCCATTTGCGGATGGTGCGCTCGGTCGAGCCGTTTCTGCTCACGCCGTTCGGCGATCCCGAGGCCACGATCGAGCGCGCGACGAGTTCGCTGCTCAAGCTGGGCCGCATTCGCGAGGGCGACCGGCTTATCATCGTGTCTGACGTGCAGGCCAAGGACCGCCGCATCGACAGCATCCAGCTCCGCACGGTACAGTGAGGGAAGTTGGCTCACGCTTTTCTTGCCTCCCTGTAGCGGCGGTCTATGACCGCCGTTGTGTTCGGCGCTCATGGAGCGCCGCTACAGCCAAACCCATGAAACTTATTTCCGTTTTCTTATTCTTCGCGGCCTTGGCCTCCGTAGCCTTGGCGAAGGAGGCCCACTTTGTCGCCCCGGACGCCCTCGACCTGCCGGCGCTCGTGCCTGCCCCGCCCGCGCCCGACTCGCTTGTCACCCGCGCCGAGCTCGAGGTCGTGTTGCAGTTCCAGGACGCACGCACGCCTGCGCAGGCCGCCCGCTGCGTGCAGATCGAGGGCGAGGACATCTGGCTCTTCGGCGCGGAGGTCGTCGGCCCGTGGTTCACCGTCGGCAACCTGCCGCAGACCGCGGCCTTCTTTGCCGAGGTGCGCGATGACTTCATCCTGATCAACCGCGCGGCAAAGGCGCTTTATCCCCGCCGCCGACCGCCGTTCGCCGACCCGCGCATCAAGCCCTGCGTGGAATTTGCCGACACCGGCGCCTACCCCAGCGGCCACGGCATCCAGTCGTCACTGTGGGCCGCCCTGCTGGGCGGGATTTTCCCGGAGCACGCCGCGGGCTTTCAGGCCCGCGCGCTGGAGACGCGGCGCTTCAAGCTGATCTCGGGCGTGCACTACCCCAGCGATATCGTGGCCGGCCAGGTTCTCGGCGAGGCGGTCGCCCGCGCGATGCTGAAAAACCCCGCCGTGCAGCAGGCCTTGGAAAAACTCCGCGCCGAAGCCGCACCCCACCTTCGTAAAAAAGCGGCCTTAGCGCCGGTTCAGCCCCGGGAATAACAGTTGCCCCGCCGGCTCCCACAGTTACAAGTCACCCCCTCATGAAACGCCTCGTCTGGCTCCTCCTCGCCGTCTTCAGCACTGCGCTCGCGCAAGTGCAGCCGGTGGATTTGCCTCTGACCAAGCACGAGGTCTGTGGTTGCTGCGAGCAACCCGGCGCGTGCGGCATGCCGGATTGCATCCCGCCGCCCGCGCACTGTCCGGTAACTTTTACTGCGGAACGCCGGTCGGGCGAGGTCCGCCAGCAAGCGCGCCGTGTGACAGCCAGGCTGCCGCACGCCGCGCTCAGGTTTTATCTATCGTTCGTGGAGCCGGCCGTGGTCACCACGGCGCTCCGTGCGCCCTTCCAAGTGGCGTCTGCTGCGAGTGTGCCCCTGTATCAGGCGCACTGCAGCTTCCTGATCTAAAGCGACAGGAGTAATGTGTCCGCGCACTGCTGTGCGCCGGCCTTCCGTTCGTCCCGCCGCGCCGCTGCGCGTTCCGGTAAGATTATCCGCCCACGTCCGTCTACGTCTGCCTACCCATGAAAACATTCCTCACTTTCCTGCTCCTTTCCCTCACCCTTGGCGGTGGGCTGGCCGCCGCGCCCGCTCGCGCCACGGTCTACCAGTGCCCCATGCACCCGTGGATCAAGTCCGACAAGCCCGGCGACAAGTGCACCATCTGCGGCATGGCGCTTGTCGCCGCCCCTGCGGGTGATGCCTCAGCCGCCGATCCCAACCTCGTCATCCTCACGCCGGCCGCCGCCAGCGTTGTCGGGGTGCAAACAGCGGAGGTTCGGCGCGCGCCGCTCGTGCGCACCTTGCGGGTCACGGGCGTGATCGACGACGACGACACCCGTCACCACATTCTCACCACCCGCGTGCCGGGCCGCGTGGAAAAACTGTTCGTCAACTACCTCGGGGCCGAGGTGCGCGCGGGCGATCCGCTCGCCACGGTCTACAGCCCGGAAATGCTCACGGCCCAGCGCCAGTATGTAGAGCGCCTCAAGGCCGGCAGCACCGCCTTCACCACTTCCGAGCGGGCGGCCAGTCGCGAGCGCCTGCTCGACCTCGGCCTGACCGAGGAGGAGATCACCATTCTCGAGCACACCATGGAACCCACTGCCATGGTCAATATCCGCGCGCCCATGTCCGGCACGGTCGTCGCCCGCCATGTCTACGAGGGCCAGCAGCTCAACAAGGACCAGTCCGAGGCTGAAACCCGGCTCTTCGAGATCGCCGATTTCTCCTCGATGTGGTTCGTGTTCGACGCCTATGAGCCCGACCTTGCCTGGCTGCGCCCCGGACAATCCGTCGAGGTTTCCGCCGCGTCCCTCTCTGACCAGAAGCTCGCCGCGCCCATCGCGTTCATCGATCCCACGCTGAATGAGGTAACCCGCACGGCGAAGGTGCGCGTCATCCTGCCCAACCAGGACCGTGCGCTTTTCCACAAGCAGACCGCCACCGGCCGCGTCCGGCTCGAGCTGCCCGGCGTGTTGCTGGCCCCCCGCAGCGCCGTCCTCCAGCACGGTGCCGAGCCCATTGTGTTTTTGCAGCAATCCGACCGCGCCTTTCTTGCCCGCCGTGTCCAGCTCGGCCGCGTCGGCGATGACACGGTAGAAATCCTCAACGGACTCAAGGAGGGCGACCGCGTCGTCACCGAGGGCGGGCTGATGCTCGACGGCCAGGCGCAGCTCGCCCGCGTCGCCATCACCGGGGATATTCCGGTGTCGGACCAAGCGGCGCCCAAACCCGGGCCCGTCACGGCCAATCCCGACCTAGGCTACGCCGAGCTCAAGTCGCTGGCCTTCGCCGCGGCCGATGCCGTCGCCCTGCTCGCCGCCGATGATTTTGCCACTTATCAGAAGCAACTGCCCCTGCTGCGGGCCGCCCTGCAGACTTACCTGGCCGCCGACGGCCGCAACTTGCTGGGAAAATTCAAGGATTTGTTGCGCGATCCGGCCGACCTGCGGACCGCCCGGCGCGACTTCGAGCCGTTCAGCACGGCGCTCGCTGATGTGACCCGCGACCGGCATGTGCAGCATCGCGAGGGCCTGCACGTCTTCCAATGCCCGATGGCGCCCGTGCTCGGCATTGGCCGCTGGCTGGGACGCACCGCCGCCGTGAAAAACCCCTTCTTCGGTTCCGCCATGCTCACCTGCGGTGAAGAACTCGAGTGAGGTCGCCATGATCAACCGCATTATCACCTGGTCACTGCACCACCGCTTTCTGGTGCTCAGCGCTTTCTTCGTCCTCTGCGCGTGGGGCGTGGTCGCGCTCCAGCGCGTGCCCATCGACGCCATCCCCGACCTGTCGGAAAACCAGGTCATCGTCTACGCCGATTGGCCGGGTCGCAGCCCGCAGGAGGTTGAGGACCAGGTCAGCTATCCGCTCAGCTCCGCGCTGCAGGGCCTGGCCGGCGTGAAGACGGTGCGCGCCACCTCGATGTTCGGCTTCTCTTTCCTCACCGTCATCTTTGAGGACAAGATCGACCCCTACTTCGCCCGCACCCGCGTGCTCGAGCGGCTCAACTCCCTCGGCGCCCTGCTGCCGGCCGAGGTTGCCGCCAAGCTCGGTCCCGACGCCACCGGCCTCGGCTGGGTCTACCAATATTACCTGAAGGACGAATCCGGCACACAGGATCTCGGTTCGTTGCGCGCCCTGCAGGACACGTTCATCCACCACCAGCTCGCCGCCGTGTCCGGCGTCGCCGAGGTCGCCAGCGTCGGTGGCTTCGTCCGCCAATGGCAGGTCGAGGTCTCCGCGCTCAAGCTCCGTCAATATGGCGTGATGCTCGGTGAGGTGATGGACGCCGTCGCTGCCAGCAACCGCAACGTCGGCGGGAAGACCATTGAGGAGAACGGCGCCGAGTTCATTGTGCGCGGCGTCGGCCTCGTGCACAGCGCCGCCGACCTCGAATCTGTCGTGATCCAGCCGCGCAACGGCACACCGCTCTACCTGCGCGACGTCGCCACCGTCCGCATTGGCGGCGATTTCCGGCGCGGCGCCCTCGATGTCAACGGCCGCGAGGTGGTCGGCGGCATCGTGGTCATGCGCTACGGCGAGAACGCCTGGCGGGTGATCCAGGAGGTGAAGGCCCGCATCGCCGCCTTCACCCCCGGCCTGCCGCCGGGCGTGACGATCGAGCCGTTCTATGATCGCAGCGACCTGATCGGCCGCGCCATCGACACGCTGAAGCACGCCCTCACCGAGGAGATCATCCTCGTGACGCTCGCGCACATCCTGTTCCTTTTCCACTTCCGCAGCATCCTGATCGTCACTCTGCCGCTCCCGGCCTCGATCCTGATCTCGTTCATCCTGATGGACCGGTTCGGCATCCCGTCGCACATCATGTCGCTCACCGGCATCGCCATCTCCATCGGCGTGCTGGTCGACGCCGGCATCGTGATGACGGAAAATGTCATCCGGCATTGCGAGCGCGCCGAGGAGGAGTTGAGGCGACGGCTCACCGCGCCGGAGGTGTTCACGCACACGCTCGAGGCCGCGACGCAGGTCGGCCGGCCCATGTTCTTCTCGATGATGATCATCATCCTCGCCTTTGTGCCGGTGTTCCTGCTCACGGGTCAGGAGGGCAAGCTCTTCCACCCGCTCGCCTTCACCAAGAGTTTCGCGCTCATCGGCGCCGTGCTGCTGGCCGTCACCGCCGTGCCGGTGTTCTGCACCATCCTCGTGCGCGGGCCGTTCAAGCCCGAAAGCGAGAACTGGCTGATGAAATCCCTGCTGCGGATCTACGATCCCGTGCTCGACTGGGCGCTGGGCCACCGCAAAACCGTGCTTGGCCTAGCGGCGGCGTTGCTGGCGGTGTCGGGGATCATCGCCTTCGGCCTGCCGCGCGCGGTCAACCACCGCCTGCCGGCCTCAGTGGCCCGCCACACATCCGGCTTCGGCAGCGAGTTCATGCCCACCCTGGAGGAAGGCTCGCTGCTCTTCATGCCCGTGCTGCTGCCCGCCACCTCGCTGACCGAGGTGCAGCGCATCATGAGCTGGCAGGACAAGGTCATCAGTGCCCTGCCCGAAGTCGCCTCCGTCGCCGGCAAGCTTGGCCGGTCCGACTCCGCCACCGATCCCGCCCCCGTTGAGATGATCGAGACCACCATCATGCTGAAACCGGCCGGCCAGTGGCGTCCCGGCATGACCAAGGGAAAAATCGTTGAGGAACTTTCCGCGAAGCTGATGAACGTGCCGGGCTACGTGCCGGGCTTCCTCCAGCCCATCGAGAACCGCGTGCTGATGACAAGCACCGGCATCCGGGCCCAAGTCGGCGTGAAAATCTTCGGCGACAACCTCGACGCCCTCCAGCGGAAGGCCTTTGAGGTCCAGCGCATCATCGAGCAAATCCAGGGCGCCATCGGCGTCGCGCCCTCGCGCGTGCTGGGCAAGCCCTACCTTGAGATCGCGGTGCGCCGCCCCGACCTCGGTCGTTACGGTCTGCGCGTCGAGGACTTGTTCCGGTACGTCGAGGCCGGAATTGGGGGCGCTACCGTCGGCACCACACTCAAGGGCCGCGAACGCTGGCCGCTGTCGGTGCGGCTGGAGCAGGCCGACCGCGAGGACATCGACAAGCTCGGCGAGCTGCCCTTGATCACTCCTTCCGGCGCCACGATCCAGTTGCGCCAGGTCGCGGATATCAAGCGCGTCGTCGGTCCGAGCGAAATCCAAAGCGAGAACGGCCGCCTGCGCGTCTTCGTGCAGGCCAACGTCGGCGACCGCGACCTCGGCGGATTCGTCAACGAGATCAAGGAGCGCGTCACGCGCGACGTGCAGCTCGATCCCGGCATGACCGTGGAATACTCCGGCCAATACGAGCATCAGCTCCGCGCGCGCCAGACCCTCCTTTATGTATTCCCCGCCGTCATTCTCATCATCTTCGTGCTGCTTGTCATGACCTTCAGTTCGATCCCCGAGGCGGCGCACGTGCTGCTCGCCGTGCCGTTTGCCCTCACCGGCGGCGTGCTGCTGCAAGCCGCCCTCGGCTACAACTTCAGCGTGGCCGTCTGGGTCGGCTACATCGCCCTCTTCGGCACGGCCATCCAGACCGGTGTCGTGATGGTCGTCTACCTGGAGGAGGCCGTGGTGAAGAAACGCGCCGGGCTCGGCGGCACTCTGACACGCCCCGCTCTGCTCGCCGCCGTCAAGGAAGGCGCCCGCCTCCGTCTGCGCCCGAAGGTCATGACTGTCGCCACCACGGTGGCGTCGCTCCTGCCGATCTTCTGGCTCAATCGCACTGGGGTTGAGATTATGCGCCCGCTCGCGGCGCCCGTCGTCGGCGGCATGCTCTCCAGTCTCGTCCACATCCTCGTCGTCACGCCCGTCATCTTCACCTGGCTGCGGGAACGGCAGCTCGTGGCCGCCGGTGGCTCCAACCCAAACATTTCCCAAACATGAAAACCAAATATATCCTCCTCCCGCTGCTGGTGCTCGCCGCCGGCTTCGTGTCCAGTTGCTCTGACTCCAAAGACAAACTGACTGCCGCATTGCCGGCGGTCGGCCAACTCGTCGAGCCCACCGCAAAGGACGCGGCCTGGCTGGCCAAGGCCCGCGCCGATTATCCGCTCAAGACCTGCGTGGTTTCAGGCGATGAACTCGGCGGGATGGGCGAAGCCCTCGACCGCATCTACCGCCAGCCGGGCCAGCCCGACCGGCTCGTGCGCTTCTGCTGCGATGACTGCCCCGCCGATTTCATGAAGGACCCGGCCAAATACCTGAAACAACTCGACCACCCTGAGGCTGGCGCGCACCCGCACGACGGCATGGCCATGACCTACGCGTGCCCGATGCATCCGGATGTCACCTCCAACAAGCCCGGCGACAAATGCTCCAAATGCGGCATGGCCCTTGTGGCCGTCCCGGCCCGGCATCATCACTGAGCTAGAGTGTAGGTCGAAGTCCGGCCTGTCACCCGTCCGGCAACAAGGCCATCCGATGAAAACGTTCTGTTAAGCGGAGGCGGTTAGAATCAGTGCTTCGGCGGTGGGGTCGGCTCCGCTGCATGAGACTGCCCTCCGTGATCGGGGCCTCCTTTCATGGGGGCCCGCAGCGTCATCATCTGGTATTGCTCCGGTGTGATGCTCTTCAACTGCCGCACGAACGCGGTCAGCGCCCACAACTCGTCGTCATCGGCAGACGAGACGAAGGCGGACATGCCGGTATCCTTGATCCCGTTTTTGGTAATCCAAAAGACCTCCGCATCACTCCACCCCGTTATCCGCAGCGCATCGGCGAGATCAGGCGCGGGCGGATAAAGGTGCCACGAATCAGGTTTCCGACCGGGTGCGCCGTGACAGGTGCGGCACATTGACTCGTAGTGGCCAGCGCCCTTTTCCAACAGCACCTGGTCCAGCGGGTCAAAATTTGCGGGAGCACGGACCTCGCGGGCGCGCACAACCACTGACCGCATCATCGTTGTGCGGAGTATTTGCTCAACCGGCTTCATGTGCCCCTTGGTCGCGGCAACATTGTAGATGCCCGAGTAAATGAACAGGATTCCCAACACGATCAGGACTGCAATAACCAGCGCCGCCTTTCCGAAAATCTGCAGAAATGCTTTCATGGTGATCGTCCGCTCGTGCTTTAGTGCTCCATCGCGGCCGGCCGGAGACGAAGAAAAATCCAAAATCCAACCGGATTCCGGCCGTAGAGCGCGTCGAGATCGCCCGGTTTGAAGGTGTAGGTGAGCGACGCACCGAGGGCCAATTGATAGGGCCGCTTCCCGGGCAACTCGTGGCTCGCGCCGAGGGTGATTTGCTTCACCCCGATTTTGCGGCCGGCCGGCAGCAGCCCCAGTTCCTCGCCGGTTTTTTGGACATATTCCGCGCGGCCGAAAACCGTGCATTTTTCCATCCGGTAGCTCGGCTCGATCAAAAAGGCATCTGTGGCCTGGCCGCTGTCGTTGCGGCCCCAGCCCAAGGTCGTGGTGACCTGGGTGCCGTCGGCCAGCTTGACCAGATGCATGACCGAGGCAGTGGTGCGACGAACGTGTTCGTCCGGATGCAACTCCTCCGGGCTTTTCAAGTAACCGGTCGAGCCCTGCGCGCTCCATTCCGGGGTCGGATTCCAAGTGAAACGGCCCGAGAAGGAATCGAGCTTAGGACGTTCAATATTCCAGCGATCATCATCCGGTTCGCGGCCGTTGAACCATGAGCCATCCAGTTGCCAGGTTTTTTGTGCGACCCCGACGGTCAGCACACCAAAGGCGATGTGCGTCGAGTCGAGCCAGTGATGGCTGATCGGCGCCGCCGGATTGTCCATCGCTGACATCCGGTGTGGAAAGGCCGGCGGTCCCAACGCGGGTTCACCTGATGGCGCAACATACAGGGAGAATACCGTGTCGTCGGTAATGATCCGGCGGTAGCGGGCCGACAGTTCCATGAAGAAATCGTGCGGATGCTGCCGGTCGATCAGCGGCTGTCCGCGATAGGCCTCGCCCGACTGAAAGAGCAGCGGATAGCCCCTGCCCGTGGTGGTCAAGGGCTCCAGGCTGAACATGCCGCGCAACGACAGCTCGTTGTCACCCGTTCGCCTAGTCGCCATCAGCATGAGCCAGTTGATCGAATTGAATTGGTCACTGCCGCGAGAGCCCGACTGATTGTCGTAGGCTAAAAACGCGTTGTAATGCGTCATCATCTGCCAGTCGCCCATCACGGAATGGTGCGCGTGCATCGGCGTCGCCTCCGGCTGCCATGCCGTCCCTGACGCTTCCTGTGTGTCTGAGACCGGCCCGAAAGACATGTTCATTTCCTGGCCCATCGGCATCGCCATCCCGGCGTGTTCTCCAGCTGGCATGACCATGCCGGCGTGTTCCCCTCCTGATTGGGCGGTGCCGCCGCTGGTCTGTGCTCCGCTGCCGGAGGCCGGCGTTGAGCCAGCGGGCTGCGGTTGCGGTGGCATCACCGGGTGTCGGAGCGAGGGCGTCTGCATCTGGCCGAAACATAACGCCGTCCCGGTGACGCAAGCGAACGAGACAACAAAAGCACGCAGGGTGTTCATTCCAGTGAATGACCGGTCAGGCGAGGGCTGGTTTCCGAAATTCGATTTTATAGGAAAAATAATTTGCGGGGCGACCGCGACTAATCACGTTCAAGTATTCCTAGACGTGAAGCACGAGCCCTCCCCAATATCCTCCCATCGCGACGGCGCATCCGATTGCGAACATCACGCGCATGAGCGGGTGATCATCATCGGCAAACCAATGTGAAGCCTTCTTCCCAGGCGAAATATTATTGCCCCATGTGCGAGGGCGTGGTGTCCGACCAGCCCGGTGACTGCCCCAAGTGCGGCATGGCCCTGGAGCGAAATCCCGCGTGGGTTGCGCCCGCCGCGGGCCCGACGATCTACACCTGCCCGATGCACCCGCAAATCGAGCAGGATCATCCGGGCAATTGCCCGATCTGCGGTATGACGCTCGAACCGAAGACGGTGGCCGCCGGGGAATCGGAGGAGGACAACGCCGAGCTGCGCGACATGACGCGCCGGCTTTGGCTCGGCGCCAGCCTGGCCCTGCCGGTCTTCCTGCTCGGCATGGCCCATTTCGTGCCCGCGGTCGCGCATGTCGCGAACACGCCGCTCAGCCGCTGGATGCAGTTCCTCCTCTCCACCCCGGTGGTCCTCTGGGCCGGCTGGCCGTTCTTTGTGCGCGGTGCCAAGTCGCTGCGCACCGGCCACTGGAATATGTTCACCTTGATCGCGCTCGGCGTCGGCGCCGCGTGGCTCTACAGTCTTGTCGCGTTTTTCCTGCCCGGTTGGTTCCCCGCCGACATGAAGCGCCACGGCGGCGTGGATCTCTACTTCGAGGCGGCTGCCGTCATCGTGGTGCTCGTGCTGGTCGGGCAGGTGTTGGAACTCCGCGCCCGCGCCCGCACCTCCAGCGCGATCAAGGCGCTTCTCAACCTCGCTCCGCCCACCGCCATCCGCCTCGACGGTGCTAGTGAAACGGAAGTCCCTCTCGTCGAGGTGCACGCCGGCGACCGGCTGCGCGTCCGGCCCGGCGCGCGCGTGCCCGTGGATGGCGTCATCGAGGAGGGTTCGTCCTCCATCGATGAATCCATGATCACCGGCGAGTCGCTGCCGGTGGAAAAAAAGACCGGTGACCGCGTGACCGGCGGCACGGTGAACGGCACCGGCGGCTTTGTGTTCCGCGCGGACAAGGTCGGCGCCGATTCCCTGCTCGCCCGCATCGTACACATGGTCGCCGACGCTCAGCGCAGCCGCGCGCCGATCCAGAGCCTGGTGGATCGCGTCTCCGCGATCTTCGTGCCCGCCGTGCTGGCCAGCGCTGTCATCACTTTTCTGGTTTGGTTTTTCGCCGGCCCCGAGCCGCGGCTGGCCTACGCCATCGTCAATTCGGTCGCCGTGCTCATCATCGCCTGCCCCTGCGCCCTCGGGCTCGCCACGCCCATGTCCATCATGGTCGGCGTCGGTCGCGGCGCCCAGGAGGGCGTGTTGGTGAAAAATGCCGAGGCGCTTGAACTCCTGGGCAAGGTCTCGTGGCTCGTCGTGGACAAGACCGGCACGCTGACCGAGGGGCGGCCGGCGCTCACCGACGTGATCCCGGTGGAGGGCTTCGACGAGGCCGGCCTCCTCACCCTCGCCGCCACGGTCGAGCGCGCCTCCGAGCATCCGCTTGCCGCCGCTATTGTGCGCGGCGCCGAGTCGCGCAAACTCTCCCTGCCGGCCATCTCCGATTTCCGCTCTGTCACCGCCGGCGGTGTCGCCGGTCGCGTGAACCACCGCACCGTGCTGGTCGGCAAGGTGAAGTTCCTCGCCGCCGAGGGCGTAGAGGTGCCGGTCGCGCTCACCGAACGCGCCGCCGCCTTGCAAGCGGAAGGCAAGACCGTGCTCTTTGTTGCCGTTGACGGCCACACGGCCGGCCTGCTGGCGGTGGCCGATCCCATCAAGGCGTCCACCGCCGAGGCCATCGCCATGCTGCACGAACTCGGCGTGAAGCTCGTCATGGCCACCGGCGACAATCGACGCACCGCCGAGTCCGTGGCGCGAAAGCTTGGTCTCGACGAGTTCGAGGCCGAGGTCGAGCCCGCCGACAAGATCCAACGAGTCAAGGCCCTCCAGGCCGGCGGCGCGCGCGTCGCGATGGCCGGAGATGGCGTCAACGACGCCCCTGCTCTCGCCGCCGCCGACGTCGGCATCGCGATGGGCACCGGCACGGACGTGGCGATGGAGAGCGCGGGCGTCACCCTTGTGAAGGGCGACCTGCGCGGCATCGCCAAGGCGATCCACCTCTCCCGCGCCACAATGGGCAACATCCGGCAGAACCTTTTCTTCGCCTTTGTTTACAACGCCCTTGGCGTCCCGCTCGCCGCCGGCGTGCTTTTCCCGTCCTTCGGTATTCTACTCAACCCGATGATCGCTGGTTTGGCGATGGCCTTCAGCAGCGTCTCGGTCATCACCAACGCCCTGCGCCTGCGCCACGCGAGGCTGTAGTTATTCGGACCGCAGCGCCGTGAGCGGGCTGACCTTCATCGCGTGGCGGGCGGGCAGCCAGCACGCCGCCAGCGCGGCGGCGCTGAGCAGGACCACCGCGGCCAGAAGCGCGAGCGGATCAACCGCGCTGACTTGATAGAGCATGTCCGAGAGGAGCGCGCCGGCCGCCAGCGCGAGTGCAACCCCGAGGACAATTGCGACGGCGGTCTGCCGGGCCCCGCGGCGCAGGATGAGGACGAAGATGTCGCGCGGCTGCGCGCCCAGGGCGAGCCGGATGCCGATCTCCCGGGTGCGGCGCGCCACCAGATAGGCCATCGTGCCATAGACACTGATCACTGCCAGCACCAGGGCCAGGCCGCCGAGCAGCGCGAAAATTTCCGCAATGCTGCGCGCGATCCAGAGATCGGCGCTGGCGGCGAGATGCTGGCGAAACGTCTGGACCTTGAAGACCTGCACGCCGGGGGCCATGGCCGCCAGCTCCCGGCGCAGGGCGTCCATCCTGATGGCTCCGGCTTGGGCGGGCCGGACATGGAAATAAACCTGGTCCTGGAAACCCTGGGCGAAGGGCACATAGATGGCGCTCCCGATGGCGCCATTGAACAGCGTGCCGCGCACCGCCGGCACGATGCCGACAATCTCCAGGCTCGCCGGATCGGACGGGCGGGCCGGCACGTCCTCCGTCTCCTCGAGCGGCGCCACGTCCTCGCTTTCCCCGGCGGCGGAAGCCTCGACACTGAATCCGTCCGCCGCGCGGGGCGCATCGCTGCGCGCGAAACGAATGCGCTGGCCGAGCGCATCGCCGTCCGGCCAAAGTTTCTTCGCGAGCACCTCGTCGATGATCGCCACCGCCGGCGCGCCGGGCGCTTCGCACTCGATGGCGTTGAACGGGCGGCCGCGCCGCACGGGCAGCCCCATCGTCGCGAAATAGTCGGCGCCGATGCTGTTCCACCGCGCGTTGTAGGCGAGCCCCTCGGCGGCGGAGGCGGGGCGGCTCTGCGCGGCCGCCCGGACCCCGTAACGCTGCACCGGCCGGCTAACACTGAAGTTGCCGAACGGCAGCGTGGTGGCGAGACTGGCGGAGCGGATGCCCGGCAGGGCGGCCAGCCGTTCGCGGATCAGGCGGTAGGTCTGCAGGCTGCCCTCATGCGTGTAACCGCCGAGCGCGGCATTGGCCTCGATAACAATGGTGTCATCCGCCGCCTTGAACCCCACGTCCACCGTGGCGGTGCGCCAGGCGCTGTGGACAAAAAGTCCGGCGACGGCCAGCAGCGCGAGCGAAAGCGCCAGCTGGGCCACCAGCAGCGGATGTCGCGGCCACCATGTTCCCCGGTGGACCACCGCGGGCTCGCCGGATTGTTGCTTGAGATCCTCGCTGGGATCGGCGCGCGAAAGCCGCAGGGCCGGCCCCAGCGCGGCGAACAGCGTCGCGAGCAGGCAGAAGCCGAGCGTGGCGGAGAAAATTACCGCGTCGAAACCGCCATGAAAGAACAGCGGGACCGGCAGGATCGCGGCGACCATCCCGGCGAGCAGCTGTGTGGACCAGATCGCCAGCAGCAGGCCAACGGTCCCGCCCGCGAGCGCCAGCACCAGGCCCTCCATCAGCATCTGCCCGACCAGGCGGGCACGGCCCGCGCCGAGCGCGAGGCGGATGGCGTAATCACGACGGCCCACGGCGCCCCGGGCGAGCAGCATGCCCGCGAGATTCAGCCCGGCGACCAGCAGGACCGCCCCGCCGGTGGCGAGGAGCAGCGCGCCGACCAAACCCAGTTCCTCCTCCGCCGCGGGCGTGCTGCTGCTGCTCAGGCGCGGCAGCGGCCCGGCGAGAAAAGTCTGGTTCCGCAGGGCGACCGGCGATTGCTCCTCGAGGTGCACCGCCAGCGCGGCGAGCGCCGCGGCCGCGGCCTGGGCCGTCAGGCCCGGCTTGAGCCGGCCGATGACGAAGAGCCGGTAGGCTTGCGGATGGTCAAGGGTGCGGTGGGACTCGTCCTGGAAGTCATTCGAGATCGTGTCGAACATCCCGAGCGGAAAATAAAGCTCGGGCCCGAGCAGCATCATTGTGCCGCTGAAACCCTCCGGCGCGATGCCGACGACGGTGAACGGGCGGTCATTGACCCGGATGGTCCGGCCCACGAGGCCGGGATCGGCGCCGGTTTCCCGCCAGTAGACATCACTGACAATGGTCACCGCGATGTTGGCCCCGGGCCGCTCCTCCTCCGGCAGGAAGGCCCGGCCACGGGCCGGCGCCACGCCGAGCGTCTGGAAATAACCGGCGCTGATGACCGCGGCAAAGACACGGCGCGACTGCGCCCCCTGGCCGACACCCACCATCGTGATGTTGTGCGCGAGGAGATCGATGAACACCGTGTTTTGTTCCCGGATGTCTCGGAAGGCCGGGTAGGAGAAATTGCGGAAACTGAGCGGATTCTTTTTGTCTTGGGAGTAGAGCTGCACGATCTGGCCGGGCTCCGGATAGGGCCGCGGGCTGAAAACGAGTTCGCGCACCACGCTGAACAGCGCGGAATTGATCCCGATACCGAGGGCCAGCACGGCGATGGCCGTGAACGTGAAGCCCGGCGTGCGGAGCAAACCCCGCACGATGTAGCGAAGATCGAACATGCGGAAAGACCATACTCGCCCGGGCCCGGAGGTAAAGCGCCGTGGCCATTGACCATCGGTTGAGCGGGAATATCCTGTAACCGGCACAGTTTGCCGCAGTATTCAGGGGGAACACCGCAACTTTCTGGATTTTTTTCTAAGAACTGGTCTTTTCGTGCGTAACTCCCCTATGCGCCATATCCCCCGTATGGTAGCGGCCATCGCCTTGATGGCGGCAACCGCTTTTGCAGCCCTGCCATCCCTGGCCTTGGCGAAGGATGGC
>JAYUGX010000098.1:0-24355 GCA_043738215.1 Lacunisphaera sp.
TGCTTTTTGTGGCCAACCCAATTCCCCATGGCAGCTAAGAAATCAGCCATCACGAAACGCCTCAGGTATCACAACGACGGCTCCCTCTGGGCCAAGGGCCAGCTCAAGAACGACGTCCAGTGCGGCGAGTGGACCACCTGCGACGCCAAGGGCAAAGTCTACAAAGTCACCCTCATCAAGCCGAAGGGCGGCAAAGCCGCCCGCGGTAAGCGATAAGCCGTAAGCTTAAAGCCCAGTCCGCCGCGCCGCACTGGTAACGTATTACGTTACAAACCTCCTCGACCCTGCGCTGAACCCGGGTAAGATCACGGCGATGACGAATCTCAGACGCCGCGCCGTGGTGGTCGTTCTCCTTTCCACGGTCGTCGTGGAACTGGCCCTCATCCCGCTATTCTATTTTTTCCCCGAGAATGGTGCCGTCCAAGCCACCGGCATTGTCCTGAACCTGCCGGGCGAAATTGCCGTCGCCATCTTCATGATGGCCGGGGGAACCCGGCTGCCGCTGAACGGAAAATATCTGGACGTGGCCCTGATGGCAATCGGCGCCGCGATCAGCGTGGGCACCTGGACCGCGCTGGCCGGATTTATTTTTCGCAAGGACCGGGCGGATGCGCTGTCGGCCTGGTATGAGGCCATCTCACTCCGGCCCATGACCATCGTGGCCCTGATTGCCTTTTTAGGCACCGGGATTTGGTTCTGCGTCAAAATGGCGTCGGACAACGACGCCACTGCCTCTGCAATCGCGTGTGCCGTGGCTTTTGGGTTCCTCTTGTTCGCGCGGCGCCGGGACTGACCGTGCAATCGGACGATGCAATCAGACGGGGTCAGGTTTACATTTTGCCCGGCTAGCGGCGGGGGAACCTTGTCGCGGAAGATGGAGGCGGTGCGCGGAGCGAGCGCAGTTATGCGTTATTTGTCCGAACTAATAACCCCTAACCTCTAACCAAAAACCGCGCCCTCCGGCGCTCCCCCATTCGCCAGTTGCAGTTCCCGCCAGAATGGTAATCCTCGATGGCAAACCTTCCCCTCCCATGGTCAAACCGGTTTGTTATTCAATCAAGGCTTTTTCCACCCCCAGCGCCACGTCCCCGCTCTCCGCGGCCACCATCGAGCGCCGCACTCCGACCGCCAGCGATGTCCAGATCCAGATCCTCTATTGCGGCGTCTGCCATTCCGACCTGCATTTCGCGCGCAACGAATGGGGCTTTACGCAGTATCCGTGCGTGCCCGGCCATGAGATCGTGGGCCGCGTGACGGCCACCGGCAGCGGCGTCACCAAGTTCAAGGCGGGTGACACGGTCGGCGTGGGCTGCCTCGTCGATTCCTGCCGCACCTGCCCGAATTGCCGCCAAGGCCTAGAGCAATATTGCGACAACGGCATGGTGATGACCTACAACAGCCCGGACAAGCATCTGGGCGGCCACACGTTCGGCGGCTACGCGCAAAGCATCGTCGTGACGGAGGGGTTCGTGCTCAGGATTCCCGCCAGCCTCAATCCGGCGAACGCCGCGCCGCTCCTTTGCGCGGGCATCACCACCTATTCCCCGATGCGCCACTGGAAGGTCGGCCCCGGGCAGAAGGTCGGCATCGTCGGCTTGGGCGGCCTCGGCCACATGGGCGTCAAGTTTGCCCGCGCCTTGGGCGCCCACGTCGTGTTGTTCACCACGTCACCGGGCAAGGTCGCGGACGCCAAGCGCCTCGGGGCCCACGAGGTGGTCATCTCCACGGACGAGGCCAAAATGCAGGCCCACGCCGGCAGCTTCGATTTTGTCTTGGATGCCGTGTCCGCCAGCCACGACATCAATGCCTACCTCAACCTGCTGAAGCGCGACGGCAACCTGGTGCTGGTCGGCGCGCCCGAAAAGCCGCTGGGCGTGGCGGCGCTTCCACTGATTTTCCGCCGCCGTTCCTTCTCCGGTTCGTTGATCGGCGGGTTGCCCGAGACGCAGGAGATGCTGGATTTCTGTGGCGCCCACAACATCACGAGCGACATCGAGATGATCCGCATGGACCAGATCAACACCGCCTACGAGCGCATGCTCAAGAGTGACGTGAAATACCGCTTCGTGATCGACATGGCCTCGCTCTCCTAAGGACGGCAGGTGTTAAGGGTTAGGTGTTAGGTGCCAATCTTCGTGTCTTCGCGCCGTCGCGTGAACCAATAACCCCCTGCCTTTCTCTGTGTCTCCGTGCCTCTGTGGTAAAATTGAATCACACCGTCACGGTCACGCAGAGGAAGGTGGCGGGAATGGAGGTGGCCGATGGATTTTTGCTTTGGTTCCGGCTGATGAACAGCGCCTCCAGCTCCTGCTGCAGCTGGGCGGCCTTGCCGTCCTTCTCCGCGGCGGCGAAGGCATTCATGGTCGGCCCGTAGTAGTTCCGGAACTCCGCCAGGAACGCGGTTGGGGCGCCGGCATGACGGAAGGTGAACGTCTCGCGCTTGAAGGAGATTTTCCCCGGGGCGATGCCCGCGGCCACGAAGCGCTCGGTCACGTTGGCCTCCACGCCCCACAGCATCGGGCTGATGAAGCCTTCCGGCGGGGGCGGCGTGTAGGCTGAGCTGATCTTCAGGACCTGCGCCACCAGGGTCGGGTCGCCGGGAATCCAGTTGCCCATGACGATCCGGCCGCCGGGGCGGGTGACCCGCACCATCTCCTTCGCCACGTCAAAGGGCTTGGGCGCGAACATCGCGCCGAAGATCGTGACCACGAGGTCGAACGACTTGTCCGGCAGCGGCTGCAAATTGGTCGCGTCGCCGTGCTGGAACTTGCAATTGGCCAGACCCGCCTCCTTGGCGCGCCGGTTGCCGGCTTCCACGAGGTTGCGCGCGATGTCGACACCGAGGACGTCCGCCCCGAGTTTCGCCGCGGGCAGCGCGGTCGTGCCGTCGCCGCAGCCCAGGTCGAGCACCTTGAGCCCGGGTTTAATCCCGAGTGTGCCGACGAAGGCCGTGCCGCTCTCGCGCATGGTATTGGCGAGACGCGTGAAGTCGCCCTTTTCCCACAGGGCCTGGTTGGGACTGATCGTAGTAGTAGTCATTTGTTATTGGTAAACGGTCATCCTACGATTTTTCCCGGCCAGCATCCACAACAAAGAATGTAGCAACAGGGTTGCAGGTGTTAAGGGTTAGGTGTTACGTGTCATGTATCAGATACACCTTTCGTGTCTTCGTGCCTTCGCGTGAGCTAAGCGTCCGGCGACAGCGTGACGTTCGGCAGGCCGAGGGTGGACCGGATTTCACGGACGTAGAAAACCGCCACTTCATACTGGTTGATACTTTTGATCAGGCGCTTCCTCCGGCCAGTGGCGGTCACCACCGCGACATCGTAGGTCGTGCCATAATTCCGCTCGGTTCGTTCATGATAGATCACGTCTTGAATTTCCGCCGGCGCCAGGCGGATTTCCCAATGCCAGGGCACCGGCCCGGTCGTGACGCGCAGCAGGTCCGGGCTGATCTCCAGCTTGGTCGTGTTCAACAGCAGCGCGAGGCCGCGATAGGCCAGGAATATGCCGATGGCCACCAGCGCCCACGGAACCAAGGGCGAGGCCCAATCGCTCGCCGGCCAGACTTTCCCGGTGCGAAACATGGCGAACATGGCGAAATTCCAAATCACAGCGATGAGGATTGATACCATCACCTGACCTCCCTGCCGCCACGTCCGCGTGATGATCAATCGGTCCGCCTGCACCTCGCGGCGGATGCTTGGGGGAACTGGAAGAGGGACGCCCATGCTCGGCGCCTATTTCCTAGCAGCACACCTCCGAAGCGCCAGCCCAGTTTAAGCCTTTGCCCGTGTTTGCGCGGAGGACGCGGAACTCGGAACAAATACCGGGCGGCGAGCACACCGCAACGGTGCGCTCCCCACTCTCACTTGGCCCGCTCGGCCTGAAATATCTCGGAGTGGAAACAAACGTCGCGCCACAGTGCGCGCCAGGTCGGCCAGTCATGCGCGCCGGCGATGGTTGCCACTCGCGTCACCGGCAGCAGCCCGGCGAAAAGGCCATGGCCTCGGCCATAGGGATCGCCCCGGCCATAGCGCAGCCACGTCGGCGGCAGGGTTGCCGTTCTCGTGCCGAGGAATGTCCAGAGCTGTTCGTAGACGCTGCCGGCCCGCGGGTCGCGCCCAGCCGCCCATGCGACCGGCCCGCCGGCTCCGTCGATCCGGTCGAACAACCGGTTGTCGTCGCCCAGATTGGGTCCGAGCAGCACCAGCGCATCGACCGAGCCGGGATTGTCGCGTTCGTTCAACAGCGCCCCGAGCCCGCCGAGCGACACGCCCACCAGCACGACCCGGCGGTAACCCTGCTGCCGCGCCGGCACCAGGACATCGGCACGCAATCGATCAACGATGCTCCGGTTGTAATAGTAGCCGAGATGCGCATCGACCACGATCGCGTCAGCCGACACACCGGCCTCCCGCATGGTCGCCACAATGCCTTCCTGCTCGAATTCCGCCAGCGTGTTGCCGCGCCCGGGCAGCCACACCACCAGCGTCGCGGCGCGACCCGTCGCGGACACCGGCCTCGCAAGGGTCGGGATGGGCGTCGTGGTGTCGCGGACCAGAAAGCTGCAGCCGGTCAACACCACCAGCACGAACGCCCAGCTGATTTTCGCGACCCTTGGTCTCAGCCAACAGTTCATCGGTCACCGGCCACTTGGCTTCTCCTTCTCTTTCTCTTTCTTCGCGGCCTCTTCCTCGTCCTCGGCCGGCTTTCCCTTGGGTGCCGGTTTTGCCTTGGCCGCCACTTCAGCCTTCACCGCCGCATCCTTGGCGCGCTTCTCGGCCTCCTGCTGCGCCTTAGCTGCCGCTTGAGCCTTCACCGCAGAGGCATTCGCGCGTTCCTCGGACTGTTGTTGCGCTTTGGCCGCCGACTCATTCGCCCTTTGTTGCGACTCTTCCTGGGCCTTCGCGGCGGAAGCATTCGCGCGTTCCTCGGCCAGTTGCTGCGCCTTGGCCGCCGAGTCGTTCGCCCTCTGTTGCGACCTTTCCGCCGCCTGAGAGTTCGCCGCGTCGCGATTGCGCTTCTCGGCGTCCTGTTGCGCCTTGATTTGTCCTTCTCGTGTTTTCCGCTGCGACTCTTCCTGGGCTTGGGCGGCGTCAGCTTTTCCGCGCTCCTCGGTTTGCTGTTGCGCCTGCTGCGCCTTCATCTGCGCCTGTTGCTCCTTCCGCTGTGATTCCTGCCGGGCGTTTGCCGCGACCGCTTTCCCGCGTTCCTCGGCGTCCTGCTGAGCCCTTGCCGCCGACGCGTTCGCCCTTTGTTGCGACTCTTGCGCTTTCCGTTGCGACTCGTCCCGGGCTTTCGCCGCGGAGGCGGTCGCGCGTTCCTCGGCCTGCTGTTGCGTCCTTGCCGCTCCTTGAGCCTTCACCTCTGCGTCCTTTGCGCGCTTCTCCGCGTCCTGCTGCGCATTCGCTGCGGACTCCCTCGCCTTTTGTTGCGACTCTCCCTGAGCTTTCGTGCGTTCCTCGGCTGCTTGGTGCGATCTTTCCGCCGCCTGGGACTTCACGTTCGCATCCTTGGTGCGTTTCTCGGCGTCTTGCTGCGCATTCCTTTCCGCCTGTTGAGTTTTCCGCTGCGACTCTTCCTGGGTTCTAGCGGCGGCGGCGTTCGCGTGTTGTTCGGCGTCCTGCTGGGTCTTGGTCTCGCGGCGATCAGCCGCGTTTCGTTCCGGCTGGGCCTTCCTCTCCGGCTCTGGCTGGCGGGTTTCAGAAGGATTGCGCCGGTCCGTGTTCGGCTGGTGACCGGGGGCTTCAGCCCTGGGCTGCACCCGGGGATCGGGTCGGGGTGCCTGCGGCATTTCGGGCGGAGCCTGATTCCTCTCCCTTTGCCCGGCCGGCCTGGCCACAATCGGAGACCGCGGGGCTGACACTTTGGCCGGCTCGACGGCTTCACGCGCGTTTCGACCGGTCGTGACGACGGCCTTGGCTTCAACTGTTTGGCGCTGGTCACGGGATTGCTGAACTTCCCGGCCCCGCTGCGCGAGCCTCTGGCGATCGCCCTGAGCCACCGCTTGGAATCGCACGGGGTTATCCCGGCCGCGGGCCAGTTGCTCGATGGGCGCGGCCAGCATGACGCGGTTCTGTCCGCCTGACGCGATGCTGGTATTGACCGTTATCTGGGCGGACCAGGTGCGCGGCGGACGCGCGATTTCGTTTTCGCGGCGATACTGGTAGGACGCTTGAAAGCTGCTCTCCCACTCCCGGTCTGAGCGATGCTCCCAGCGATCATGGGAGTAGAACGGATCGTAGCCATACTGGCTGGATTGGAACGAAAACGACACGTAGAATCCGCCCTGGTCGTAGCGCGAGTCATAGTAGTCCCCGAAGTAGTAGTGGTGATAGCTGGGCCGCAGGAAAAGATGGTCGGTGAAAATCGACAGGTTGATCACGATCCGGGGCGAGTAGGAGTAGCCCCGCCGGTCATAGCCGCGTGATTGATAATAAACGGGCGCAAACAGGATGCCGCGCCGTTGGACCGGGTAATCCCAGAAGCCTTCAACGAAGATGACTCCCCGCGGGGTCCACACATAATAGGCGGGGATCCAAACCCAATCCTCCCGGCCTTGCACCCAATAACCGGCGCGCCAGGCGTAACGGTCCCGCTGCCAGACCCAGCAGCCCGGCGTCCAGTCGTAGTCCATTGAGGGCGGTGCGATGTTGGCGCCAATTTCCAAGGTCACGGGCGGCGGAGGCAGATAGGTTGTCTCCGGCACGTTCGCGTCGGCCCAATACCCGGAAATCCACTGGTAGCCCCGCCCGGTCTCCCGCCAATATCCCGCCATCCATTCGCGACCCGGGGGCAGCGTGCGCCAGGTGCCACTGATCCAAAGGTAGTCGTTCCGCTCGTCATCCCAGCCCCAGTAGCCGGGAATCCAGGCAACATCGTCCCCTTCCGGTCTTTCCTCCGGCGGAAGCTCCTCGATGAGGTCGGGCGGAGGAGTTGTCACCATGATCCCCGGCTCGGGATTGAAACTGACCACCCCGGCAAAGGCCTCGTGCACCGGGCCGCGAGTGAGCACCTGGCCGCCTTGCTCATAGTCGCCGGACGGTTGGGCCCGGCTGATGGCCACGGGCAAACTGCCAATGATGAGACCGGCCAGCATTGCGGCGAAGCAACCCTTGGAAATGGGGCGCGCGACAATGGCGTGGCCCGAAGCTGAAGCGATCTGGGAGATTTTCATAACGTGACGTTAATTATTTGGAATCCACTGGAGTTGAGATCTTCGATATCTCCACCGGATGCGTGGAAACATGGGGAACGAGCATGTTCAATGAGAGTGCCATGGGCGCGGGCTTCGTTTTGAAGCTGCACACGCGCAGCCGGCCAAGATACTCTGGCGTTGGGGCCCGTCGCCATGGGGTGTAAACTCCAGTCAGCCGTCAGCTATCAACCAGAGGTTACCCAAGCCCGATCACTGAACGCTGAATGCTGTTCGCCAATCGCTAGCTCCGGGCCATTTGCCCTTCACCCTTTGGCTCTGTCCTCCGTTCTCCGTCCTCCGTCACCCTCCCATGTAGCAGCGATAGCCTTCCAGCTCGTCTTCCCCGACCTCTTCCCGGCCCACGAGGACATGCGACACGGACCAGCCCTCGAGGGACATGGGGGCATGGCCGACCGCGACCGTAAGCTGCGAAGAGTCGATCTTCTCCGGCAATTTCACGAAATTCTCGGCGTAGATCCGGATGTGGACGGCAAAATCCACGGCGAGCACCTTGGTTATCATGTAGCCCGGGCCGTCCCGCAGCCGCTCGGCATACAGGCCGCCCTTGATGATGGCGTGGGAGGACATTGAATTTGTTTAGGTGGCCAAGAACTCAAGCGCCAGTCCCAACCACCTCCGTCCATCATCTCTGCGCTCTCTGTGTCCTCTGTGTTAACACTGGCGCTTCCCACCGGCTCGGTGTTAAATCCCTGCGGTCCGTCTCTCTGGGGTTGCGAATTGCCGGGGCGTGGATTTGCTCTGTCCCACGATGCCCGTAGACACCTACACCCGGCGCATTTGGATTTGGATGGGCGGCTGCCTGGCCGCCGCCCTCGGCGCGTTCACGGGCTGCTCGACCATCCATGAGGTCATGGTCGACGCGATCAACAACCCGGCGAAACCCATGGGGACTTCCTACCGCCTGGAGGTGCACGACCCCACGGGCGGCGTGGACAAGGAACTCGGCGCCAAGGCGCTCGCCAACGCCAAGGACGCCCTGGCGGCCCGCGGGCTCTACGAGGCGCCGCCCAATGCCAAGCCCGACATGATCATCGATCTGGAATACGGCGTCAGCCCGGGACAGATCAAGATCATCTACCGCTCGCCCGCCGACGTCTCGATGAGCAACATCGGACCTCAGGATCCCCCCGCCAAGCCGATTCTGGTCTTTGAAAAATTCCTCCAGCTCACCGGCCGGGAACCCACGCCCGAGGCGACCGCACCCGGCCCGGCCCGCGTGCGGAAGCGCGGCGATGAATTGTGGAGCGTGCGCGTGACGGTGGAGGACCAGAAAAAAGATCTGGCGCCCTACATTTCCGTGCTCGCCTCGGTCAGCGTCGAATACATCGGCCGGAATACCGGGCAGGAGAAGCACTTCGAGGTGGATGCCAACAAGGCGGAGTCCGCGCTGCGCCACCCCAATCAGGTGCCGCCGGCACCGCCGCCCAGGCAGTGATGGCCCGTCGGGGGCGTAAGGTGCCCTGTCATCGCGAGGCGCGTGAAGCGCGCCATGGCGATCCACCCAGCTGGATTGCTTCGCCGACCTGCGAAGGGGACTCTTCGCAATGACAAATCAAGGCAAACCGGCCGTAACGCTGGATTGAATTTACCCGCCACCGCGCTTTAGTCGGACCATGCTTAATCGTGTTCTCCGCCCCTTGCTAGCCGCCGGTCTGGCGCTGGCCCTTATCTGCGGCCCCGCCCCGGCCCTCGAACCGTCCAACCTCTACCCCCACAAGCAGGAGCTGAAGGCCTACGTTGACTCCGGCAGTTACATCAGGGATATCGCCACGGTCGCCGGGCAGGCCAACAAATATCTCGTCAAGCGCATCGCCCGCGGCGCCAAGCCGGGCCAGAAACTTGCCGTCGTGTTCGACATCGACGAGACCACCTTGTCCAACCTGCCGCACATCCTCGCCAACGACTTCGGCTACGTGCCGAAAACCTGGGACGGCTGGGTGGCGGAGGGTCGCGCGCCCGCCATCCTCTCCGTCCAAGCGGTCTACGAGACAGCCATCCGGGCCAAGGTGGACGTTTTCTTCATCACCGGCCGCAAGGAGAGCGACCGCCCCGGTACGGAGAAGAATCTCCGCGAGGTCGGCTATGAGACTTGGACGAAGATTTTCTACAGGCCCAAGGACTTCACGGAAACGACGCGGGCGTTCAAGATCGACATGCGCCGCAAGCTGATGGCCGACGGCTATGTCATCATCGCCAACATCGGTGACCAGGACAGCGACCTCGCCGGCGGCTACGCCGAGCGGTATTTCAAGCTGCCCAATCCGTTCTATATTACGAAGTAGTCTGTGGGCGGTGATCTTGGGCGGGCCCGCCGCACGGGTCTTCCGGCGCATGTTGCACCATTAAACGCAGCCGATTGTAACGGCAGGAAGTGTATTGGCCCGCCAATATTCTGGTAGGACCACCGCCTGATACAAGGTGGCGGGCCCCACCCTCCTGACCGGATCAATCCCTCCAGCGAGGGAGGCGCCAGACCTGCCCCGATGCGCGCCGGCCGGAGTCCTGCGACCCGACCCACCTAGATTTAGGCCGGCAGCCCACCTGAGAGGCTTGCCGTGGGCACCACTATGTCTTCACATCCGAGTGCTCTCATGCACCGCGAAATCCACCACTGGCACAGCCCGCGTCTCGACAAGCACATGGAGGTCGCCGTCTACGGCCACTACGGCTTCGCGCTCCTCATGTTCCCCACCGCCGCGGCCGATTATCTCGAGTATGAGCGGTTCTACGTCATCGACGCCATCGCGCCGTTCATCGAATCCGGCAGGTGCAAGGTTTTCTCGATCAATTCCATCAACAACGAGAGCTGGCTCAACGACTCGATGCACCCGCGGCACAAGGCCATCCGCCACCAGCAGTTCAACGGCTACGTGATGGAGGAGGTCGTGCCCTTCATCCACACCCACTGCGGCGGACGCGTCGAGACCATCGTCACCGGCGCGTCGTTCGGCGCGCTGCACAGCGCCAACACCCTCTTCCGCCGCCCCGACCTCATTGACGGCTGCATCGCGATGAGCGGCAGCTACGACCTCAAGGACTACACCAACGGTTATTGGGACGAGGACGTGTATTTCAACTCGCCGATCGACTACCTGCCCGGCCTGAACGACGAGGGCATGCTCGCCCACCTGCGCGCGAAACAGCACATCCATTTCGTCACCGGCCAGGGCTCCTACGAGAAACCCTCGTCATCCGTGGACATCGGCCGGATCCTCTCAGCCAAGGGCATCCCGCACACCGTAGACCTCTGGGGCCACGACGTGAACCACGACTGGCCCTGGTGGCGCAAGATGCTTCCACACTACCTCGGGACGAAGTTCTAAATCCCTGAATTAACCCCCTCAAACCGCCAAGTTCGTTCGTCCCTGTCGGGTGAAAATCCCATAAAGACCGGTCTTTTCGTGAACCCTCGGGCCGCAACCCGGTCTTATATCGCATGAAGACAAGACTTGTTCTGTTGCTGCTACTCGGTATCGCGCTCCTCACCCCAGTCCGGGCGCAACTCAATCTCACCATCTCCGCCGATATCTATCTCGGCAAGGCCCCGCCCCCACCCCCGCCCGAGGTAATCGTCATCGTGGAAACCGGTCCGGTGGCTCCGCCGCCGTGGATCCCGCCGCCCGGGGTCAGTCGCAATCACGACTATTACTACTACCCCGGCACCAATGTTTATTACCGGCCGGCCGACCGCGTCTGGTTCTACCTCGACGGCGGCAACTGGCGCTTCGGGGTCACTCTGCCCACCAGCTTTCGCGTGGACTTCGACCGCAGCGTCACGCTGACGATGGCGACCGACCAACCCTATCAGTTCCACGACAAGGTGCAGGCCAGATATCCGTCCGACTATTTCATCACGAAGGTTCGCGTGAAGGAGCGGGGCAATTCCGAGAAAGCCAGGGCTGAACACGCCGGCAAAGACGATGACTCCCACGGCAAGGGCAAAGGGAAGGACAAGGGGAAGGGGAATGACAAGTAACGCCCGCGCTCAGTCACCGAACTTGATGCCCTGCGCCAGCGGGAGTGAATCCGAGTAGTTGATCGTCACGGTCTGCCTTCGCATGTAGGTCTTCCAGGCGTCTGAGCCGCTCTCGCGGCCGCCGCCGGTCTCCTTCTCGCCGCCGAATGCCCCGCCAATCTCCGCACCGCTGGTGCCGATGTTGACATTGGCGATGCCGCAGTCGCTGCCGCGGGACGCCAGGAATTTCTCCGCCTCGCGCAGGTCCGTCGTGAAGATCGCCGAGCTCAGCCCCTGCGGCACGCCGTTCTGCATCGCGATGGCCTCGCTGAGGTCGCGGTAGCCCATGACGTAGAGGATCGGGGCGAAGGTCTCGTGCTGCACCACCGGCAGCCAGTTCTTCGCCTCGGCGATGCAGGGTGTCACATAGAGTCCGCCGGGATATCTTTCTCCCGCCAGCCGTCCGCCCCCAAACAGGACCTTGCCGCCGCCTTTCTTCAGGTCGGTGAGGGCCTTCAGCATGTTTTCCACCGCCGTCGCGTCGATGAGCGGGCCGACGAGGTTGCCGTTGAGCAGCGGATTGCCGATGGGCAGCTGCTTGTAGGCCGCGATGAGCGAGGCGGTGAACTTGTCCTTGATGGACTCGTGGACGATGATCCGGCGCGTGCTGGTGCAGCGCTGGCCGGCCGTGCCGACTGCACCGAAAAGGACGGCCCGCTTCGCCAGCTTCAGGTCGGCGGAGGGGGTGATGATGATGGCATTGTTGCCGCCGAGTTCGAGCAGGCTGCGGCCGAAGCGCTTCGCCACCACCTCGCCGACGCGCCGGCCCATCCGGGTCGAGCCGGTGGCCGACACCAGCGGGATGCGACGGTCGTTGGTCAGCAACTCGCCGACCGACGGGCCGTCGCCGATGACGAGCGAGAAGATCGCCGGGTCCACCCCGCTGGCGCGGCAGACTTTTTCCACGATCTTGATGCAGGCGATGGCGGTGAGCGGGGTTTTCTCGGACGGCTTCCAGAGCGTCGCGTCGCCGCAGGCCACCGCGAGCGAGCTGTTCCAGGCCCAGACGGCCACAGGAAAGTTGAAGGCCGAGATGATGCCGACGACGCCGAGTGGCTGCCACTGTTCCATCATCCGGTGTCCCGGGCGCTCCGAGGCGATGGTCAGGCCGTGCAGCTGGCGCGAGAGGCCGGTGGCGAAGTCGCAGATGTCGATCATCTCCTGCACCTCGCCCCCGCCCTCCGGCAAAATCTTGCCCACCTCGAGCGAGACGAGCTGGCCGAGCTCGGTCTTCAAATTGCGCAGAGCGTTGCCCAGCTGGCGGACGACCTCGCCGCGCTTCGGTGCCGGCACCTCGCGCCACGCGAGGAAGGCCTGGTGCGCCGCGGCGATCGCCAGTTCGTAATCCTCCGGCGTCGCCTGCCGCACGCGGCCGAGCAGCGAGCCGTCGATCGGCGAGTGCTTCGCCAGCACGGCGCCCGAGCCGCCCCACGCGCCGGCGAAGACGCCGGAGTTGGCGGCTTGTTGCGAGAGCCCGAGCTTCGGGAAGATCGCCTTGGCGACAGTGGAAACGGAGGTGGATTTGGTGGGCATGTTGGTTGGCTTGGCGGAGGGCAACGTCCCCGTGTGCCGCGGCCCGTCAGGAGACGGGCCCTCCAGTTAATGATACTTCATTTGCCATACACCCTCCCGCCCCACTGGGTGCCGAGGAAGCTCTCGAGCGAGACGGATTCCTGCTTCACGAAGCCGGGGCCGAGCTTCCCCTGCGCAAAAAGTTCGAGCACACCGACGATGCCGGCGGCGGTGGTGAGCTGGATGGCGTTGAGCTTGCGGCCGTGGATGGTTTCGCCGTGCATCTTCTTGATGAAGCTGCGCTGCTTGAGCCCGCCGCCCGACTCGTTGCCGACGACGCTGACGTAGAACACCACGACGTCGGACTCGGTGAGCGGCACCTCCTGGTCGAAGATCTGGGTGACGAGCTCCTGGCGCGGCGCGAGGTTGAGGTCCTGCAGGAGGAACTTCATCAGGTCGCGGTGGCCGGGGTAGCGCATGGTCTTGTAATTCAGGTCGCCGACCTTGCCGGCGAAAGTCTGGCACATCGTCGCTACGCCGCCGGAGGTGTTGAAGGCCTCATATTCTGTGCCGTCAATGGTGATGCGCTCCACGCCGTCGAGCGGCATGGTAGTGACGAGCTTGCCGCCGTGCAGCGCCTCGCCAACCTGGCAGTATTCGTTGATCAGCCCGGCCGTGCTCCAGCTGAGGTAATACTTCATCTGGTTGCTCGCGTTGAGCGGCAGCGCGCCGACGCGCATCTCGCAATTGCGGACAAAGGTGAGCGAGGACGCGAGCGAGCCGCCCACGATGTTGATGGCACCCGGCGCGAGGCCGCACTGCGGCATGAACGTGGCCTTCGGCGCCTTCTTCGCCAGCTTCTGGACGAAGGCCGTCGTCTCCACGTCCTCGGTGAGATCAAAGTAGCTGACGCCCGCCTTGGCGCAGGCGCTGGCGACGCCTTTATTCAGGTAATACGGCGCCGCGCTGACAATCGCGTCGACCCCTTTGACGAAGGCGGCGAGCTGCGCGGCCTGCTTGACCTCCAGCTGGACGAACTTCGATTTCCTCAACCCGGCCAGGTCAATGTTCGGGCGGGCGTCGGCGAGGGCGACGCTTTTGCAGAACTTGCAGGACTCGAGGAGGGTGGCAATGGTGCCGCCAACTTTGCCGGCGCCGACAATTCCGATCTTCATGGGGAGTTTGATGTAATAGCCTGCAAAAAGGTCAGCGAAGCGTGGTGATTCAGGCGGTGGCGTGCTCGGCTTCCTGCACCTTGCGCGGGTCCGTGGCGGCGATGATGGCGCTGACGGCCTTCTGGTTGAAGCCCTTGAAGCCGCCCTTGCGCTCAAGGTTCTCAAGGTGGCTGCCGATGGCGCCGTCCTTGACGAAGCCCTCGGCCTGCGCGTTCGTGATCAGGCCCTTCTGGCGCAGGACCTCGACCCGCGCGGGGTTGACCTTCCAGCGCTCGCCCTCGGTGAACGCCTGCTTGAGGAAGGGGAAGTCCGAGAACGGCTTCATCGTGGCGATGCCCTCGGCCGCGAGCTGCTCCTTGAGCAGCGGGTGGTTGAACCGCGCCTCGAGGTGGTGCATGCCCGATTGCAGGAAACTGTCGCCGTGCAACCCGCACCAGAGGCCGACCGTGCGCACAAGCGGCATCTCCGGCAGCCGTTTCGCCGCGTAATCCTCGTCGACCTCCTCCGGCAGCAGGTCCACGTCGGCGAAGACCACGATGCCGACCGACGCCGTCTCCATCACCTGCGCGCCCCAGCCGGCCTCGGCGCCGGCGTAGAAACGCTCGCGCTTCGCCAGGCCGAGGTTCTCCATGAACTTCACCAGGTCGGGGAAATACCGGCGCGAGCAGCGGAAGGTGTGGTGGTCGTGGTTGGCCCAGCCGAGGCCGAGCAAATCCTGCCGGCGCTTCTGCACCCGGCCGGCGCGGTTAAGCAGCTCCCAGTAATAGCGCTCCTCCGCGAAATAAAGCTCGCACGCCACGTCCACGCCCACGAGGTCGAGGCATTTCTGCTGCACCTCGAACAAGTGCTTCACGCCGTCATCATCGTGGGCGAAGTCGCGCTTGCGCGTCCGCCACAGCTCGCGGACCTTCAGCACCGCCTCGGCGAAGCGGGGGCGCGGCTCGCTGACGATAAACCCGCGGTAACCCAGCCGCTCGACCGTCTGGAGCAGCGCGCCGTTCTCCTCGCTCACCTTGATGACGCGGTAGCGGGCGCAGGGCGCGCCGAGCGGCTCGCCGGTCAGCCCGTGCCGCGCCATGAAGTCGGCCAGGTATTCCGCCCGGACCGCCAGCGACAGGGGAGCGGCGGACGGCTTCGCCTTCAGGCTCACGATCACCCGCGGCAGCATCGCGTGGGGATGCGCCAGCACGGTGTGAAAGGCCGGCACGTCGCTCGCCTCGGGCGTGAAGCCGGCGGCGCGGAACGCCGCCTCGTGGTTCTGCGACACGACGAAGTGGTCGGTCCACTCAAAGAACTCCGTGCCGGTCTCGGCGTGCATGCGCGACGCGAGCCGGGCAGCCGTGGCGTTCTTCGCCAGGAAGGCGTTGATGTGGGTCGAGAGCATTTCCTCGGCCTCGTAGGCGAGCGGCCAGTTGAAATTCGCGGGGGCGTTCAGGGCGGTCATGAGGGGAATTGGCTTGGCTAATGACATAAGCCCGCGCCGCGCCCATGTCCAAGCCTGTTCTCATCGCCCGAAAGGATGAACCCGGGCCACGCATCGTCAGGCTCGCCAAAGCCGCCTCCGGCTCCTACTTAAACCGGACACTCGCATGACTGCCGCCCCCTCGCCCGCCGATCTGCGCCAGCTCGCCGCCCGCCTCACCGGCGAGCTGCATTTCGACGCGACCATGCGGACGCTCTACGCCACCGATGCGTCCGAATACCAGGAGCTGCCCGTCGCCGTCGCGCTGCCCAAGACCGAGATCGATCTGCGCGAGCTCATCGCCTTTGCCGGCCGGCACCACACCGGCCTCATCCCCCGCACCGCCGGCACCTCCCTCGCCGGTCAGGTCGTGGGTTCCGGGCTCGTCGTGGATGTCGGCCGCCATCTCAATACCATCATCAGCCTCGACGCCGCGGGCCGCCGCGTCCGCGTCCAGCCGGGTGTCGTGCGCAATGAACTCAACCTTCACCTCAAGCCGCACGGCCTCTTCTTCACGCCCGAGACCTCCACCGCCAACCGTGCGATGATCGGCGGCATGGTCGGCAACAATTCCTGCGGGGCCAACTCCATCGTCTTTGGCACCACCCGCGAGCACGTCGTCTCCATCCGCGGCTTTCTCAGCGACGGTACCGAGGTGACATTCGGCCCGCTCACGCCCGAGGAGTTCACGCAGAAATGCGCCGGGCCCGACACCCTCGAAACAAAAATCTACCGCACCGTCTGCGATTTGCTCGGTGAGGCAAAGAACCGCCAGCTCATCCGCGACCACTACCCGAAGCCCACCGTCACCCGCCGCAACACCGGCTATGCGCTCGACCGGCTGATGGAGTGCAATGCCTTCGACCCGGCATCGGAAAAGCCCTTCAATCTCTGCCAGCTGCTCACCGGTTCCGAAGGCACGCTGTTCTTCGGCGTGGAATACGAACTCAATGTCGAGCCGCTGCCGCCGCCGGGCGCGCTGATGTGCGCACACTTCGCCACCATCCAGGACTCGCTCCACGCCACGCTCATCGCGATGCGCCACCGGCCGTTCGGCTGCGAGCTCATCGACCGCCACATCCTCGAGTGCACCAAGGTCAACCTCGAGCAGGCGAAGAACCGCTTCTTTGTGCAGGGTGATCCGGGCGCCGTGCTCGTCGTCGAGATCCGCCACCAGGATCGTGCGGTGATCGAGGCGACGATGAAAACTTTGGAAAGTGAGCTCCGCACCGCCGGGCTCGGCTACGCCTACCCGGTGCTGTGGGGCGACGACGCCAGCAAGGTCTGGGATCTGCGCCGCGCCGGCCAGGGTCTCGTGTCCAATGTCGTGGGCGACGCCAAGCCGCGCGAAAACGTGGAGGATACGGCGGTCGCGGTCGAGGACCTGCCCGCCTACATCGCCGAGTTCGACGGGCTGATGCGCGGCAAATACGGCATCGCCTGCATTTATTATGCCCACGCCGGCGCCGGCGAACTGCACACCCGCCCCCTCTTCAATTTGAAAACCCGCGAGGGCCTGAAGATGTTCCGCGACATTGCCACCGACGTCGCCGCCCTCGTGAAGAAATACCGCGGCTCGCTCTCCGGCGAGCACGGCGACGGCCGCCTGCGCGGCGAGTTCATCAAATTCATGGTCGGCGACGAGTGCTACGCGATGATGCGCCGGGTGAAGGAGACCTTCGACCCGCACGGCCTGTTCAACCCCGGCAAGATCATCGACACACCGCCGATGGACACCTCGTTGCGGCACGGCCCGGATCATTCCACCCCGGATTACCCGACCGTTTTCAACTTCAGCGCCACGCAGGGCGTGCTGCGCGCCACCGAGAAATGCAACGGCGTCGGCGAATGCCGCAAGACCCACCTCATGGGCGGCACCATGTGCCCGAGTTTCATGGCCACGCGCAACGAACGTGACACCACCCGCGCCCGCGCCAACATCCTCCGCCAGGTCCTCACCCACGCACCCAACGACACCAATCCCTGGAACAGCGACGAGGTCGCGAGCGTCATGGACCTCTGCCTCTCCTGCAAGGGTTGCAAATCCGAGTGCCCGTCCAACGTCGATGTCGCCCGCCTCAAGGCCGAGTGGCAGCAGCACTACAACGACGCCAACGGCGTGCCGTTCCGTTCCCGGCTCATCGCAAACTACGCCACGACGATGAAATGGGCCTCAAAAGTCCCCCGACTCTACAATGCTCTTGTAACGTATTACGCTACAAACCGCCTCATCAAGCACCTCGCCGGCTTCGCCCCTCAACGCAGTCTCCCCACCCTGCACACGACCACGCTCGCCACCTGGCACGCGAAGCACGCCAACCCCCCGTCGCTCGCCTACCCCAACGGCCGCGTGCACCTCTTCTGCGACGAGTTCACGAATTACAGCGACACGCCCGTCGGCATCAAGGCGGTGCAGCTCCTGAACAAGCTCGGTTACGAGGTCGTGATTCCCGAGCACGTCGAGAGCGGCCGCGCCCATTTTTCGAAAGGGCTCGTCCGCGACGCGCAAAAGTTCGCCATCCGCAACGTCGAGCTGCTCAAGGATGTCGTGACCACCGGTGCGCCGCTCATCGGGCTCGAGCCGTCGGCCATCCTCGGTTTCCGCGACGAATATCCCGACCTCGTCCCCGATCACCTGCTCGCCGCCGCCCAGGCTCTGGCAAAGAACGCTCTGCTCATCGACGAGTTTATCGCCCGCGAGGCCGACGCCGGGCGGATCAACCGCGCCGCGTTCAAATCCGGAACCCGCACCATCAAGCTTCACGGTCACTGCCACCAGAAGGCGCTTTCTTCGCTCAACCCGACGGTGAAGATGCTTGAGCTGCCGGCCGGCCACAAGGTGTCGCTGATCCCTTCCGGCTGCTGCGGCATGGCCGGCTCGTTCGGCTACGAGGCGGAGCACTTCGCGCTGTCGCAGCAGATCGGCGAGCTCGTGCTCTTCCCCGCCGTGCGCGCCGCGACGGAGGACGCCCTGATCGCCGCACCGGGCACCAGCTGCCGGCACCAGATCAAGGACGCCACCGGCCGGATCGCCCTTCACCCGGTCGAAATCCTGCACGCCGCGCTTTTGTAGGGCCGGCTGGTTTGAGGTGGGGCGCCCGGGAGATGGGCTTGATCTGAAATCTCGCAATCGTTCTCGTGCTCACCCGATTGTGTGACCGATTGGGTCGACCCGCTGGCCTCATCGTCTGCTGTCTTTCCTTTTCGTGAAATTCGTGTCTTTTCGTGGGCAAAACATCCCCATGACCATCGACTACGCCTCCCGTCGCGCCCGCATCGCCCCCGCCCTCGGCCTGACCGACGAAATCCTGCTTGTCGGCGCCGGTCACGCGCTGCCCAAGCCCGAGATCAGTGACGCAATGCTGCCCTTCATCGCCCACCAGGAATATTACTACCTGACGGGTTACGCTGATGCCCCGGGCGGGATTATTGCTTTCGACCCGAAAGACCGCGAGTCGGGCCCTGGCCTCCGTAGCCTTGACGAAGGAGGCTGGGTGTCTTTCGTGCCCGAGGTCACCGAGGCCGACCGCGTGTGGGAGGGTCGCGAGCAGCTGCCCGGCGAACCCCTGGGCAAATTCCCCGCGTGGCTCGCCGCGCGGAAGGGCCGCCGGGTCGTCATGCTCGGCGCGCCCGTGGACGGCGTCGCGGCTGACGCACCACGCACGGCGGAGGTGCGCGAGGCCTACAAGCACGCGCGCCGGCCGAAGGAGCCGGGCGAGATTGATTTGATGCGCCGCTGCGCTGCCGCGACCGCCGCCGGCTATGCCGCCGTGCAGCCGTTTTTGCAACCGGGCTTCACCGAGCGCCGGATGCAGATCGAGCTCGAAGCGGAGTATTTCCGCCACGGTGCGGCCAAGACCGGATACGACAGCATTGTCGGCACCGGGCCAAACGCGGCGGTCTTCCACGGCTCGCCGTCGCACCGCGCGGTCCGGGAGGGCGAATTCATCCTCATCGACTCCGGCGCGGAACTCGAGCGCTACGTCATTGACGTCACCCGCACCTACGTCGCGGGGAAGCCCAGTGCGTTTCAGCGCGAACTCCACCAGGTCGTGCTCAACGCGGAGCTCCGCGCCATTGATCGCTGCCGGCCCGGCGCGGAGTGGAAGGACATTCATTTCGGCACCGCCGTGGATTTGATCGGCGGGCTCGTGGCGATGGGCGTGATGAAAGGTGACGCTTCCTCGCTCGTCGAGCAGGAGGCGCACATGCTGTTCTTCCCCCATGGCATCGGCCACATGCTCGGGCTCGGCGTGCGCGACGCGGGCGGCCTGGAGCCCGGCCGCGCCAAGGATCCGCGGCCCTGCCTCAAGAACCTGCGGCAGGACCTCATCCTGCGTGCCGGCTACATCGTGACCATCGAGCCGGGCCTGTATTTCATCCCCGCCCTGCTCAACGACCCGGCGCGGCGCGAGAAATACCGCGACTGCGTCAACTGGCCGCTGGCGGAGAAAATGCTGGGCATCGGCGGCGTGCGCATCGAGGACAACATCCTGGTCACGGCGAGCACCCCCGAAAACCTGACCGCGGCGATCCCGAAGACGCTATAACCAGTCAGGCGGCGGCCTCGTCGAGCGCATCCATGTAGCGGTCGTAGGCGGAGCGCACCCGGGCGAAACGTGACCTCAGCGGGCGAATTCCACCTGGGCCCAGATTTTCTCGACGTCCGGAAACGCGGCACTTTTCCGGTAAAAACGGGCATACTTCACCAGCACGGTCAGGCGCGGTCCCAGTTGATGCGATAATTGGATATCAAGTTCATTGCCCAGCGCCACGCTCGCCCGGTCGGTCGCAAACCGATGATAAGACGCGAGGAACGAGGCCTTGCCGGGCAGGCTGGCGGTGACCCTGGCATAAGTGTCACGCAGTCCGGCAGCGGGGGTGGTCAGGAAAAGATCCGCCCAGCCGTTGAAAGCGTGCAGCGTGGCGAGCGGCGTCTTGAAACCGGTGTTGTTGTCCGAGCCCAGCACTTCATAGCCGAGGGCGAGGCTGCCGGACTTGAACCCGGGACCGGCTTCGAGTGCATAATAGCGTGCCGAGTAGTCGAGGGTGCTGGAACCGTAGTCGCTCTGCGCGGCCGCCTCGGCCCGGTAAGCGAATTTGCCCCCGCCGCCGAGCTTCGCGGCGCCGGCGAAACTGGCGCCGTAGGTGGCGCAGGAACTGGCCGCGGCGTTGTCGAAATCGAGCAGGTAGACGTAGCCCGTGAGCGTGCCGGCGGCGAAGCCGGCATAGCTGGCATTGAACACGTGCGAGTCGGACCGCCAGCGGCCCTGCGGGTGATGGTCGCCAAAGACTCGATTGATCCGATACAGGTAGGCGTAGGTCAGCGCAGTTTTCTCGAGCGACTTGTCCTGCACCGTGACGGCGTCGAAGGTCTGCATGTTTTGCCGCCAACCGGAGTCGCCGATGAAGCGGGCGTTGTCGAGCACGAGGCGCTGGCGGCCGGCGGTCGCCTTGGTCTGCCCCGCGGTGAAAGCGAGCCACGCCTGGTTGAATTCCGTGCCCTCGGAGTCGGCGACCACGGCGCGTCCGGCACCGCCGGGATTCAGCCCGGCCTGGCTGTAACGGTCGCCGTCGAAGGCGGTGATGTTTTCCCCCTCAAGCATGGCCTGCCAGCCCGCGACCGGCGCGGTGGTGAACCCGAGACGGGTGCGCAGGGTGAAGGCCTCGGCATCCCGCAGGCCGGTCTGCTGCACTCCCTCGTAGCGCAGGCGGACATTGAGCGAGACCTTGCCCTGGGTCAGCGCGCCGGCCAGTGAATCGGTCGCGGCGGCAGTGGCGGCTGCTCCCGCGAGGGCCAAAACGGCGGTGAGAATTTTCATGGGATTATTTTTCCCCGACCGCGGCGAGGGCGGCCGCCGCCTCGTCGAGCCCGCCCTTGAGCCCGGTGCGCTGGTGGACGATTTTGCCCTGCCCGTTCAGGATCGTGAGAATGTTCGAGTGGGAGAACGCGCCGTCGGCCTCCTGCTTGTATTTCACCCCGAGCAGCGCGGCGAGTTCACGGACGGAATCGTCGCTGCCGTGGAGCAACACCCATTGGCCATCGAGGCCGTGCTGGCCGCGGTATTGCGCAAGCACGGCAGGGGTGTCGCGCGCGACATCAAAGGAGACGAGGACGAAGAGGGCCTTGCCGCGGAGCTCGGACGGCAAACGGCCCTGGATGGCGAGCATATCGGTGACGAGCAGCGGGCAGGCGTAGCCGCAGGAGGCGAAGAACATGTTGAGCACCACCGGCCGGCCGTGGAGTTCACCGAGCGAGAATGCCTGTCCGGAGTCGGTGGTGAAGCCGGCTTCCGCCTGGTAGAGGGAGTTCTTGCTGAACGGCGCAACCGCCAGCGCTGCACAGCAGGCGTCCTTCGTGGTGGCGTGGTCGGGAATTTTGGCGCCGATGGCGAGCAGGGCGGCGAGGAGGAGCGTGATCATTTTCATGGGGTGGAAGCGGTTTGGAGCGCGGCATCGCGGGCGCAGCGAAAGCCGAGCGCGGTGGTGGTATTGTTGGCCCGGAGGGACGAGCGGAGCGCCGAGCGCATGAACGCGGCGTAGTCGGTCGTGTCCTTGGCGCCGACAGCGCCCGCGCCGCAGAAGAGATCGCGATCAAGGCCGGAGTCCGCGCGCGACTCGCCGGTGACCATGGCCGTGTTGAAATCATCAACCCATTCCCAGACCAGGCCATGGAGGCCGCGCGCGCCGTAAAGATTCGGCTTGGTGGTGGCAACATCGGCCTGGACGGCGGGCACGGGGCGGGCGAGCCAGGCATAGAGATCGCGCTTGAGCGCCTCGTCATTTTTGCCGTCGGGCCGGGTGTAGCCGGCAGACGCGGCGAGTTCCCATTCGGCGGTGGTGGGCAGGCGCTTGCCGGCCCAGCGGGCGTAGGCGCGCGCGGCGAACCATGAGATGCGGACGACCGGCGCATTCGGCGGGGCTTTTGCACCGGGCTCAAGGTCGCCGGTCCAATTCTCCAAGTAGGAGGAGTCAGCGAAGAGTCCGCTGGCCTGCGAGCGGCGCCACTTGTAATTGGCCGTCACGAAAACGAGGAACTCCGCATTGGTAACGGGCCGCTCGTCGAGGAGGAATGAAGCGACGGCGACCTGCGCGGCGTCTTTTGTCGTGCGCAGGAGCGGCGCATAGGCGCCCGCAGGAATGAGGATCATCCCGGCGGGCGGTGGGTTAGCCTGCGCTCCGACGACGACCACCAGCATACCGGCCAGAGTCAGCACAAACCGTCGGAGGGAAATGATACGCACGGTAATGAGCGGAGATGTTTAATGAATTTCGGCGCGGAGTGCCTTGACCTTGGCGGTGGTAAAGGCGTCGCCCTGGTTGCCCCAGGAATTCAAAACGTAGGTGAGGACGTCCGCAATCTGCGCGTCGGTGAGCATGGCCTCGAGTGGCGGCATCATACTGTTAATGGTCTGGCTGTTGACGGTGACGGGTCCGGTGAGGCCCTTGAGGACGATGCGGACGGCCCGGTCGCGGTCAGCGAGCAGGAAGTCGGAGCCGGCGAGCGGCGGGAAGGCCAAGGGCAGGCCCTTGCCGTCGGGCTGGTGGCAGGCGAAGCAGAGACCCATGTAGACCTGCTTGCCCCTCTCCATCTGCACCTCCTTGGTGAGACCGGCGATGGCGGGATTGGATTTCATGGCGGCGGCAATCTGCGCCTTCAATTCGGCCTCGCGCTTCTCGGATTCGGAGCCGGCCTCGGCCTGCGCGCCAAGATAGACGGCATCGATCTCCTTGCCAGAATAGACCACGCGGTTGGCTGCGCCAGCGACCTTGAGCATGCCGAGCGCCCCCTTGTTGAAGGCGCGGGTCAGCGAATGGTCGACGAGAATAAAGGTGCCGGGGACGTCCACCTTGAACTCGACGACGACCGCGCCGCCGGAAGGCACGAGCGTCGTCTGCACGTTGTGATTGGGCAGGCTGAGTCCGGCCTCGGGATACACCCGGTCGAAAATCTCGCCGATGATATGAAAGGACGAGGTGACGTTCGGGCCGCCCACGCCGAAGTAAATGCGAACGCGTTCGCCAACATTCGCGGTGAGGGCCTTGTCGCCGACCAGCGAGCCGACGGCACCGTTGAACACGATGTAGGGCGGGCGCTCATCGATGGCCTTGGCCATGTCGAAGGACTGCATGCCCTCCTCGCCGTATTTGCCCGTGGTGTAGAACTCGCCCTGCATGACGTAGTATTCCTTGTCAACCGGTGGCAGGCCGTCCTTGGGCTCAACCAGGATGAGGCCGTACATGCCGCTGCCAATGTGCATGGGCACGGGCGCGGTGGCGCAGTGGTAGACGTAGAGGCCGGGATTCAGCGCCTGAAAGGTGAACTGCGAGCTGTGGCCGGGCGCGGTGAACGTGCTCGCGGCGCCGCCTCCGGGGCCCGTGACAGCGTGAAGATCGATGTTGTGCGGCAGCTTCGAAGACGGGTGGTTGTTCAGGTGGAACTCCACCACGTCGCCCTCGCGAATGCGGATGAACGAGCCGGGCACGCTGCCGCCGTAGGTCCAGAAGGTGAACTCGACGCCGTCGGCGAGCTTGGCCACGACCTCACGGACCTCGAGGTTAACGACGACACGCGCCGCATACTTGCGGCCGATGGGCGGTGGCACGTGCGGCGCCGCGGTGAGGATCGCCTGCTCGACCGGCAGATTGAGCACCTCGGACGGAAGGACGACCGGGCCCTGGACATCGGTGGGGCTTTCGGCGGCCCGGATGACATTGGTCGTGAGGAGCGTGGTGATCAGGACGAGGCCAGTCACCAGGAGAGCGGGGAAGAAGCGGGGAGTATTCATGGGTTATGTGTAATATTAACCCGGAGAAGACCAGCCGCGCTGGGCACAGGTTGCTCAAAACCGGGCATATCTTGCGCCATTGCCAATAACGCCTCGAGCCGCCCCCGGCCTCAACTGCCCTGGGTGTCCGGCTGCTGGGCAGCGCAGCATCTAAAGTTTCGGTTCGACAATCCCCGGCCG
>JAYUGX010000099.1:0-24315 GCA_043738215.1 Lacunisphaera sp.
TGGTCGGGCTGGTGAGATTCGAACTCACGACCTCTTGCACCCCATGCAAGCGCGCTACCAGGCTACGCTACAGCCCGATGATTCATCGGAAGGGCGAAGAAGCCTGATGCCCCGCCCGTAGGCAAGCCCTTTCCTCGGCCAGTAGGAAACAGAAGGTATTGACCATGGATTACACCGATATCCCCTGAATCACAACCCGCGTCACGCCATCCAATCAATTGCCATTGACCGGCGCCGGGCGGGGACTTTAGACCCGTTGGGTCGCAGGATTTACTGACGACGTAACCACGATTCACAAGGAGTGTATCCCATGAAAAAACTCTCGTTGCTTTCCATGGCGGTGTTGGCCGGCGCGTTGCTGCTGGCGCCCGCTGCCCGGGCCTCAAATGATGAGGCCGAAATCAAGGACTTGCTCGCGCGCTGGGCAAAAGCGTTCCAGGCCAAGGACCTTGACGGAGTCATGGCCGTCTATGCGTCCGGGGATCAACTGGTCGCATACGACATTGTCGCGCCCCTCCAGTGTGTCGGACCGGAGGCCTACCGGAAGAATTACGCGGAATTTTTTGCCGGGTATGAAGGGCCGATCGTCTGCGAAATGCGCGACCTGCGCATCGTGGCAGGCCGGGACGTCGCTTTCCTGCATTGCATCGAGCGTATTGGTGGAACGCTGAAAGGCGGCCAGAAGTCCGAAACATGGATACGGGCGACCACTGGCCTGCGGAAAATCAAAGGCAAGTGGCTGTTTGTCCACGACCACATCTCGGTGCCGGTTGATTTTGCCACGGGCAACGCGCTCCTGAACCTCAAGCCGTAGGCGGAGATCGCACCCAGCCGCCGCAGGACTGTGAGGCGGGGGCGTGAAGTTTCCGGCTAGCTGTCAGCCATAGTCCCGCGACTGCGGGACGACGGCTGATCCGTGGTTAAACTGCCTGCCTTCGGGTTTATAGAAAAAAGGCTGCAATCCGGGCCAAGAGCCTCCAATAAACGGGCTCGATTTGTCCCCGTAGCTCAGCTGGATAGAGCATCGGTTTTCTAAACCGACGGTCGCGTGTTCGAGTCACGCCGGGGACGCCATCCGTCGCCAAGGCTATGGATGGCAGGCCAACCCACGTGCTATCTCCTGCGACTACCATGAAAGCGATCGTATACACGGAATACGGCTCCCCCGATGTTCTTCAGTTCACGGAGGTGGCCAAACCCACCCCCAAGGACGATGAGGTTTTGCTGAGAATTCGTGCGGCATCGGTGAATCCGATTGACTGGCACTTCATGAGAGGCACGCCCTACTTCGTGCGCACCATGACCGGGTTGCGCCGGCCAAAGCTCAGCCGTCTCGGAATTGACGTGGCCGGGCAGGTTGAAGCGGTCGGCAGGAACGTGACGCAGTTCCAACCAGGTGACGAGGTGTTTGGCGTGTGCCGTGGAGCCTTTGCCGAGCATGGGTGTGCGGCTGAACGCGCCTTGGTGCTGAAGCCGGCCAACGTGACGTTCGAGCAGGCGGCGGCCGTGCCGGTGGCGGCAATCAGCGCCCTGCAGGGCCTTCGCGACAAAGGACAGATTCAGCGAGGCCAGAAGGTCCTGATCAACGGCGCGGCGGGAGGCGTGGGGACGTTCGCAGTGCAGATTGCCAAGGGGCTCGGGGCGGACGTGACCGGCGTGTGCAGCACGAGGAATATGGACATGGTCCGATCAATCGGCGCCCACCACGTGGTGGACTACACGCAAGAGGATTTCACCAAAAGTGGGCAGCAGTATGACCTGATACTCGATTCAATGGGGAACCATACCTTGGCTGATTGCAGGCGCGCGCTGACTACCGAGGGGACTCTCGTGATGGTCGGAGGACCGGACAAGGGTCATTGGCTGGGACCTCTGGCGGATGTGCTCAAAGCGGTCGTGTTGTCCCGGTTCGTGAGCCAGAAGCTGCGCCCGTTTCTGGCGCATTTGAGCAAAGCTGACTTGATCGTCATGCGAGAGCTCCTTGAAACCGGAAAAGTAGCTCCGGTCATCGACCGGCGCTACCCATTGAGTGCTGTCCCTGAGGCTATCCGGTATCTGGAAGAAGGTCACGCCAGAGGAAAAGTAGTAATAACGATGGAGCATCGTAGCGAAACCTGACAATGCCTTGCTCCCCACCGCCTGCGTTCGCCCGGCGAACTTCGGCGCGGCAGCCTTCGCTGGCTTGCCTCGGGCTGGCCCCGCCATCCGAAGCCTTTCTCGTTACGCAGATGAAATGTCCTCCTACGCCAAGGCTACGGAGGACATCCTTCACCCTCGCTCCGCTGGGGCGAAGGATGGTGGAGCACAAGTCCGTTTAGCACGAACGAAGGGGTGCTAAAATTTTTCTGCGAACAAACTTTCGGACTGCTAAACGACGGATCGCGAAAGGGCTAAACATAAACTTCTGACCCGGGAAAAAACACCGGCAAACTCATTCGTGAGATCCAGCCATGCTAATCAGTCCGGCGCGTATTTCCTTCATTTGCGGGGCGCTACAGTGGGGCCGCGGAGGGCTTGTCGGATGCTGATAGAGAGAGGGAAAACGACGCGGAATGTTGTGCCCGTTTCCGCGGAGCTGGCAATCTCGATGCTGGCATCGAGCAGCTCGCACAGGCGCTTCACAATGGAAAGGCCGATGCCTTCGCCGGGTTGGTGGGGGGAAGGCGCCGCCGTGGACGTGGCATCCCACGGCGCCGGCAGCACCTGCGAGGCTTCGCCTTTGCTGGCGGTGGCCTTGTCGTCCGACTCCTTGGCGCTGGCCGTGGCTTCTTGCAGGCCGGTCACAAGCGGCGTGCCAGGCCCTGATAACATCCCAGGGCCGGTATCCTTGACCATCAGCCACCAGGTTTCCTTTTCTTCGCCCCACGTCACGTCGACTCCGCCGCACGGGGTGTATTTGAGGGCATTGCCCACGAGGTTTTTCGCCAGCCGCCGGGTTTTTTCGGCGTCGCCCTCGACTGCCAGCCGAGCCGGCCCCTGCACCCCCAAGAACAGTTGGCGTTCGCGGGCAAAAGGCTGGTGGGCGGCACAGAGCTCGGTGAGCAGAGCGGCGACGTCAAAGGCGGCAATCTTCCGCGTTTCCTGGCCAGCCTGTAACCGGGCCAGTTCCATCAATTCTTCCAGCATCGTGTTCAGTCCCTGCACGGCCTGCTTCAGGTAGGTCGCCGATTCCAGACGGTCGGACTCAGCCATGGCAGGATTGCCAAGTAGCGTGGCGGCCAGGTTTACGCCGACGACATCGTTTTTCAGATCGTGGACCGCTTGGTGGAAGAGAGTGGAGCGGTGCCGCTCGATCTGATTGACGCTGGCAAGGGCGCCGCGAAGGTCACCTACATGGCCGGCGGCCTCGGCTTGCTGCATGCGTTCGTATTGTCCGGCGCTTTCACTGATGGTGTCGTTGACTAGGGCCATGATCTGGCGTTGTGCCTCGGCCAGGGTTTCGGGTTCGATCTCGGGATTTTTCTCAGCGAAACGGCCCAGCTCATTGTAGAGGCAAAACTGAAGATGGCCGCATTCAGTGATGAGTTCCTGCAGCCGGTAGCCCTGCTGCCAGCGGTGGAGGCCATGCTTCACCCCCTCATCCTTCTTGTTTGCGTCGGCGGCGATGGCGTTCACCCCGCCCGGACGCGAGCGCAGGCGAAACTCGAACGCGTCCAGCATCTCGGGGATGTGGTCGAGGAACTGTCCGAGGGTGAGGGAACGGCCGGTGGTTTGGTCGGGGTCGGCCCGATCCGCCTTGCGCCAAGCCTGCAGGATAACGTCGCGCCGAGCGGCAAAGTAATCACATAAGGCGGCGAACTGCTGACTCGTGGGAACGGGCATTGCCCCACCGTATTGGGCTGACGGGCAATAGCCACCCCTATACCCGCAAGCGGGCCGGGCGGCCAGATCATCGGTCAGGCCGACATAGAATCCTCCGGTCGAGGCGAGAGACTCCAGAATATAGACGTAGGCGAATTCTTTCATGTTATTCGGCCCGCCGTGACTGAAACCTGCATTGTATCGCCCGCCTGCGCCCGTTGGGCTTCGGCGTGGCAGCCTTCGCTGGCTTGCCGAGCCGTAGCTCGTCAAGAGCGTAGGCTGGTGGAGCAGATCGGGATCAAACCGACGACCTCGTCGTTGCGAACGACGCGCTCTATCAACTGAGCTACTGCCCCGAAAGGGGAACGGCTTAATTGGCGCACGCCTCGGCCGGAGTAAACCATAATTTTGTGCCACCGCTACCCGCTTGCCCATCGCCACTTAACCCGCCCGCCCGGTTGGCTCCGAAATTGCTGTTGCAGTCGGCGAGCGCAGGCCAAAAGACACCCCCCTGCCCCTTTAAAATAAAACAGAAATCCACATGAAAAAGACCATCAGGAAAATCACCGCCCCGGGCGCCAAGACCAAGGCGCCGGCGAAGAAAACTGCGGCTCCCGCCAAAAAGAAGCGCTCCGAGCCGCCCGCCACTTTCATTTCGGCGAAGACCGACATCGGCTTTGGCAATCACCTTTACCTCCGCGGCGACGGCCCGGGCCTGAGCTGGGACCATGGCGTCGCGATGGACTGCGCAGGCACCGGCCTCTGGACCGCCACGGTCAGGAACGCAGCCATGCCGGTCACCTTCAAGGTGCTGGTGAACGACCTGACTTGGTGCGCCGGCGAAGATTTTGTCGCCCAGCCCGGCCAGAGCGTCACGGTCACGCCGACGTTCTGAGGCCGGGGCTAGGTTCAAATCGTAATAGGGGCGCAGTCTTGCTGCGCCCAAAGATCCTCGATGCCGAGCGGGCGCAGCAAGACTGCGCCCCTACACGGCTAGCCCGGATTGGAATATGCCCTAATCCGGATTGATCGCCCGCAACTCGGCGCCGACCTGTTCGGCGCTGAGCTTGTCGCCGTTCGGGCCCTTCGGCTGCAGGACGGTGCAGCGCATCCTTATGCGCGAAAACGGACACGGAATGTAGAAACGATCCCAGCTCCGCAACCGCCATGCGGGGCCGAACTGCGCCCCGACCAGCACCATCGGGGCGTTGCTGCGCCGTGCGACCACCAGCACGCCGGGCTCGAGCACATACATCGGCCCGCGCGGCCCGTCGGGCGTGATGCCAATGTCATGCCCCACCTGCACTTTCTCGATCAGGACCCTGGCCGCCTCGCGGCCGTGGTTGTTGCTCGAGCCCCGCACCGGATAAATGCCGATCATCCGGTAAAACGCCGCCAGCCACGCGCCGTCCTTGCTCGCGCTCACCAGGCCGTAGACCCGGCGCTTGAAACGGTAGCGGCGGAAAATCTCCGGCGACAGGAAAAGCCGGTTGTGCCAGATCACGATGGCGGCAGGCTGGTCCGAGGCGGTCAGCCGCGCATGGGTCTCGGCGTCAGCTTCAAAGCGCAGAGTCCGGCCCCAGAGGCGCAGGAACCCCGCCAGCAGCCACACCACCAGCCGCCGCCAGCCGTGCACCTCGTTGATGGAGCCAGGGTCTTCCATTTGTGGGCCTCCGTTATGCGGGCAAGGCGGGCCGGCCGCCAAGTTAAACTTGTGCCTCGCCGTCGGGCTGGCGACGCTCAGGCTGATGCCGCACCGCCTTCCTTTCTGCCCCCACCTGCCGATGCCGCCGGCGCGGATGGATGCCGGCGCGCTCACCGCGCACGGTGACGAACGGGACGCCGACTTCTATCTCACCGCGCTGACCTATGCGCAGTATCTCTGGCAGCGGGGACTGGCCGCCCGCGCCATCCTCAAGCTCGACCGCGCGCTCCTGTCCAACCTGCAGGGCGACGAGCCGGTGTTGCGCGACTGGCCCCTGCCCTATGACGCCATGGCCTGGTTTCTCCGCCACACGCCGGCGGATGTTTTCATCGGCAACCCGCGCGTCCATTTCCAGCACCTCGCCGACCGGATGAACGAGCCCCGCCGCGAGCAGCGCCGCTGGCGCACCTGGGCGTGCTGGGGCCTGTGCCGCGTGGTGCGGCCCGAGTTTCCCGGCGACCCGCAGCATGAGGTGGATGAACCAAACTTCGCCCTCGTCGCAGAAAAACTCACGACCCACGGCCTCCCCGGCGAGGTTGAGTTGTGGCAGGCCGCTATGCAAAAAGCCGGAGCGTGAGCGGTTCTTACTTGTCGAATTCCTTGAGAATGAACGTTCCAAACGGCACTTGACTTGCCTACCTCCGAATCTACGTTGCGGCCTCTTTCCCATTTCAAGGGGTGGTAGCTCAGTTGGTTAGAGCGTCTGCCTGTCACGCAGAAGGCCGCGGGTTCGAGTCCCGTCCATCCCGCCATTTTTAAATCGCCCGCTATAACATAGTTGGGCGTTTTTTATTTTCCACATGCGTTAAATAAGAAATTTTTTCTTATCAATTTCTTATAAGCCGAAAGAGGGGTAATTGAGTTTTTGGAAGATCAACCTTCTGATTCGCGCGAAACAATTTTCGACGAATCTTTCGCTAATATGCCTAAGGCCAAGTTGTTTCCACAGATCCAATCGAAGCAAAGCGATTGATGTAATGATTCACTAAATCAGAAATTAAGCAGCCCGACCAAAATTTGCTGAGTCATTAAAACGTGCAATAAGATGGCAGCTAGGCGGCATCGCACAACGCATTGAAGCCGATCCATTGGAGGAGGAAGGCTTCGAGGTAATTGTTCCTGTCCGCTTGCTCCTGAGCCCGGATAGGCAGCCACTGGAGTGTGTCTTGCTGTTCGCGATCTAGATCTAGCTCGATCAGTCCAGGCCGCCGCACATTACTCATGATTGGATGACTAGGAGGAGGTTGAGGTATTGGCCACTTTAATAGGGTATCCAAAATCCGGGGCAGCGGACGATTTGATATTGGTGAAAATTGACCTGCTACGCGCCCGCCGGGTGCTCCCAATACTTATCGTTTTCTTATCGGTTTCTCCAAAACTCACCTTATCGGTTTCTCGCAAGGCGGCATGTCTTAAATCGTTATTTTTACCGTATTTGGGGTTTACGCTGCAGTCCTTCAGAGGGGGAATGTCATTGAAATTCTGACCTGTTGACTGTCACGCAGAAGGCCGCGGGTTCGAGTCCCGTCCATCCCGCCATCTTTCGCTCCTTGCGGAGCTTCAGATGGCACGGCCATTGAAGAGGAGAAGGAGCGAAGGATGGCGCCCTCCGAAGCCTTGGCGCAGGAGGGCAGGTCAGCGGGCCGATTTTTCATGTATTACGTCTACTGCATCGAAAGTGAGGCTGACGCCAACCGGCGCTATGTCGGCTTCACCGAGGATTTGCGTCAGCGCGTGATTGACCACAATCGTGGATCAAATCCATCTACGGTGTCATTCAAACCGTGGAAGCTTCGTGGTTATTTGGCGTTCGACGTGAAAGCGCATGCCTTGGAGTTCGAGCGCTATCTCAAGACCGGTTCCGGTCACGCGTTTCGCAAGAAGCGGCTTTGGTAAGTTGAGCCCTTCTTGTCCTCCATAGCTTCAGCGACGGAGGATGAAGAAGTTCAGCGCGTTTTCGCGGTCCTGGACGATTTGCAGCCGCATTTCCTCGAGGCCGTTGAACTTGGCCTCGGGTCGCAGGAACTGGAGCCAGTGCACGGTCAATTTGTCCCCATAGGTAAGCGGCGACGGCTCCAGCAAATGCACTTCGAGCAGCGGCCGGGTGGTTTGCTCCACGGTGGGCCGCAAGCCGTAGTTGGCCACGCCCTGCAGCGGCTTCTTTTGTCCGCCGTCCACCTCGACGGCATAGACGCCATAGCGGGGCTTGAGCTCCGGCTCCCAGGCGAGATTGAGCGTGGGGAAGCCGATCGTCCGGCCCAGTTTCCGCCCGTGCTCCACCACCCCCTCGGAGAAGTAAGAGTAGCCGAGCAGCGCATTGGCCCCCGCGATATCACCGCCGGCCAGCAATTCACGGATGCGCGAGCTGCTGATGGGCGAGCCATTGTGGTTGAGCCGCGGAGCGCTGAACACCGCGAGTCCGGCCTTGCGCGCCTCCGCGACCAGCACGGCGACGTCGCCCATGCGCCCGCGCCCGAAGCGCCAGTTTTCGCCGACATACACCGCCGCGAGCTGCGGCAGGCAGCGCTTGAGGTGGGCCAGGAACTCCCGGGCCTCGATCTGCGCGAACTCGGGGGAAAAATTCTGCTCGATCACGAAATCAATCCCCAGCCGGCCCAGCACCCGGCGCTTCATGGCCGGCGGCATGAGCAACCGCGTGGGATTTTCCGGGTGAAACAGCGCGCTGGGGTGCGGCCAGAAGGTCAGCACGCCGGCCTGGCCGCCGCTGCGGCGCGCCGAATGGAGGGCGGACTCGATCACCGACTGGTGCCCGAGGTGCACGCCATCGAACATGCCGATGGCCAGATGCAGCGGCCGCGGCGGCAGGAGCGTGCGCTCGAGGCTGTCGAACTGGAGCAAGGCGCTCATAACACCACGCGCGGCGCCGCCTCGTGGACCGGAATCAGCCGCCGGGCGATATCCGCCGCTGAAAGCGCCTCGATCTGATCGAGCGGCAGGCATTGGGCGATGGTAAACTTGCCGCTGCCGGTGCGGCGCAGGGCCGAGAGGTGCGCGCCGCAGCCGAGCTTCTGCCCCAGGTCGTGGGCAATCGTGCGGACATAGGTGCCCTTGGTGCAGTGCAGCGTGAAGGTGAGCTTGGGCGGCGTCAGCGCGTTCAGCTCGAACGACGCGATCCGGATGAACCGCGGCTCCCGCTCCACCTCGACGCCCTGGCGGGCCATCTTGTAGAGCGGCACGCCGCCGATCTTGATGGCGGAATGCATGGGTGGAGTCTGATACTGGTCGCCAAGGAAGGTTTTCATCACTTCACGCACCTGGGGCTCGGTCAGCTCCGGCACGGGGCGGGTTTCCATCACCTCGCCCTCGGCGTCCTGCGAGTCGGTGGTGACCCCCAGCGTGGCCTCGCCCTCGTAGACCTTGTCCACGCTCATGAGGTATTGGGAGATGCGCGTGGCCTTGCCGATGAGCATGACCAGCAGGCCGGTGGCCATGGGGTCAAGCGTGCCGGCGTGCCCGATTTTTTTCATCTGGAGCGTGTGCCGCAGGCGGTGCACCACGTCGTGCGAGGTCAGGCCCTTGGGCTTGTCCACGAGCAGCACCCCCTCAATTTCCCTCGGTGATTGCAGGCTCATTTCTTCGCCGCATCCACCTCGGCGAGGCGCCGCGTCAGCGCCGCGAGCAGTTTGGGATAAAATTCCGCCAGCGTGGTCTTGCAATTGAGCCCGGCCGCGTTGGCGTGGCCCCCGCCGTTGAACATGGCCGCGATCGTGTCCATGCGGTGGACCGCGTGCATGGCGCGCAGGCTGGCCTTGATGACTCCCGGACGCTCCTCGATCAGCACGCCGATCTCCACGCCGTCGATAGAGCGCGCGTAGTCGACCAGACCCTCGGTATCCTCGACCGAAGCGCCCAGTTTTTCAAAGGTCCCGTTGGGCAGCACGCCGATGCAGACCCGTCCGCCGCACTCGAGTTTCAACGAGCCGAGGTAGTGCTGCAGGAGCTTCAGCTTGCCGAAGGATTCCCGCTCATAGAGCTCCTGGGCCGACAGCGTGGGACCGGCGCCGCGCGTCACCAGTTCCGCGCACAGCTGGAAGACCCGGGCGGAGGTGGAGGGAAAGCTGAACTGCCCGGTGTCCGTCATGATTCCCGTGTAAAGCGCCTGGGCAGTCGTGGGGTCGATGACCAGGCCGGCGTCAATGAACATGCCGGTCAGCACCTCCGCCGTCGCGGCCGAGCCGGTGTCGACGAAATTGTATTTGGCGAAACCGGGGTTGGACAGGTGGTGGTCGAAGCACGCGATGGGCTCCGGATACATCTCGCGCGTCTTGTCGCCCGCCCGGTCGTGGTCGGCGCAATCCGTAAAGATGGCGGTGCGCCCCGCCGGGGAGAGCTCGTCGCGCTGGAAGAAAGGCGTGTCGCCCACCAGGAACTTGATGCGGCGCGGCACGCGGTCGGGGTTGACGCAGACCGCGTCGATTTTCTGGGCGCGCAGCACGCGGCACAGTGCCACCTGCGAGCCGATGCAGTCGCCATCCGGCCGCTGGTGGCCGATGACAACCACCGACCGGTCCCGCAGCGTGACCAGCAGCGCGGCAAAGGCGGAGGCAAATTGGGAGTAATGCGTCACGGTTTCCTGGCTTTTCCGTCGATTTCGCTGAGCAGCGCCTCGATGCGCAGGGTGCGCGGCGCATGGTCGTCATGCACGAACGCCAGCAGCGGGATGTGTCGCAGGACCACGTTTTTCCCGATCGTCTCGCGGATCTCGCTGCGCCGGCCCAGCAGCCATTTGCCGGCGCGCTTCGCCGCCGCCTCGTCGCCGAGTACCGAGTAGAAAATCCTCGCCTCGCGCAGGTCGCCGGTGACCTCGACTCCCGTGATGGTGATGGCCACCGACTCACTGCCATAGCGCTGGTGCAGGAAGGCGCTGACTTCGCGCTGCAGCAGCTCGTTGACGCGGAGGAGTCGGTTGCTCATGGCGTGGGGTGGCGGAACGGGATGGAACCGTGGCCGGCGTCTGATGCCAAGCTCAGAGCAAGGCCCGGACTTTCTGGATTTCGAAGCACTCGATGCGGTCGCCGGGCTGGTAGCCGTCGAAGCCGTCGAGCCGGATGCCGCACTCAAGGCCGGCGCGGACCTCGTTGGCGTCGTCCTTGAAACGGCGCAGCGTGCCGACCTTGCCCTCGAAGACCGAGTCCTTGCCCCGACGGACGCGCGCGGCCGAGCCGCGGTTGATCTTGCCCTCGGTGACGAGGCAGCCGGCCACAAAACCCTTGGCGACGGGGAAAACCTGGCGGACCTCGGCGCCGCCGGTCTTGTTCTCCTTGAGATCGGGCTCGAGCAGGTCGGCCATCATCTCCTTCACCCGGTCGCCCAGCTCATAGATGATCTCGAAGCTCTCGATGGTGACGGAATGGTGCTTGGCCAGCGCCGTGACACCGTTCTCCTGCTTTGTATTGAAACCGATGATGACGGCCTTCGAAGCGCCCGCCATCAGGACATCGTTCTTGCTGACGATGCCGACATCCGAGGCGACGACATCGAGCGAAACCTTGGCGCTCTTGATGCCCTCGATCACGTTTTTCACGGCCTCGAGCGACCCAAAGACATCGGACTTGAGCACGACGCGCAGCACCTTCGCCTGCGTGGCGGCGATGTTGGCGAAGAGCGCGTCAATGGACACGTCCTTCGGCACGGCGTCCTCGGTGACATTGGACTTTTTCTGAATGTCCTCGGCCTCCTCGGCCTGCCGCTCGGCCTCGCGGGCGTTCTTGACGGTGATAAACTTGGTGCCGGAATCCGGCGTGCCGGACCAGCCGATGACGCGCACGGGCATGGCCGGCGGGGCTTCCTTCACGGTGTTGCCCTGGTCGTCGAACATCGCCCGGACCTTTGCGTAATGCGGGCCGCACACGAGGGCGTCGCCCACGCGGAGCGTGCCGCGCTGCACGATGACCGTGGCGAGCGGGCCGCGGCCCACGTCGACCTGGGACTCGATGACCACGCCGCTGGCCTCGGCCTTCGGGTTGGACTTCAGCTCGAGCACGTCGGCCTGCAGCAAAATCATCTCGAGCAGCTCGGTGATGCCCTGCCCCTTGATGGCGGCGACGGGCACGGTGACGGTCTCGCCGCCCCAGTCCTCGGGCGCGATGCTGCGCTCCTGCATCTGTTGCTTCACGCGGTCGAGGTTCGCGCCCTTCACGTCCATCTTGTTGACGGCCACCATCAGGACGACCTTGGCGTCGAGCGCGTGCTTCAACGCCTCGTCGGTTTGCGGCATGAAGCCGTCGTCGGCCGCGACCACCAGCACGGCGATGTCGGTGACCGATGCGCCGCGAGCGCGCATCTTGGTGAAGGCCGCGTGACCCGGCGTGTCGAGAAAGGTGATTTTGCGGCCGTTGTGCTCGATCTGGTAGGCCCCGATGTGCTGGGTGATGCCGCCGGCCTCGCCCGCGGCAACGTTGGCCTTGCGGATGGCGTCGAGCAGGGAGGTCTTGCCGTGGTCGACGTGGCCGAGGATGCAGACCACCGGGGGCCGTGGCGCGAGGTTCTTCAGGTCCTCCTCGCGCGCCTTTTCCTCCTTGGTAATCTTCACCTTCTCCGGCGTCTCGACCGGCGGCTGGGTTTCGCCGCGGTGCTTGATCTCGAGCAGGAAGCCGTGCTTTTCCGCAAGCTTGGTCGCGACCGCCTCGTCGATGGACTGGTTCATCGACGCAAAGATCTTCATCTCCATCAGCTCGGAGATCAGCTTGAAGGGCTTGAGGCCCAGCGCCACGGCGAACTCGCGCACGATGATCGGCGGCTTGAGATGGATGATCTTGACGCCCCCCTCCTCGGTCACGGTGACGGTGGACACCGTGGGCGAAGGCGTGGCCGGCAGCGTCGGCGCGTTCTTGCTCATCGCTGGCGCGGCCGGCACCGGCGGACGCGGGGAGGAAGACATCGGCGGCGGGAGCACGGGGGACTTGGCGGCCGGGGCAACGCGCGTCATGGGCGCGTTTGAAACCGGCGCGGGCCGGGGTGCCATCGGAGCCGAGCTCAAAAAAGTGCGCGGTGCGGCCATCGACGGAGCCGGCGGGGCCTTCATCATCGGGACCGGCGGCGGTTTCGGTGCGGCGATCGGCACAGTGGCAGACGGATTACTGGCGGCCCGGGCCGCGGCCACCGCCTTGGCGGCCTCTTCCTTCTCGCGGACGATGTCCGAGGCGGACTTCACGAAAACGCCGGCGGGAAACTTGACCTTGGGTGGCTCCGCCGCAGCCGGAACCTCTGGGGCGGGCGCCGGCGCCGCGACCGCCGGAGCGGGATTCTTGGCGGCGATCTCCTGCTCCAGTGCCTCAGCGGTGATCTTGTCCACCGTGCTCGACACGCTCTTGGCGGGATAACCGCGGTCCTTCAACAAGGCCATGAGGTCCTTGTTGTCCATGTTGAGCTTCTTCGCCAGTTCGTGGATGCGGATGCTCATTCAGGGTGAGAGGGGCGTGATAAGATGGTGCGCGGGTGTTTAGGAACCGGAAACCTTGGTGATGAGGCCCTGGGCCTCCTCGTCGGTGAAACCAAAGCCAACCAGGTCGGCGGCCTCGACGCCCTCAAAGGCGGCCGGCGAGTTGATGCCGTTGGCCACGAGGCGCTCGGCCACCGGCTGGTCAAAGCCATAGGTGCTGACGAGCAGCGTGATCGCCTGGGCGCGCGGATCGGCGGCGGTGACCTTGAACTCCTCGATGTCGAGGCGCCAGCCGACGAGGCGCGAGGTCAGGCGGGCGTTCTGACCCTTGCGGCCGATAGCGACGGCGAGGTCGTCGTTCACCACGCGGACGAGGATGCGCTTGCTCTTCTCGTCGAGGATGATCTCGCGCGGGACGGCGGGCTTGAGGGCCTCCATCAGCATTTCCTTCGTGTCGGCGTGGTAAGGGATGATGTCGATCTTCTCGCCGCCGAGCTCGCGCACGATGCTCTTCACGCGGGCGCCGCGGGCGCCGACGCACGCGCCGACGGGGTCCACCTTCGGGTCGGTGCTGGTGACGGCGATCTTGGTGCGGTAGCCCGGCTCGCGGGCGAACGCCTCGATCTTCACCGTGCCGTCGGCGATCTCGGTGACCTCGAGCTCGAAGAGGCGGCGGACAAACTTGCTGCTGGCGCGGCTGAGGATGATCTCGGGGCCGCGGCTGCTGTTCTCGATCTCGAGCAGGATGCAGCGGATGCGCTCGCCGGGGGCGTATTCCTCGCCGGGGACCTGCTCCTTGCCGGGCATGACCGCCTCGGCCTTGCCGAGGTCGATGTAGAGGTCGTTGCGCTCGCGGCGGCGGACGGTGCCGCTGACGATGTCGCCGACCGAGTCCTTGAAATCGTCGTAGATGCGCTCCTTCTCGAACTGCCGGAGCTTTTGCATGATGGCCTGGCGCGCGGTCTGCGCGGCGATGCGGCCGAGGTAGGACGGGTCGATCTCCTTCTCGATGGAGTCGCCGACCACCGCGCCCGGCTTGAAGAGCTGGGCCTTCTCCACGTGGATCTGGGTCTTCGGGTCGGAACCGGAATCGACGACCTTGAGCACGGACCACGCCTTGAGCTGGCCGTTCTTGGGATTGATCTCGATCTTGAGCTCCTGGCCGGAGTTAATGCCCTTCAAGGCGGCGGTCTTGATCGCGTTTACAATCGCGGAGATCATGTCGGCACGTGGAATGCCCTTCTCCTTCTCCATGTATTCGAGAACGGACAGGATTTCGCTGCTCATGGTGTGGTGGTTTGATTAATGGGGAAAAAAAAGGCGGACCCGAGGGCCCACCTTTTGGAAAGTGAACTAGTTAAATAGGGGGCGGAACATATTCCTCCCCGCGAAGACTTGTCAAGCCCGCCCCAAGCTTTCGGCCAGTCAGCCACTTGTGCGGGTCTCGCGCTCCAAAATCCAGCCCAGCAGCCCCTGGGCGCAGCCGTGGCAAAGCGGCTGAGTCCCGCGGCCCGCCACACCCAGCTTTTTGAGGGCCCCTTGCAGCTGCGCCGGCGTGTCGCCGAGAAACCAGTGATACCACACCGCCGACAGGTCGTGGCCGGTCTGCGCGGCCATTAACGGCAGGAAGCCGTCGCACACCAGATTGTCCAGCCGCGTGCCGCCCACCGCGCCGCCGCAAATGTCGCGCGCGAAAACTTCGCGAAGTTTTTTCAAACCGAGGGTTTCCCGGGCGGGCTTGGTCGGAGTCGTTACGACGCCACCCGCCGGCAGCGTGCCGGCGATTCGCCGCAACTGTGCCGGCCAGTCCGGCTGGGCCGTGACCCAGCGCTGATACTGCTGCAAGCGGGCCAGCGGATGATTGGCCGGCCGCACGCCTTGCGTCTGCCAGAGCGCCCCGCTCTCCGCGAAAATCTCGGCGGGCTCGATTCCGTTCCCCCAGGCGTGGAGGGGATGCTTCGCCGCGACAGTCAGCATCGGCGCCCGGTTGTGCCGGTAACCGAGGATTTCCAGCGCGGTGTGATGCGCCGCGGTCCAACCGAGCTTCGCAATGCGCAGCTTCGCGAAATGCACTTTCTGCCGCCAGCGGTCCAGCGCGTGTTGCTGGAGCAATTGCTGCAACTCGGCCACGGGCGTGGCCGCGAGTTCGGCGAAGCGCTCCCATTCGTCCCGCGCCGTGATGGCCTCGAGTGCGTCGTCCGAGGCGTATTCCTCCAGCCCGCGGTGCAGCAGCGGCAGCAGCACAAATGTGGGGATTTCCCGTCCGTCACCCCGCCGCGCCGCCGGCTCGCCGGTCCCGGACGGAAACAACACCACGTGCAGGGCCACCTTGTCGTAAGCCGGATCCTCCGCGTGCCCGTGCGCCCGCCAGTCCGTGGCATGGAAGTGAACCTCCACGTCACCGCTAAGCGCGTGGCCGTCGATCGCCAGGTCGGCGCCGCGAAAATCCGGCCCGCCCAGCAGATTCCACGCGCCCGCCGAGCGGATCTCCAGCTTGCGGCCGTCGGTCAGCACCGCCCGGCGGTGCTCGAAGTCGCCGCGCAGCCAGATTTTCTGCACCACGCGCTCGGCGATGGTGAACGGGCCGTAGAGGCCCTGCATTTCGGCAACGTGATCACTTTTGATGGCCATGATTTGGAAAACCCGCCGCATGGCCCCGCGACGAACTTTGCAGACGAGATGCTTGACGAAAAATCTCCCACCCCGCCAGCCGAAAACTGCAGCCGGGCTGCTACCGGCCGGCCGTCTTGTCCGCCATGGGCCCGGCGACGGCGATGTCTTGGAGGCTATCTGCGCCGCTGACGCACGATCACGTCAACGGCCTACATAGACCGCGTCACTAAAGGCCAGCAGCGGCAAAAAGAAAAACGGCGCCAGGAGGAGGCCGAACCCGAAGCCCAGGCCCTTGCCGAAATTATTCGCGATGCCGAAGATGGTCAGGACCGCCACGACGAGATTTACCACGGGAACGAAATAGAGCAGGAGCCACCATACCGGTTTGCCGCTGATTTGTTGCCAGACGATAATATTGTATATCGGCACCAGGCTCGCCCAACCCGGTCGGCGCGCCTTGGTAAACAAGCGCCATTGGGCGGCAACGAGGAGGAAGAATACTGCCCACGTTCCGAGCAGCCACATCCGCTCCGACTTGGACATGGCGTCCTCGGTGGTGGCGCGGGACGAGTCCACGGGCTTCACGCCCGATGTTTGCCCCGGTCCGGTTGAAGGACGGACCGTCAGCTTTGCGGGTGGTGGCACAGCCGGTGGCGGGGCGGAAACCCTCGGGGATTCCGCAGCCTTCGGCGGCGGGGCGGAAATTCTTGGGGGCACCGCAGCTTTCGGCGGCGGGGCGGTATCTTTCGCAGGTTCTGCTGCTTCGCCTGACTCCTCCGCCGACACGCGAGCGTCCAGATCTGTGGCCGTCGCCAGCACCCGCCCGTTCACTCCCCGATACCTGACTTGCACGAATTCTCCATCGATCGCTGTCACCGCCAGGGTGGTTCCCGCTGCCAGCGAGAGTTTCCCCGCTGGCTGGCCGTTGCGAATGATTTCCACCTGCGCCGGTTTGCTCAGCTTGATTTCCGGCGGAAGCGCCAGCGCCATGCTCGTCCATCCGAGTGTTCCCGCCGACACGAGCATCCCAAGGATTGAGCGAAGCCATCGCATGCGCCAGAAATGGGCCAAGTTCGCCTGATGAGCAAATCCAAATCGCAGTGGCAATTGACTGCCACGCCGGGAGCAAAGAAGACGCTCGGCGATGGTGAACGGGCCGTAGAGGCCCTGCATTTCGGCAACGTGAAGCTTTTGATGGCCATGATTGGGGAAACCCCGTCGCATGACCCCCGCGACGAACTTTGCAGACTGGACACTGGGCCAAAATTACCAACGCTGCCGGCCGAAATCCGCAGCCGGGCTGCAATCGGAAGGGTGGCAGAGTGGTCTATCGCGGCGGTCTTGAAAACCGCTGAACCGCAAGGTTCCGGGGGTTCGAATCCCTCCCCTTCCGCCATTTGCCCCCAGTGCTGTCAGGTCCGACCGCCCCCGCCGATCCCTTCAGGATGAAACTCCACTATTATCCCCACACCCTCGAACTAAAACACGCCTTCACCATCGCGACAAGTTCCCGCACCACCACCCCGGTAATGATGGTGGAGGTGGAACAGGATGGCATCACCGGCTACGGCGAGGCCTCGATGCCCCCCTATCTCGGTGAGAGCCAGGAGTCCGTGGCCGCTTTCCTCCGCCAAGTCGATCTCAGCCGGTTCCCCGATCCCTTCCAATTCGAGGAAATCCTCCCCGCCCTCGACCTCTTGGCGCCGGGCAACACCGCGGCCAAGGCCGCCATCGACATCGCCCTCCATGATTGGGTGGGCCGGCGCCTCGGCGCACCCTGGTATCGGATCTGGGGGCTTGATCCCGCGAAAGCCCCCGTGACCTCGTTCACCATCGGGCTCGATACCGCCGAAGTCGTGCGCCAGAAGACCCGCGAAGCCGCCCCCTGCAAAATCATCAAGGTAAAACTCGGCCGCGATACCGACCGGATGATGATCGAAGCCATTCGCTCAGTGACGGACAAACCCATCACAGTCGACGCCAACCAGGGGTGGAAGGACCGGACCGAGGCGCTGAGGACGATCGAGTGGCTCGCCACCCAGGGTGTCGTCTTCATCGAGCAACCCATGCCCAAGGAGCAGATCGACGACACGGCATGGTTGCGGGAGAGAAGCCCGCTGCCGCTGATCGCTGACGAAAGCGTACAGCGCCTCGCCGATGTGCGAAAAGCGCACGGCGTGTTCGATGGCATCAACATCAAGCTCATGAAGTGCACCGGCCTCCGCGAAGCCCACCGGATGATCACACTCGCCCGCGCCCTCGGCCTCAAGGTCATGCTCGGCTGCATGACCGAGACCTCGTGCGCCATCTCCGCCGCGGCGCAGCTCTCGCCCCTGGTCGACTGGGCCGATCTCGACGGCGCCGTGCTCATCAAGAACGACCTCTTCACCGGCGCGACCATTGTCGACGGCAAGGTGACGCTGCCCGACCGGCCCGGCATCGGCGTCGAGAAACTTTCCGCCTGACCATGGTCGCCCCCACCCTGCGCGAGAAAATCGGGCAGCTGCTGCTCGTCGGCTTCCGCGGCTGCACGCCCGCCGAGAGCAGCCTCATCGTCCGCGACATCCGCGAGCACCAGATCGGCGGCATCATCCTGTTCGACCAGGACATGACCGCCGGGACCATCGACACGGCCAACCGCCGCCGGAACATCGCGTCGCCCGCGCAGGTGAAGGAGCTCGTCGCGTTCCTCCAATCGCAGACCCGCGTCCCGCTGCTCGTTTCAATCGATCAGGAGGGCGGGCGCGTCAATCGCCTCAAGCCCGACTGCGGTTTCCCGGCCAGTATCTCGCACGAGGAGCTGGGCCGGCTCGACCAGCCGGCCGAAACCTACCGCCATGCCGCTCTGATCGCGCAGAATCTCGCCGGCCTGGGGTTCAACCTGAATCTGGCCCCGGTGGTGGACCTCGATGCGAACCCGGACAACCCGATCATCAAGGGCAAAGGGCGGAGCTTTTCCGGCGATCCGGAGGCGGTCGCACGCCACGCGGCGGAGTTCGTCAAGGCGCACCGGGCGCACGGGGTCATGACCTGCGCGAAGCATTTCCCCGGTCATGGCAGCGCCGCCGGCGATACTCATCTCGGCCTGGTCGACGTCACGGCGACCTGGCACGAGCGGGAACTGATCCCGTTTCAACGCCTGATCACCGCGGATTTGTGCGACGTGATCATGAGCGCGCATGTCTTCAATGCGAAGCTCGACCCCGACCACCCGGCCACGCTGTCGCGCGCTGTTCTCACCGGCCTGCTCCGTGAAAAGCTCGGTTTCCGGGGCGTGATCACGAGCGACGACATGGAGATGAAGGCGATCTCGGGCCACTACGGCCTGGAAACCTCCCTCCCGGCCGCGATCCAGGCGGGCGTCGATATGCTCTGCCTGGGAAACAATCTCAGTTATGATCCCGCCATCGCTGGCAAGGCCGTCGAAATTCTGGCGCGGGCGGTTGCGTCCGGCCGGATTCCGGAGTCGCGCATCGATCTGTCCTGGCAACGTGTGCTGGCTCTCAAACGCCAGGCCGGGCTGCTGCGATGATCCACCGCGGCCACCTTTCGCGATTGAGCCGGCGGCGACGTTACGCTGTGCTCGAGAACACCCCGCCATGAAGTTTTCCTCCGCTCCCCTTTGCCTGGCCGCCTTGGCGCTGGGCGCGCTGGCTCTCGGCGGCTGCGCGCTGCCGCGCACGTTCGCTCCGCGCAAGGGAGATGAAATCGTCGTTGCCGGCCGGCTGTTCCACACCGGCACGCGCGTCATCACCTGGATGGATCCGGGCGGCTATGATGCCTACCGCGTCGAGCGGCGGTTCAGCCCGTTAGCCGAAAGCGGCTGGGAGCAGACCATCGCCGCCGCGCCGAAGTTCGGCTCGCCGAACCGCTACAGCCTGCGCCAGAATTCGCTGCCGCCGGAGGAAATCGAACGCCTGCGGGGTGGCGGCTGGGACCTGCCCGCGCTGCAGCGCGTCGTGGACCAGTTCGTCCTTCACTACGACGTATGCGGCATCAGCAAGCAGTGTTTCAACATCCTGCACGATCACCGCGACCTGAGCGTGCACTTCATGCTCGATCTCGACGGCACCATTTACCAGACGCTCGACCTCAAGGAACGCGCCCGGCATGCCACGACCTCGAACGACCGCTCGATCGGCATCGAGATTGCGAACATGGGCGCCTACCCGCCGGGTGATACCCGCGTGCTCGACGAATGGTATCAGCGCGACGCGCAGGGCCGGCCCTACATCAAGGTGCCGGAGCGGCTCGGGGACCCGATGATCTATACCAGGAATTTCACCGGCCGCCCCGCGCGGCCGGACCCGGTGCGCGGCGTGGTGCAAGACACCGATCTCGTCCAATACGATCTCACGCCGCAGCAATACGCCGCGCTCATCAAGCTCACCGCCGCCCTGTCAGTGGTTTTTCCAAAAATCAAACTCAACTACCCGCGCGATGCCGCCGGCCGGCCCGTGCCGGGCAAATTGCCGGATGACGTGCTGGCGAAATACCAGGGCGTCCTCGGACATTTCCACATCCAGACCAACAAGACCGACCCCGGCCCGGCGCTGCAGTGGGAAAAGTTGATCAACGGCGCCCGGCGCCTGCTGCGGCAGCCTGCGCTCAAGGCGCCGGCTGCTTCCTCCCAAACGCCGGGTCAACCTTGAGCCGGGCCAGCGCGACGAACGACGGCAGGGTGCAAAGCATCACCCACAGGAAAAACCTGGGATAGCCGACGTGGTCCTGAATCCAGCCGGCAAGCATGCCCGGCAGCATCAGACTCAGGGCCATGAACCCGGTGCAGATTGCGTAGTGCGCAGTCTTGTGGGCCCCGTCGGCCACCATCATCATGTAGACCATGTAGGCCGTGAACCCGAATCCGTAGCCGAACTGCTCGATCGCCAGACCGGTGCAAATCAGCAGGAAACTCTCCGGCTGCACCGCGGCCAGCAGCAGGAAAATGGCGATCGGCACGTGCATCACGAGAATCATCGGCCAGAGCATCCGCCGCAGTCCGAAGCGGAAAATCAGGTAACCGCCCGCAATGCCACCCAGCAGCAGCGCGATCACGCCCACGATTCCATAGGCCAGCCCGACCTGCTCGGTTTCCAGTCCCAGCCCGCCCGCGCTGCGCGGGTCGAGAAGAAACGGCTGCACCAGCTTCAGCGCCTGCGCCTCGGCCAGACGGTACACCAGCAGGAAGAACACCGTGCGACCGATGTCCGGTTTCTGGAAAAACGAGCGGAACGTCTCACCAAAGCCCGCCGCCAAGGACCGGTCGCCCCGGGTGGCGCGGTCCTCCGCCGGCTTCGGCAGCATCAGCCAGTGATACAACCCGGCGAGCAGCAGCAGGGCCGCCATGATGTAGAAGACGACCGTCCACGCCTGGGCGACGTCGCCGAACCGCTTCTCCAGGCGGCCGGCCAGCCAGACCAGGCCGCCCTGCCCGGTGATCATCGCCAGCCGGTAGAACGTGCTCCGCACCCCGACGAACGCCGCCTGTCGGTGGGGCGGCAGCGCGAGCATGTAAAAACCGTCCGCCGCGATATCGTGGGTGGCCGAGCTGAAGGCAACCAGCCAGAACACCGCAAGCGTGAGCTGGAAAAAATGCGGCACCGGGATGGTCAGCGCCACCAGCGCGAACGCCGCGCCCATCACAAACTGCAGCGCCACGACCCACCGGCGTTTTCGCCCGAGCATGTCCACCACCGGCGACCACAAGGGCTTGATGACCCACGGAAAATTCAGCCAGCTGGTGTAGAGCGCAATGTCGGTGTTGGAGACCTTCAGGTTCTTATACATCACTACCGAGAGGGCTGTCGCCGCGACGAGCGGCAGCCCCTGGGTGAAATAGAGCGTCGGGATCCAGCGCCATGGATTCGGCGGCGACATCGGGACGGGCGCGGGTGTTTCCATGAACGCCGGACCGTATCAGGATTTCTTCGCCCGCACCAGCGTCAGCGCGGTGCGCGGGCTTTCGTTGCCGGAGCGGTCCACGGCGCTGACCACCACCGCCGCGGCGCCGGCGACGTCAATCTGCAGCGTGCCCGCGGGTTGGACGGCGAAACGCCATTGCGCGCCGTAGCGCCGCCAGACGGCGAAGTTCGCTGCCGCTTCGCCCTTCCCCGGTTGGATCAACACGTGGCTGTCACGCTGCTTCTTCAACGCCGGCGCGGGCGGCGAAGCCGCGTCAAGCCACGGCGTGGCGGGCGCGAGCGCCGGCGAGGCGTTGAGCCCGGCCTGCAATTGGGTGCTGATGCCGCGCCGGTCCTGCATCAGCGCGATCATGCTGTAGTGAATGTGCCCGGTGGCGCCGGGCTCGGCGCGCACGAGGTCGATCTGCCCCAGTATCTCCCCGGGCTGCCATGACTTCGGCGTGTCATTGATCGAACTCGTGAACAGCCCCGGCCAGAGGTGGCGCTTCGCGGTGTTCTGCCGCGCCCAGTAATCGAGGAGCACGGCGAACGCCTGCGCCTTCTGGCCGCGCGGCCAGTAGAGCTGCGGCGCGAGGTAGTCCAGCCAGCCCTTCTCCAGCCAGAGCTCCACGTTGGCGTAGAGTTTGTCGTATTGACTGAAGCCCTCGATGCCGGCCGGCCGGTGGTCCGGGCGGCCGAGCCCGAACGGACTAACCCCGAAGAGCACCCGCGGCTTGATTTCATGGATCGTGCGGTAAAGTCGCTCGACGAGCTGGTCGACGTTCTGCCGGCGCCAGTCGGCGCGGTCGAGCATGCCGCCACTGCCGCGGTAAAGTTTCCACGACGGTTCGTCGGGAAAATCCAGCGTCTCCTTCGGGTCGGCCGTAGCGGCCTTGCCCGGACGCTCCGGCGCGGGAATCGGATAGGGGTAGAAGTAATCGTCGATGTGCACGCCATCCACGGCGTAGCGCCGGACCACGTCGGCCACGACCTCGAGCGTGCGCCGGCTCGCGAAGGTGTCGCCCGGGTCCATCCACCACAGTTCGCCGTAGGGCTTCACCGACGCGGGATGCGTCTTCGCGATGTGCGACGGCGCGAAGGCGGACTTCGCCAGGTGGTGGCGGGCGCGGTAGGGATTGAACCACGCGTGCAGTTGGAGGCCGCGGCGGTGCGCCTCCGCGACCCAGAACGCGAGCGGATCGTAACCGGGATCACCGCCCTGCCGACCGGTCAGGTACTCGGTCCACGGCTCCAGGGTTGACGGATAAAGCGCATCGGCCGCGGGCCGGACCTGCAGGATGATCGCGTTGAGCTTGAGCGCGGCGGTCCGGTCGAGGATTGCGACCGCCTCGGCGCGCTGCTGTGCGGCGGGCAAGCCCGGTTGGCTCGGCCAGTCGATGTTCGCCACCGTGGCCACCCAGGCACCGCGGAATTCGCGGGGAGCCGGCGGTGGGTTCTCGGCCAGCTGCGGGATGCTCACACAGCCCGCCAGCAGCAGCGCCGTCAAACCGCCGCCAAATTGGGCGATGCTCCGCCAGGCCGGCCGGATCATCGGCCGCCCCCCGCGACCGCCCGCCGCACACTGCCATCGGCGGCGGCGAGCGCGGCGAGCGCGGCCGTCGCGTCTGTTTTCCGCAGGATTGCGACGATCGCCACCTTCACCTGGTAACCGCAGGCCTCGAGCGTCTGGCGGGCCGTGGCCTCGTCGGCCCCGGTGGCTCGGACAGTGAGGGCGACGGCGCGGCGGTAGAGTTTCGCATTGGTGGGCATGAGGTCCACCATGAGGTTGCCGTGCACCTTGTGCAGCCGAACCATGATCGCGCTGGAAAGGGTGTTGAGGACGATCTTCTGCGCGGTGCCGGCCTTCAGGCGCGTGCTGCCGGAAATCACCTCGCTGCCCGTGTCGATGGTGATCCCGATCTCGGCCTGTCCGGCCACGGATGATCCGGGGTTGTTCGCAATGCCGATGGTCAGCGCGCCCGCCGCCCGCCCCGCCTCAAGCGCACCCAGCACATAGGGCGTGGCTCCGGAGGCGGCGAGCAGGATCACCACGTCGGCCGGGGTGACGAGCAGCGCGCGCAAATCCGCCGCGCCCTGCGCCCGGTCATCCTCGGCCCCCTCCACGGCCTCATACATCGCGCCCCGCCCACCCGCGATCAGGGCGAGCGCCCGCTCCTTCGGCCAGCTGAAGGTGGGAAACAACTCGACACTGTCGAGCACACCCAAGCGGCCGGAGGTGCCGGCTCCGACGTAAATGAGGCGGCCACCGGCCGCGATCCGCGGGACCGCCGCCTCGACGGCGCGGGCCAGCTGGGGGGCGGCAGCGTGAACCACGTTCGCGGCGTGCACCTGGTCCTCGGTGAAGGCCCGGATCAGATCGATCGTCCCATACTGGTCCAGGTCGGGGTGTTTACCGCTGGGGGTTTCCGTATTTAGCATCGGCGTGAAACAATCCTTCGTTGCGGCGCACGGTTCAACTGTTCATTTCTCTTCCATCGTGGAATACGCCGCCTCTCAAACCAGTCCCGACCTGCGGGCCCCCTCGACCCGGTAACCGGCCGGTATCCCCAGATGTCTGAACATTTCATCGGCACGCTTTCTGGCACCAGCGTGGACGGCATCGATGCGGCCCTGGTCCGCTTCTGGCCGCGACCCGAGCTGGTGGCATCGCACTTCCTGAAATTTCCGGAGGATTTGAGAAATGACCTGCTGGCCCTGTGCACGCCGGGTGAAAATGAGATCGACCGTCTCGGACGGGCCGAGGTCCGGCTGGGCCGGTTGTTTGCGCAGGCCGTCAACGAGTTGCTCGGCAAGGCCTCCCTGGCCCCCGGCCGGGTCCGGGCCATCGGCAGCCACGGCCAGACGATCCGCCACCGGCCCGGCTATGAACCGCC
>JAYUGX010000100.1:0-3703 GCA_043738215.1 Lacunisphaera sp.
GTGCCGGCGGCCTTGGCGCTGCCGACCGCGTCGCGGAACGGCCCGTAGTAGGCCGAATTGAATTTCGCCGAGTAGGCCAGGATGCCCGTGCCGGTGTGCCCGGCGGCATCGAGCGCCTTGCGGATCGCCCCGACGCGGCCGTCCATCATGTCGGACGGCGCGACAAAATCCACGCCCGCCTCGGCCTGCAGCACCGCCATCTCGCAGAGAATCGCCACCGTGCGGTCGTTGTCCACGTCGTCGCCGGCCGCGGTCAGTATGCCGTCATGGCCGTGGCTGGTGTAGGGATCGAGGGCCACGTCGGTGATGACTGCCAGTTCCGGCACGGCCTTCTTGACGGCGCGGACCGCGCGCAGGACGAGGGTCTTCGGATTCAACGCCTCGGTGCCGTCGGCATCCTTCAACTTGGCGTCGAGCTTCGGAAACAGCGCCACGGCTGGGATGCCCAGCTGATGCAGCACGCGGCATTCCCGGACCAGGTCGTTGAGATTGAACCGGCTGACGCCCGGCATGGACGCGATGAGCTCGGGCCGGCCCTTGCCCTCCACGACGAACAGCGGGGCAATCAGGTCCTCCACCCGCAGCACGGTCTCCGTCACGAGGGCGCGGCGGCTGGGCTGCCGGCGCAGGCGCCGGAGGCGGTGGGTCAAATCGAGCTTGAAGTTCTTCGGCATGAAAGGGCGCAGGATTAAGCCACGGATAACACAGTTCAATCCCGGATAAATCTGCCCTATCCGGGCCCATCCGTGTAATCCGTGGTTGATAAGCCTGTGCCTTTTATGGCTTTTTGTGGCCGTCTCCACGCCTTTCATGCCCATCCGACTCCACGATTCCCTCACCCGCAGCCTGCGCGAGCTCAAGCCCGCGCAGCCGGACGGCGTCTTCCGTTTCTACAACTGCGGCCCGACGGTCTACGCGCCGGCCCACCTCGGCACTTTCCGGACCTTCATCATCAACGACGTCATCCGCCGCCTGCTCGAGCTCGAGTTCGGCAAAGACAAGGTGAAGCACGTGCGCAACCTGACTGACGTGGATGACCGCACCATCGGCCAGACCCAGGCGGAGAAGCGCCCACTCGCCGAGATCACGAAAAAATGGACCGACCTCTTTCACGCCGACTGCGCCGCGCTCAACCTCCTGCCGCCCCACGAAGAGCCCGCCGCCACCGGCTACATCAAGGAGCAGGTGAGCATGATCGAGGTGCTGATGGCGAAGGGCAACGCCTACCGCGCCGCCGACGGCTCGGTGTATTTCAAGGTCTCGTCCTTCGCCGACTACGGGAAACTCTCCCGGGTCAAGGAACGCGAGCTCCAGGCCACCGACATTGTCGCCGACTCCGATCACAAGGATTCGGTCTCCGACTTCGCCCTGTGGAAGGCCCATAAGCCCGCGGAGGATGGCGACGTCAAGTGGCCCGGCCCCCGCGGCACCACCGAGGGCCGCCCCGGCTGGCACATCGAGTGCAGCGCCATGAGCAAGGCCATCCTCGGCGACACCATCGACCTCCACACCGGCGGCGTGGACCTGCTCTTTCCCCACCACGAAAACGAAATCGCCCAGAGCCAGTGCTGCAACGGCCAAAAAATCTCCAACCACTGGTATCACAGCGAGCACCTGCTTGTGGACGGCACCACGATGAGCAAGAGCAAGGGGAACTACTACGTCCTCGGTGACCTGCTCGCGAAAGGCTACTCGGCCATGGTAGTTCGTTACGCTCTGCTAATGGGCCACCCGAGGAAGCAGCTTAATTTCACCCTCGATTCACTGCACGCAGCTGAAAGCGCACTAATTAAGTTGAAGATTTATCGCGACTGGCAAATCGAACTGATGAAAGCGAGAAACGAGAGTGCGGCAAAACCCTCCACAGCTTTTGACAAGGTATTGGATATGTTACGCGATGATCTGAATACCCCTGCTGCGCTAGGTGCGCTTTTCACGAACCTGACTGAAGCAGGCAAAGGGGATACCGCTTCGGCGCGCCTTGCTGCTTTAGATCAAGTGTTGGGCGTTTTTGGCTTTGATCTCACTAAGCCGATACAGGTTGAACTATCCGTCCCGGAAAACATCCAACGCTTAGCACAGAAACGCTGGGAGGCGAAATTCAATAAGGATTGGGCCACAGCCGACGCCCTCCGCACTGAGATCGCCGACGCCGGCTGGGTCATGCTCGACGGCATGGACGGCTACAAGCTGGAGCCGTTGAAGAAATAACCCGGCCAGCGAGGTCCGCATTGACACGCGGCCAATCTGTGTCGCCAATAAATCTTTCGGCCCGGCATTCGTAGGCAGGACCAAACCAACCACCGCCATGTCCATGACTCCATTGGAAGAGCTCCGCCACTCCGCGTCGCACGTGCTCGCCACCGCCGTGCTCCGCCTTTTCCCGGAGGCCAAACTCGACATCGGCCCGCCGACCGACACCGGCTTCTATTACGACATCGATCTCGACCACAAGTTTACCGCCGAGGACCTGGTCAGGATCGAGGCGGAGATGAAGAAGATCGCGGACGAGAACCAGCCCTTTATTCGCAAGGAAGTGCCGCGCGCCGAGGCCGAGCAGATCATTCGCGAGCGCAAGCAGGAGCGCTACAAACTCGGCCGCCTCGCCGACATCCCCGAGGGCGAGGCCATTTCCTTCTACCAGAACGGCGAGTTCATGGACCTTTGCGCCGGCACCCACGTCCGCTACACGGCCAAGCTGAAAGCCTTCAAGCTCCTCTCCATCGCCGGCGCCTATCACCGCGGCGACGAGACGAACAAGCAGCTCCAGCGCATCTACGGCACCGCCTTCCCGACGAAGGAGGAGCTCGCCAACTACCTCACGCAGCTCGAGCAGGCCAAGCTCCGTGACCACCGCAAACTCGGCAGGGAGCTCAAACTGTTCCACATCGACGAAGACGTCGGCCAGGGGCTCATCCTCTGGACGCCCAACGGCTCGATCCTGCGCCAGGAGCTGCAGAACTTCATTTCCGCCGAGTTGAAGAAGCAGGGCTACTCGCAGGTCTTCACGCCGCACATTGGCCGGCTCTCGCTCTACAAGACCTCCGGCCACTTCCCCTACTACAAGGAATCCCAGTTCCCGCCGGTGGTCGAACGCGAGGCGCTCGACCAGCTCATTTCCTCCGGCTGCTCCTGCGCCGAGATGTCCAACCGCATCGACGCCGTCTCCGTCCACCTCGCCGAGAAGGTCAACAAGCTGACCGGCCGGGAAACCATCACGAAGGACCGCGTCCTCCCCGACGACCAGCTCATCGACGGCTTCCTGCTCAAGCCGATGAACTGCCCGCACCACGTCAAGATCTACTCGTCGCAGCCGCATTCCTACCGCGACCTGCCCGTGCGCCTCGCCGAGTTCGGCACCGTCTACCGCTGGGAGCAATCCGGCGAGCTCAACGGCATGACCCGCGTCCGCGGCTTCACGCAGGACGACGCCCACCTCTTCTGCACCGAGGAACAGGTGCAGCCGGAAATCCTCGGCTGTCTCTCGCTCGTCAAGACCGTGCTCACCACGCTCGGCATGTCCGACTACCGCGTGCGCATCGGCCTCCGCGACCCCGACTCCAATAAATACACCGGCGACCCCGCCTTGTGGGACAAGGCCGAGGCGGCCTGCCGCAGCGCCGCGCAGACCATCGGCATGGTCTTCACCGAGGAGCCCGGCGAGGCCGCCTTCTACGGCCCGAAGATCGACTTCATGGTCAAG
>JAYUGX010000101.1:0-68398 GCA_043738215.1 Lacunisphaera sp.
GGCGATGAGATAAGGGTCCAGTTGGTCCAGCAGCCCGGCTAGCGCCGGGGCCAGTGAATCGCGCACGGCCTGCAGCTGGTCCAGGGTGCGAAATTCCACTTCGCCATCAGCCGGCGCCCCGTTCACCTGCGCGAAAAAAACGCGGTAACCCGGTCCATTTACGGCGTAGGTGAAATACTCCGCCGGGGGCGTGTGGTCAGGGAAACTGGCCTCCAGCCGGGCTTGCGCCATCGCCTCGTCCGCGCCGACAAACGCATGACCCAGCCGGGTGCCGGCCCGGCGCACGGCCAGCTGGTTGCTCGCGTTGAAAGCGAGCAGCACACACAGGGCGGGCGCGACGGGCGGTGGGGCGGAGGGTATCAAGTGAAGGGGACTAACATCGCCAGTCCCGGCACCGGGTCAAGCGACCGCGCGGCAAAGTCCCTCTGTGCTTGCGCCGCCACCCTCTCTTGCGCAGTCCTTGGTGGGCCGGCAATAATATTTCCTTTTTTCGCGTTTTCTGCATGCAACCCATTACGGTTCCCCCCTTGCCGCCGCGGCCTTCCGCCACCTGGCTGATGGCTTTGAAAGTGGCGGGCATCTACGGGGGATTGGCCGCCACCTGGATCGTGGCCTCGGACCTCGTGGTCATCGGCCGCACCGGCGCCTCCCGTGAGTTGCTTTGGCTGGAAATGAGCAAGGGCCTGGGCTTCGTGGCCGTGACCTCAGCGCTGCTGGTCCTGCTGGTGCGGCACTATCTGCGGACCCTGCAAAAGGCGGAGAGTATGCAGTGGGCGGGTGAACCCCAGTTTCGCTCCCTCGTCGAGCAGTCCATCGTCGGGGTGTATCTCATTCAGGACAATCGCTTCGTCTACGTGAATCCCCGGCTGGCGGAGATATTTGGCTATGCGCCCGCGGAGATCATCGAAAGTCTGGTGGTGGCCGATCTGGTGGCGGCGGTGGATCGCGCTGCCATCCTGGCCTCCTTGGCCAGCCGGCTGCGCGGCGAATCCACCGGGCAGAATTATTCCTTCCGCGGCCTGCACCGCAACGGCTGGCCGCTGCAACTCGAGTCCTATGGGAACCGCATCGAGCACCAAGGCAGGCCGGCGATCATCGGCACGCTGCTGGACGTGACCGACCGGCATGAGGCCGAGGCGGCCCTGCGCGAAAGCGAGGCCCGCTACCGCCTGTTGATCCAGACGGCGCCGGAGGCCATTGTCGTGCTCGATCTGGACCAGGGGCGGTTTGTGGACTACAACCAGCAGGCCGAGCTGCTGTTCGAAATGTCCGGCGACGAGCTGGGCCGGCACGGCCCGTTGGATTTGAGCCCGGAAATCCAGCCCGATGGCCGGCGCTCCGCCGACGTGGCTGCGGCCCAGGTCGCCCACGCGGTGGCGGGCGGCACGCCGACTTTCGAATGGCTGCACCGCAGCCGCACCGGCCGGGAAATACCCTGCGAGATTCGCCTGGCGCGGTTGCCGGCCCACGGCCGCACCCTGATCCGCGGCAGCATCACGGATATCACCGAGCGCCGGCGCGCCGCCGGTGACCTGGCGCGCAGCGAGGAAAACTACCGCCAGCTCTTCGAGCAGGCCACGGACGCCATATTCCTCTGCGCCGCGGACGGACGGTTGATCGATGTCAACCAAAACACCGTCGGGCTGACCGGGTTCACGCGCGAGGAACTTCTTCGCAGGGACGCCTTTGACGTCATCGCGGCCGGCGATCACGACTACCTCCGCCATTGCCTGCAGGAGTTGCGGCAGCAGGGCACGCGGTTCAGCGTCTACCGGTTCAACCGCAAGGACGGTTCGATCTTCCACGGCGAGACCAGCACCAAGCTTCTGCCCGACGGGCGGCTGCTCGCCATGGTGCGGGATATCACCGAGCAGCGGCAGGCCGCGGAGCACAGCCGCAAGCTCGAGGAGGAACTGCGCCAGGCCCAGAAATTGCAGGCCATCGGCACGCTGGCGGGCGGCATTGCCCACGACTTCAACAACATCCTGGCGGCCATCCTCGGCAATGCCCAGCTGCTGCAACTGATGCTCGCGCCGGGCGACGAGGGGCAGGGCAAGGTGTCGCAAATTCTGGTCGCCAGCAACCGCGCCAAGGACTTGGTGCGGCAGATCCTCATGTTCAGCCGGCAGCAGGAGCAGGAAAAGCGCGTCCTGCAGCTGGCGCCGCTCGTGACCGAGGCGGCCAAGCTGATCGAGGTCAATCTGCCTCCTGCCGTGCGATTGGAAGTGACCGCGCCGCGCGACCTGCCGACCGTGCAGGCCGATCCCACGCAGATGCACCAGATCGTGGTCAACCTGTGCACCAACGCGCTTCATGCCATGCGGGAGGGGGGAGGAACGCTTAAAGTATCCCTTTCGGCCGTCTCGCTGCCCGCCCAGTCGTCGCAGTCAATGCCTGGTCTTCCGCCGGGTCGCTATGTCTGCCTGAAGGTGTCCGATACCGGCCATGGGATGAATGCCGCCGTCCTGCAGCGCATCTACGAGCCGTTTTTCACCACCAAGCCGGTCGGCGATGGGACTGGGCTGGGTCTGGCGGTCGTCCACGGCATTGTCCAGTCGCACAACGGTGGCATCTCTGTTTCCAGCGAGCCGGGCCGTGGCACCACCTTCAGCCTGTATTTCCCGGTGGACGCCGACTCGACCGACGCCGAAGCCAAGCCGGTTCCGAACATGTTGCCCGGCCACAACCAGCATATCCTGTTCGTTGACGACGAGGCCCCGATCGCCGATGTCGCGCGGGTCATGCTCCCGCGCCTTGGTTATCGCGTGACGGTTTTCAACAATCCGCGCGAGGCGTTGGAATACCTCCGGCTGAACCTGGCTGACACCGACCTCTTGATGACAGACCTCAGCATGCCCGAAATGAGCGGGGTCGACCTGATTCGCGAAGCCATCCGGCTCAAGCCGGATCTGCCGGCGGTGCTGCTCACGGGCTACGGCAAGACGTTCGATTCCCGGGCGGCGCTCAGCCTCAACATCCGCGAGGTGGTCACCAAGCCGTTCACCATGGAAAATCTGGCCAGCGCCATCCATGGCGCGCTGGTCCCGAAGCGCTGATGGCGGGTTATTCCTCTGCCACGGCGATGTCGTCCTCGCCCTTGCCGGCGTCGCGCTCGAAGAATCCCTCACGTTCCAGGATGCGCATGACCTGCTCGGTGACAGTCTTGCGGTCGGCCGGGGGCAATTTGGCGTGATGAATGGTCAGCATCTCGGCGATGCCGGCCTTGGCCTCGTCACGCTTGGTCACCCCGGCGAGAAAATCATCCGCCTGGTCGCAGATTTCGGAGACGATGGACTGCAAATCCATGCGGGCAGTTTAGGCTGTGGCTGGGTCATGGCCAGTCCGGAAACCACCGTACTATTTCGCCAGCCGCGGGTCGAAGGAGAACGGCTCGGGCTTGCCGACCTTGACCCTGGTAAATTGCGGATGCGCCGGATTGAGCAGGTAGTTGAATTCGCCGGGCACGACGACACTCGGCACCCGAAACGCTACACTCCGCCGGGACTGCACCCATTCCGCCCCGATTGCCTGCGTTTCCTGGGGGTGGGGGTAGTGCCGCCAGTTATCCGGGAAACGACCGGGCTTTTCAATCAGGTCGGCTGAAATCTCTGCTGGAACCATGATCCACTGCATGGCAAGCAACCGGTCAGCCTCATCGGCATTGACCAGGACCTCGACAACAGCCAGGGCGCGCGATTCGGAGCAATACACCACGGCAAGCCCTGGAGGAGACCAGCGGCCACCAAACAGTTCGGCGCCCTCGCCGGAATACGCCGTGCGGGTGTATTTGGCCGCGGAAAGCCGCCAGAGGAGCATCGTCAGGAATAGACGCCGTGTTCGATCCGGCCGATGACATTCTCGACTTCACGTGCGCCGGGCTCGGTCTGCGCATACTCTAGCGGAGTCTTCCAGCCCAAGGCCGGAATCTTGGCATTGAACCAACCGCGGGTGTTCTCGTCGGTGCCGAAGAGGGCTTTGGCGATATCGAACAGGCGCATCAATCGGGCGGCGCGCTCGCCCTCATGGCTCTTCAGTCGGGCCTTGCCGGCCACCCGGCGGGCATAGGTGCGGGCGGGGATGTTGATGAGCTTGGCCAGCTCGTCATTTGTGAAGCCCGCCTGTCTACTGAATTTCACCACGTCCATCACCGGCAGACCTTCCTCGACGCGTTGAACCATGGCATGGTTGTCGTGGATCTGCTCGTAGGTCGTGGGCTTGGGCTTGCGGGTTTTCATGCCGCCAAGCTACTCGGGGCTGCTTATCCTACAAGCAGAAAATGCCAGATGGCATATGCAATATTGCCAAATGGCCGGCTAGATTTTGAGCGCCGCCGCCAGCTTGGATGCATCGCCGCCGCCGCCCATGGCGAAATCCGGCTTGCCGCCGCCCTTGCCGCCGAGCTTGGCGGTGAGACCGCTGATGAGCTTGCCCGCCTGATGCCCGGCCTTGATCGCCTCGGGCGAGCAATGGGCCACGAGACTGACCTTGCCGTCGAACACGGCGCCGAGTTGCACCACACCGTTGCCGACCTTGTGCAGCACCTGGCTGCCGAGGGAGCGGAGTGTCTCGGGTGAATCCGTGGTGACGACGGTGGAAACCCATTTGAGTCCGTCCTTGGTGACGGCGGTCGCGGCGAGTTCGTCGGCCAGGCCGGCTGAAGCCTTGGCTTCGTAGGCCTTCAGCTTCTTCTCGAGCTCTTTCTGATGGGTGAGGGAGATTTCAAATTTCTGGACGACGTCGTGCACGCCGGCATTGAGCCGGTGGCTGACGGCCGAGAGCGCTGCTTCCTTGGCGGCGATGTGGTCCAAAGCGGCCTGGCCGGCGACGGCCTCGATGCGGCGCGTGCCGGCGGCGATCGCCATCTCCGCGACAATCTTGATGACGCCAATCTCGCCGGTGGTGCTGACGTGCGTGCCGCCGCAGAGCTCCTTGGAATAGCCGCCGATGTCCACTACGCGGACGTATTTGCCGTATTTATCGCCGAAGAAGGCGAGGACGTCCTCGGGCTTCTTGTCGTAGTCGATCTCGGCGCAAACGACCGGGGCGTTATCGATGACCTTCTCGTTGATGAGCTGCTCGCACTCCTTGATTTGCGCGGCAGTGACTTGCTCGAAGTGGGTGAAGTCGAAACGCATCCGGTCCGGCGTCTTGTGCGTGCCGAACTGCCGGACATGCGTGCCGAGGATTTTGCGCAGCGCCCAGTGGATCAAGTGCGCGGCGGAGTGGTGGCGGTTGATCGCCCGGCGGCGGGCGTAATCGACATGCAGCGTGGCGGATGTCCCAACGGCCGGTGCGGAGACCGGCCCTCCAATTTTGTGCAGATGGCGGCCGGACTTGTCCTTGATCGTGTCGGTGATGACCAGTTTCTGGCTGCCGACAATGGCATGGCCGGAGTCGCCGACCTGGCCGCCCATCTCGCCGTAGAAGGGAGTCTGGTCGAACACGAGATAGGTGTCCTTCTCGGCCTTCACTACATCCACGACCTTCGCATGCGTGGCATGCGCGGAGTCGATCACGTAGCCGACAAACTTGGTCGCCTCGGCCTTGGCGTCGCCTTCGGTGGATGCGACAATTACATCCGTCTTCCGTGCCGCCCGGCCGCGCTCACGCTGCTCTTCCATCTTTGCTTCGAAACCAGCGACATCTACCGTCAGGCCACGTTCGGCGGCGAGCAGTTGGGTCATGTCGAGAGGGAAGCCGTAGGTATCGTAAAGTTCGAAAGCTGACGCACCAGGAATTTCGTTGGGCTTAAGAGGCCTCGTCTCTTCAGAAACGACTCGCTTCCGTGTCTTTTCAGAGGAAGACCACGATTCGGTTTCGAGCTTATCCGTAATTGTTAGCGTATTCTTGCTGCCGGGCGGGATTGAAACGAGTTGAGCTGTTCTCTCAAAAATCTGCAGTCCCTTATCGAGGGTTCGTCCAAACGATTCCTCCTCGGCGCGGATCGCCTTCTCGATCATCACACGCTGGGTCTTGAGCTCGGGAAATACGGTGCCGAGCGATTCGATCACCGGTGCGACGAGCTGCTCGAAGAAGCCAGTTCGTAAGCCGAGATATTTGTGGCCATACATGATGCCGCGGCGGAGGATGCGGCGGATGACGTAATTGCGGCCTTCGTTGCCGGGCAGGATGCCATCAGCGATGGCGCACGAGACGCAGCGAGCGTGGTCGGCGAGGACGCGGAAGGCGATGTCCACCTGTTCCTGCACTTCCAGCCCAGAGCGTTCCTTTGGGACGGTGCCGGTGTATTTCTTGAGGCCTTTGGTGAGACTCTCGATCTTGTCGAAGGTCGGCTTGAAGACGTCGGCGTTGTAGTTCGACGGGTCCTTCGAGAAATCCTTGAAGCCCTTCGTCGTGGCGTGAATGCCCGCGACGCGCTCGAAGCCGAGGCCGGTGTCGATGTGTTTGGCGGCGAGCGGAACGACCGTGCCGTCGGCGTTCGCGTTGAACTGGATGAAGACGTGGTTCCAGATCTCGATGCAGCGCGGCGAGCCGGAGTTCACCAGCTTGCGCCCGGCGGTCTCGTCATCCTTGGGGAGGAGGTTGAAGTGGATCTCGGAGCACGGGCCGCACGGGCCGGTGTCGCCCATCATCCAGAAATTGTCCTGCTTGTTGCCGTAGACGATGTGGACCTTGGGATCGAGGCCGGCTTTCTTGAAAATGCCGGTCCAGATGCCGTAGGCTTCCTGGTCGAGCTCCGACGGTTCGCCCTTGCCGGGCTTGTAGACGGTGGCGAAGAGCCGCTTGGGCGGAATGTCCCAGACCTTGGTGAGCAGCTCCCAACCCCAAGTGAGCGAATCCTGCTTGAAGTAGTCGCCGAAGGACCAGTTGCCGAGCATCTCGAACAGCGTGTGGTGGTAGGTGTCGAAGCCGACGTCCTCGAGGTCGTTGTGCTTGCCGCCGGCGCGGATGCATTTCTGGGTGTCGGCCACGCGCTTCCACGGCGCCGTCTGGTCGCCGAGGAAGTAGGGCACGAACTGGTTCATCCCGGCGTTCGTAAACAGCAGGTTGGGGGCCGTTGGCATGAGCGAGGACGACGGCACGATGGCGTGCTGCTTCGACTTGAAGAACTCGAGAAACGACGAGCGGATTTCGGCAGAGGTCATGAGCTATGCCCAGAGAAGAGATTACCAAAGACGGAGTGGCAAGTTGGAAGGGTAAGCTACTGGCCGAGCCTGAAGTGGTTGAGTTATTCGTCGCAGCATCCGTTTGGCCTACGGGTTTATCCTACCGCGCGGGAGCTTGTGTTATTCGTTCCGGCCGATAAATTGCTTTTATTCCCGAAGCGCAGGCTAGGCCAGCACCTGCGATCCGCCAGTGAACACAACTCAGAAGTCCAAGCTGCCAAATACGCCCAAAAGCCGCCGGCCAGCGGCGGTGGGAACTGGCGGGAGCAGCCCGTTGCGCGTGTTGTTGGTGGAAGACTCCGAGAGTGACGCCTTGCTGGTGCTCGAGGAGTTGAAGCACGCCGGTTTCGCGCCGGTCTTCAGTCGTGTCCAGACCGCGGAGGCCATGCAAGCGGCGCTGGCCGCGGAAAAGTGGGACATTGTTCTGTGCGATTACCGGATTCCCAGTTTTGATGTCACAGCCGCTCTAGAGGTGCTGCATAAAACCGGTCTGGAACTGCCTTTTCTTATGGTCTCCGACATAATCGGCAAAGAGACCGCGGTGGTGGCGATGAAGCTGGGCGTCACGGATTATCTCCTGCTAAAGGACCGGCGGGCGCGGCTGAGACTGGCCATTTGCCAGGCACTGGAGCAGAGCCGGTTTCACAAGGAGCACAAGCAGACCGAAGAGGCGTTGCGACTGTTTCGCAATCTGGTGGACCAGTCCAATGATACGATTGAGGTGATTGATCCGGGCACCGCGCGCTTTCTTGATGTGAACGAAAAAGGTCCCGCCGAGCTCGGCTGCACCCGGGCTGAGTATCTGGCACTGCGGGTGTTTGAGATCGATCCGATGGTAACAGTGGATAGCTGGCCAAAACTGGCGGAAAAGATCCGCTTGACCGGCGCCTTGAGTGGCGAAGGCCGCCACCGAAGGAAGGATGGCACGACGTTCCCGATCGAATTCAACGCGAAGTGGGTCCATTTGGGCCGGGACTACATCGTGACTGTCGTGCGCGACATCAGCACGCAAAAACGGGCGGAAGGCGCGCTGCTCGCCAAACAAGCCCAGTTGCTGGAAGCCTTGAGCATCACGCGACTGGCCTACTGGGAATACGACGTGCTCAAGGATGAATTCATCTTCAACGACCAGTTCTATTCCGTGCTTCGCACGACGGCGGAGCGGGAGGGCGGCTATACCATGTCTTCTGAGAAATATACCCGTCGGTTCGTTCATCCCGATGATCTGGCGGTGGTCGGGCAGGAAATCCAGAGGGCCCTGACCACGACGGATCCGAATTACCGCCGGGAACTGGATCATCGCATAATCTATACGGATGGCGAAACCGGACATGTTAACGTCCATATCCGCGTGGAGAAGGATGCCCAGGGGCGCACGATCCGGACCCGCGGCGCCTACATGGACATCACCGGGCGCAAGCAGGCCGAGGGGGCCCTGGCCGCAGAGCGAACCTTGCTGCGCACTTTGTTCGATCTGCTGCCCGACCACATCTATGTGAAAGATCTGCAAGGCCGTTTCATCACGTGCAACGACCGCTGCGCGCGCGCCATGGGCGCGGCCAGCGCCGCGGAGCTGATAGGCAAGACCGACGCGGATTACTTCCCCCCCGAGATGGAGGCGGGCTATCGCGCCGACGAACTCATGGTCCTGACCGGCACGGCCCTGATCGACAAGGAGGAGAAGAACCTGCAGGGCGGGGAGCTGCGGACCATCCTGACCAACAAGCTGCCCCTCCGCGACAGCCTCGGGAAAATCATCGGGATTGTGGGCAACGGGCGTGACATCACGCAGCGCTTGCAATTGGAGGAACAACTCCGGCAATCGCAGAAGATGGAGGCAATCGGCCAGCTCGCCGGCGGGGTGGCCCACGATTTCAACAACCTCCTGACGGTGATCAAGGGGCACATCGGGCTCCTCCGGGCCAAGAACCAGGTGCCGCCGGAGATTGCCGATTCCATCCAGCAGATTGACGAGGCGGCGGACCGGGCCGCCAACCTGACCAGGCAGTTGCTGACCTTCAGCCGGCAGCAGGTCATGCAGCCGATTGTGCTGAACCTCAACGGCGTGGTCTTCAACCTGGCCAAGATGCTGCGCCGGCTGCTCAGTGAGACTATCCAGATGGAGGTCGAATGCCTGCCGCAACCGCTGCTGATCCGGGCGGATGAGGGCATGGTGGAGCAGGTTCTGCTCAACCTAGTGGTGAACGCACGCGACGCCCTGCCGAAGGCGGGCACGCTGCGCATCACGACGCAGCCGGTGGATCTCAATGAGCCGGCCGCGCGCGCGATGATGCACGGGCGCGCCGGCGCCTTCGTCTGCCTCGCCGTCAGCGACACGGGCACCGGCATCGCCCCGGAGGTTTTGCCGCGCATCTTCGAGCCGTTTTTCACCACCAAGGGAATTGGCAAGGGCACCGGCATTGGACTGGCGACGGTCTATGCCATCATGCAGCAGCATGGGGGATGGATCAACGTGGAGAGTGTGGTGGGCCGGGGCTCCACCTTCCGGGCTTATTTTCCCCGGCTGGCCACGGCGCTGCCCACCACACCGGCGGGTCAGGACGGCCTGCCGGTGCGCGGAGGGCACGAGGGCATCCTGCTGGTTGAGGATGAATCCGCGGTGCGCGTGGTGGCGGAGGCGGCGCTGGTGAATCTCGGCTACCGGGTTTTTACCGCGCCGAGCGGTCTGGCGGCACTGCAGGTCTGGGAGATGCACCGGCATGAAATCGAGCTGCTCCTGACCGACCTTGTCATGCCCGATGGCATCACCGGCCGGGATCTCGCGCTGCGCCTGCGGGCCAGTGCGCCCCAACTGGCGGTCATCTACATGAGCGGCTACAGCCAGGAGATGGCCGGGGGTGACTTTCCCCTGGAAGAGGGCACGAATTTTCTCGCCAAGCCCTTTGATCTGACCGGCCTGGCCAAACTGGTGCGCGCGAGCTTGGATCGCGGAGTGACCAACCCGCCATTTACCCGCTGATCGGACTGCGCCGGCGCCTTTACCTTTTGCGTTGCGAGGCGGTCGGCGGCGGCAAGTCTAGCGGCGTGAAAATCCATGTGCTGCCGTCGGGCCCGATCCAGACCATCGGCTACCTGCTGACCGAGCCCAAGCTCGGCGAGGCGGTGCTGGTGGACGCACCCGGCGGCATTCTCGCCAGAATTAAACCCTTGCTGGTCAAGGAAGGTTGCGTGCTGAGGGAGTTGTGGCTGACGCACGGGCATTGGGACCATACGCAGGATGCGGCCAAAGTCGTGCGCGAGACCAAGGCCCTGGTGCGAGGTCATGAGGCGGATCGTGTGCTTTTCGAAACGCCTGGAATCATGGAGGAGCGAATGGGTCACAAGCTGGGCCTCGAAACGGTCGCGGTGAACGCATGGGTCGGCCAGGGCGATCGGCTCAAGGCGCTCGGACGGGAGTTCGAGGTGCGGCACGTGCCGGGACATTGCCCCGGCAACATCTTGTTCTACGCGGCCGAGGCCACCGCTGCGTTTGTTGGCGATGCACTGTTCAAGGGCGGCGTGGGGCGCTGGGATTTGCCCGGGGGCAGTCTCGAGGTATTGACCCAGTCCATTCGTGAGCAAATCTACACGTTGCCGGATGACACGGTCGTTTTTCCCGGCCACGGCCCACGGACAACCGTGGGAGAAGAGAAAGCCAGCAATCCTTACGTGGCTGCTGCCGCCCGATGAACCCGGGCGAACACGAGAATTTCATGCGCCGCGCGCTGGACGCTGCCCGGCGCGGATGGGGCGACACGCATCCGAATCCGATGGTTGGTGCGTTGATCGTCGAGGACGGCGAGGTTGTCGCGGAGGGCCATCACGCCAAGGCAGGCGAACCCCACGCGGAGATCAATGCCCTGCGGGCGCTCGGCCGGAAGCCGAAACCCGGCGCCACGCTTTATGTGACGCTGGAGCCCTGCTGCACGCACGGTCGCACGCCGCCTTGCACCGGCGCCATCGTCGATGCCGGCATCGGCCGCGTGGTGGCGGGCGCGACGGATCCCAACCCGGCGCACGCCGGCAAGGGCTTCGAGGTTCTCCGCGCGGGCGGCGTGGAAGTGATCACGGGGGTGTCGGGAGAGGAGTGCGCCGACCTGAATTTGATTTTCAACCACTGGATGGGCACGGGCCGGCCGTTGTTTGCGGCCAAGTCGGGCGTGACGCTCGACGGCAAGGTGGCGACACGCACCGGCGACTCGAAATGGATCACCGGCGAGCAGTCGCGGACCGACGGTCACCGCTGGCGGCGGCTGTTTCCGGCCATTGCCGTGGGTGCCGGGACCGTGCGGGCCGACAACCCGCGGCTGACGGCCCGGATGGGCGGGGCGGAGTGGTGCCCGTGGCGCTTTGTCTTCGACGGGCTGCTGCGCACGGTGGCGGACAAGGCCATGCCCAATGTCTACACCGACGAATTCCGGGAGCGCACCATCGTGGTCACCACCCCGCACGGCGGCCTGGGCTATGTGCGCAAACTGAACGCGCTGGGCGTCAAGACCTGGGTGCTGCCGGCCAGTTCACCGAAGGTCAATTTCGGCGATTTCCGCAAGCGGTGCACCGCAGAGGGAATCACGGGGGTGTTTTTCGAAGGCGGGGCGCAATTGCTGAGCGAGCTGCTCCAGGCCCGCGAGCTGGAATACCTGCTGGTCTATCACGCCCCGGTGCTCTTCGCCGACGAGAAGGGCACGGGCATCCTGCGCGGCCTGCGCACGGAGACGCTCGCCAACGCGATCCGGCTTGAGCGTGTGCGGCATGAGGCGCACGGGGACGACACCCTGATGCGCGGCTTCGTCAAATACCCGGAAAAGATGTTCGTGGACGAGGCGGTTTTCACCCGGAAACTTTACGGCGAGTGATCCTCCTTCGCCAAGGCTTCGGAGGACAGGGGACGTGAGCATTCCGACGACAATTCATTTGGCTACGGGCAATCCGCACAAGGTGCGGGAAATGCAGGCGCTGGCCGGTGCGTCGGGCCTGCCGGTGAAGATCGTGCCGGCCATGGACATGCCCGTGGTGGTCGAGGACGCCGGCACGTTTGCGGGCAACGCCCGGAAGAAAGCCTTGGCGCTCCAAGCCGTCCGGCCAACCGGCGCGTGGGTGCTGGCCGACGACAGCGGCCTGTGCGCCGACGCACTCGGTGGCGAGCCGGGCGTGGAGTCGGCCTACTACGCCGGTCCGCAGGGGGACTATGCGGCCAACCTGAGAAAACTCACCGAGGTTATGCGCCACGTGCCGGACGACCGGCGCGGGGCGCATTTCGTCTGCGTGCTGGTGCTGCGCGGACCGGGCGGGGCGGAAAAGATGTTCGAGGGTCGCTGCCCTGGCACGCTGCGCCGTGAGCCGGCTGGCTGCAGTGGCTTTGGCTACGATCCGCTTTTCATCCCGGATGGTCATGACCGGACCTACGCCGAGCTGCCCGAGGCGGAGAAACACAAAATCAGTCACCGCGGGTGCGCCTGGCACCTCCTGGCCGACTGGTTCAGATCAGACAGCCCGGCCTGACTGGCTGGCCTCGACATACAGGGCGGCGGCCTGGGCGCGCCGGGCGATGTTCAGCTTGGTGAAGATCGTCGCCACATAGTTTTTGACCGTCTTTTCAGACAGGCTGAGCTGGTCGCCAATCTCCTTGTTCGTCTTCCCCTCCGCCAGCAAGGCCACCACGCGACGCTCCTGGGGCGACAGGAGGTTGAGCTTGTCGGCCGCCGACTGGCTGCCGCGATGCTTCACCAGATTCATTGCCTGCCCGGCCATCGAGGGATCGAGCACGGAATTCCCTGCGGCCACGTTCCGGAGCGCCGCCGCCAGGGACGCTCCGTCATTGTCCTTGAGCAGATAACCCAAGGCGCCCGCGCTCATGGCTTCCTGCAGGTTGCGTTCGTCACTGCTGGAGGTAAGTATCAACACCCGGGCTTGCGGGCGCACCTTGAGCAGGTCGCGGCAGGCGACCAGTCCGGATTTGTCCGGCAAGTGCAGATCCAGCAACACCACGTCGGGTTTCAGCTGGCCCACGGCCGTCACGCCGGCGGCGGCCGTGCCGGCCTCGCCCACAATCACAATTTCCGCGCAATCCTCGAGTGCGCTGCGCAGCCCCAGCCGGATGAGGGGGCTGTCATCCACCAGCAGCACCCGGATGGTTTTGACGTCTGGCGCAGTGCTCATGCGGGCGAAGCAACGGGCAGGGTGAGCAATACGCGAGTCCCTTTTCCCGGGGCGGACTCGACGCGCAGCTGGCCGCCGAGCGCGACGGCCCGCGCCTGCATGTTGGTCAGGCCGTGGCCCGTGCCGGGGTGAGCCGGTCCGGCGGTGAAACCGCGGCCGTCATCCTGCACGGCCAAGGCGAACTCCTGGTCGCTCCGGCCGGCGAGCAGCGTGATATGGCGGGCGCGGCCGTGGCGCAGACTGTTGCTCACGGCCTCCCGCAGGATGTTCATGATTTCCGCGATCTGGTGCGAGGGGATGAGTTCGACCGCCGCCACGTCGAGCCGTTGCTCGATGCGCACCTCGCCATCCGTCGGCAGAGAACCAAGCATGCCGGCCACGGCCCCGGCAAATGACTGGCCGTTGACCCGGGCCGGCTCGAGCTCCTGCAGGTAGGCGCGCACTTCCTGGTTCAGGCGGCGCAACTCGGTCATGCACTGGTCCACGCGTTGCTTCATTTCCGCGGGCAATGGTGCTTTTTTCTGCACGCTCTCCAGGGTCAAGCAGACGGCGTAAAGGGTCTGGCAGATATTGTCATGCAGTTCGCGGCCCAGGCGCACGCGCTCGGCCACCGAATGGCCCAGCAGGGTGCGGTTGACCTGCAAATCCTCCTCGGCGCGCACCCGGGCGCCGTGCTCCTGCTCCAGGGCCACGGTGCGCTCGTTGGATATTTTGGCGAAATGTTCCATCCCGAACGCCTGGGCGCGGGTGTCGGCCCAGGGTGCGCGGGAGCCTCCGTCCAGCGGCAGCGCACTGCGCGATTCCAAGGCGACAATCAACAGTGGCACGAGGGCGAGCAGAAGGGCGAGCAGCACGATGACCGCGACCATTCGCTCGTGCAGTATCTGCACGCGCAGCAAGGCCGGAGGGGCAAAGGCAACCCGGACCTGCCAGCCGGGCGCGCCAGTCACTTCTTGGGTGAAGGTGAGGGCGGAGGCGGCGTGCGCTCCGGCCGGGGGCGGCAAGTCGGACCGGAATAATTCCACCGTGCCGTCCAGCATGGCGCCGAGTTCGCGCTGGAAAGCCTGGTCCCATTTTTCCGGCGGCCGGCCACTCTCAATCACCGCCCGCGCCAGCCGCGCCCGTTGATCCTCGATCACAACTGTCTGCAGCTGCCTGGTCTCCCGGTTCAGCCACCACTGCAGCGTCAGCGCCGCGCTCAAAAAGAGCAGGAGCAGCAGCAGGGCCAGGCCAAGCGAGCGTGTGTTGAGGTTCATGGTCGGGCTTTTAGGGTGCAGAATAGACCGTCCGAGGCGAGCGCGTCAAAACCTTCGACAAATGCCCCGGGGCAGGTAGGTTTTTGACCCTTTTATGCAGTCTTTCTATATCACGACCGCCATCGACTATGTGAACGGGTCGCCGCACGTGGGCCACGCCTATGAAAAGGTGCTGACCGACGTCATCGCGCGCTTCCGCCGGCAGATGGGCGACCGGGTGCATTTTCTGACCGGGGCCGACGAGCACGGGCAGAAGGTCCAGGCCAGCGCCCGGGCGCGCGGCATCCCGCCGCAAAAGTATGTCGACGAGACCAGCGCGGTATTCCGGGCGTTGCTGCCCAAACTCAACATATCCAACGACGATTTCATCCGCACCACCGAGGATCGGCATAAGAAGGTCGTTCGCACCGTGCTCCAGCAGCTTTTCGACGACAAGAGGATCTACCAGGCGGAATACAAGGGCTTCTACTCGACGCGCCAGGAGCAGTTTCTCCAGGAAAAGGACCGGTTGCCGGACGGCTCCTGGCCTGAGATCTTCGGCGAAGTCACCGAGATCACCGAGACAAATTACTTCTTCCGGCTCGCGCAATATCAGGACTGGCTGGTGGAGTTTCTGACGGAAAATAAGCTATTTATTTTTCCTCCCCACCGCCAAAAAGAGGTGCTGGAGTTCTTGAAAGAACCGCTCAATGACCTCTGCATCTCGCGGCCCAAGGAGCGCCTCGAGTGGGGCATCCCGCTGCCGTTCGACGAAAACTACGTCACCTACGTCTGGTTCGATGCGTTGATCAATTATTACTCGGCGGTCGTGGACCGGCCGGAGATATGGCGCGAGGCGCACCACGTCATCGGCAAGGATATCCTGGTGCCGCCCCACGCCGTTTACTGGCCCATCATGCTGCACGCGGCCGGCATCCCGCTGCCCAAGGGTATCATCGTCCATGGCTGGTGGCTGCAGAGCGGAGCGAAAATGTCGAAGAGCACGGGTGCGACCGTTAATCCACTCGCGTTCGTCGATGAGTTTGGCGTCGACGCCTTCCGCTACTTCCTGATCCGCGAAATGAATGTCGGCCAGGACAGCGAGTTCACCCGCGAGCAGTTTCTCGTGCGCTACAACAGTGAACTGGCGAACAATCTCGGCAATCTCGTCAACCGCACCCTCAACATGACGACCCGCTTTGCCGGCGGTGCGGTGCCGGCGGCCGGAGCCGCCGGGGATCTTGAGCGCGCTTTGCAGGACTTGTGGGCGAAGACCCGCGATGAATTCATCCCCCTCTGCGAGGGTTTCCAGTTTCACACGGCGCTGGAGCGCGCCATGTTTTTCCTGACCGAGACCAACGCCTACATTGAGAAGCGCGCGCCGTGGAAACTCGGCAAGTCTTCCGACCCGGCGGACCAGGCTCTGCTTTGCACCTCGCTGGCCACGATGGCCGAGGCGCTCCGGCTTGCGGCCGCGCTCATCCAGCACGTCACGCCCGCGACCACGGAGCGGATCAACGCCGTGCTCGGCCATGCACCGGGAACGGCCTGGCGCGACGAACTGAAGTGGGGGACCAAGCTCAATGGCGCCAAGGTGGCCCCGGCACTGGTGCTTTTCCCGCGTCCCGCGTCGGCCGACAAGTCGTGAAAATCCTGCCGGTCAATCCGACCGAGAACGTCACGCCCGAGTCGCTGCACGCGTTTCTGGTCCAATGCTGCACGCTGGCCCGCGAGGCCGGCCGGCCCCAGCTCGTCAGCATCAGCCTGGCGGTCGACCACCTCGATCCGCTGGCGGTGCTGGAATCGATCTTCGACCCCGCCCAGCTGCATTTCTACGCCGAGCGGCCGGCGCAGGGTTTCGCCGTGGCCGGGGCGGAGGCGGTGCTGGAATTCACGTCCGCCGGCCCGGAACGCTTTGGCGCCGCCCGGGACTACATTGCGCAGGTGCTGGCGGACACCATCGCGGTCGGTCCACTCGACGTGCCGTTTGCCGGGCCGCATTTCTTTTTCGCCAACGGCTTTTCCGCTGACACCGCCGCCGGGGCCGCGTTTCCGGCCTTGCGACTGTTTGTGCCGCGCTGGCAGGTGGCGCGCAGCGGGGACAGCACGGTCGCCGTCGCCAACCTGCTGGTCACGGCCGACGCACCGGTCGACCTGATGGCGGCCAAGGTTTGGAAGGCGCACGCCAAGTTCCGGGCCTTCGATTATCGCAGTGCGCAGCGCAAGGAGCGTCCTTCCGCACCGATCCAAGCCGAGGAAATCGGTGGCGCAGGCGCCTACCAGCGCGCCGTCACCGAGGCTTTGACCGAGATTGCGCGGGGTGATTACCAGAAGGTCGTGCTGGCGCGGGCCCGGCGGCTGACGACCCCCGAGAAATTTCACCCGCTCGGCGTGCTCAATCACCTGCGCCAGCATTATCCCAGTTGCTACGCCTTTTCGATCGCGAACGGCCGGGGCCAGAGCTTCATCGGCGTGAGCCCGGAGCGGCTGGTGCGCGTCTCGGGCGGCCGGATGCACACCGAGGCGCTGGCCGGGTCGGCGCCGCGCGGCGAATCGGCCAGCGAGGACGCCGCGCTCGCCCGGGCCCTCTTGCAAAGTGAGAAGGACCTGCGCGAGCACCGGCTGGTCCTCGAGTCCATCGCCCGGCGGGTGGCGGACCTGGACTTGAAGCTTGAGCATGCGGACCAGCCGCGGCTGCTCGGCCTCGCCAATGTGCACCACCTGCATCTGCCAATCAGCGCCACGCTGCCGGCGGGCACGCACATCCTCGAATTGCTGGCCCGCCTGCACCCGACGCCGGCGGTCGGTGGCACGCCGCGTGCGCCGGCCGCGGCCGCCATTGCCCGGCTTGAACCGTTTGACCGCGGGCTTTACGCCGGGCCACAGGGGTGGGTGGATCACCGCGGTGGCGGGGAATTTTTCGTTGGCATCCGTTCGGCCCTGGTCGATGGCCACACGGCGCTGGTCTATGCCGGCGCGGGCATCGTGGCGGGCTCTTCGCCCGAGAAGGAATTTGCGGAAACGGAATTGAAGTTCAAGGCTCTCATCGAAGCCCTCACCCACGCATGACCAACGCCCCCGAGTCTTCGTTGGATTTCCGCAACACCAACACCCTTTGGTGCAGCGTGCTGGTCGAGACGCTCGTGCAGCGCGGAGTGCGTCGCGCCGTGATTTCGCCGGGCTCGCGCTCCGCGCCGCTCACGATCGCCCTGGCCCGGAACCCTGAGATCGAGGCGATCCCCGTGCTGGACGAGCGGTCGGCGGCATTCTTCGCGCTCGGCCTGGCCAAGCAGCGGGGGCGTCCCGTGGCGCTGGTCTGCACCTCCGGCACCGCGGCGGCCAATTTTCTTCCCGCGATTGTCGAGGCCCGGGAAACCGGCGTGCCCCTGCTGGTGCTGACGGCCGACCGGCCGTCGGAACTGCGCGACTGTCACTCGGGCCAGACCATCGACCAGGTGAAGATCTACGGCGGCTACGTGAACCACCAACATGAGTGCGCCGTGCCGGAGGCGACGATGCCCATGCTCCGCTACCTGCGGCAGACGGTGGCGCACGCCGTGGAACGCTGCCTGCAGCCCGTCGCGGGTCCGGTGCATCTCAACTGCCCTTTCCGTGACCCGCTGGCGCCGCTGCCTCAGGCCCTGCCGGCCGGGATCAACGTCGCGGCTTTCCGGGGATTCTTCGCCGGCCTGCAGGATTACTGGCCGGGTAACGGCGTGGTGGAAGTGGCTTTGGGCGGGCCGCTCTGGCCGAAGCTCACCGACCAGTCACGGGGCGTTATCGTGGTCGGACCCAACGAACCGGTTTCCGGGGATTTGTTTGCGCAAAACGTCGGCCGGATATCCCACGCCCTGGGCTGGCCGGTGCTGGCCGACGCTCTCTCGCCCTTACGGACCCACGCCGCCACGGCGGGCCACCTCGTCGTCCACTACGATACGCTGCTGCGGAATGAAAAGCTGGCCACTGCCCTGCAACCGGTCCAGGTGGTCTGCATCGGCGGCTGGCCCACGAGCAAGGTGCTGCGGGCGTGGCTGCAGCGGGCGGATCCGGAGACTGTGATCGTGACCGAGTGGTCGGCCAACCAGGACGCCCTGCACCTGCGCACAAGTTTTGCCCGCTGCGACCTGACGGCCTGGAGCCACGGCTTCCGAGGCAAGAAACGTTTGCCGCCTTACGCGAAGCAGTGGCTCGACGCGGACAAGAAAACCAGCCGGGCGCTGGCCGCCGAGTTGCGGAAAATCAAGGGACTCGTCGAGCCGCAATGGGTCGGGGTGCTGGCGCGCGAGCTGCCGGCGCGGACAACTTGCTTCATTGCGAGCTCAATGCCGGTGCGCGATGCGGAATATTTCTGGCCGGCGGGCAATGGCCGCCAGCAGTTTCGCTTCAACCGCGGAGCGAATGGCATCGACGGCACGCTCTCGACCGCCCTGGGCACAGCCCACGGCGGCGCCCCGGCTGTGCTCGTGACTGGCGATCTCGCGCTGCTGCACGACACCAATGGATTTCTGCTCAGGCCCAAGTTCAAGGGCAGCCTGACCGTTGTGCTCATCAACAACGAGGGCGGCGGCATCTTCCAGCATCTGCCCGTCGCGCAATTCAACCCGCCCTTCGAGGAATTCTTCGCCACGCCACAGGAAGCCGGCTTCAAAAAACTTTGCTCAACCTACGGGGTGGCGCATGTGCGGGTGCGCGATGCCCAGCACCTGGCAGTTCTTGTGGCGAAGCTGCCGTCGCGGGGCATCCGCGTGCTGGAGTTGCGCACCGACCGGAAGCGGGACGCGGGTTTCCGGCAGATTCTCTTTGCCCGGCTGGCCGGCGTTTGACCCCTACTGCTCGAGCGGCAGCTGGATGCTGAAGGCCGTGCCGGAGTTCGAGGTGGTGTAATCAAGGGAGCCGTGATGCGCCGTGACGATGGAACGGGCGATCGCCAGGCCGAGGCCGGTGCCGCCGGATTTGCCGTGGCTGACGAAAGGCTCGAAGAGCGAGGCCCGGACATCCTTGGCGACGCCCGGCCCGTTGTCCGCCACGGTGATGATGCACTGGGTATGCAGCCGCCGGGCAGAAATGGTGATGCGGCTGTTCGGGCGCTTGCCGAGCGCTTCGCGGGCGTTGGTCACGAGGTTCTGGAGCACGCGCAGGAAACGGTCGGCGTCGAGCGGCAGCTCCAGGGTGTTGGGCTTGCAGTGCAATTTCACGCCGGCGCGGCCCAGCGTCACGACATTGTTCTCCCGCAACTGGGCGAAGACCTCGCTGAGCCGGACCGATTTGAGGCGGAGGCGGGTTTCCCCGCGGGCGAACTCCAGCACTTCCTCGACCATGCCCCCGAGCCGGGTGACCTGGCGGAGAATCATGGCGCACAGATCCTGCGTTTTCGGGTCACCGTGCCGCTTGGCCAGGAGCTCGGTGGCGAGTTTGATGGTGGCGAAAGGGCCGCGAAAATCGTGGATCATCGTGTTGGCCATCTCCCCGATGAGGGTGATCTTCTCCTTGCGGACGACCTCGCCGACGTAGCGGGCGTTGGTGGCGCGCAGGTCTTCACTGACGTGGCTGAAGAGCCGGAGCACCGTGTGCCACGAGGACTGGGAGAGCAGTTGCAGAAACGGCTTTTGCGGCAGGCGGCCGAGCTGCACGGGGCCGTCGGCGGTGGCGGCGGTGCTGCGGGTCGAGCCGTCCAGCACGCCGAGTTCGCCGAAATAGTCGTCGGGCCCCTTGTAGGCGATGACCTGTTGGGCCCCGCCGGGCGTCTTCTTCGTCAGGACGATGCGCCCGGTGAAGACCAGGTAAATGCAATTGGAGACGCTGTCCTCCTCAAAAATCAGGGCCTTGTGCGGGTAGCGGACGAGCCGCACCTGCTGGGCCAGCTTGGCTCCCTGCGCGGCGGGGAAATGGCTGATGAAGCGGTGCGAGCGGATGTCCATTCACCCCACCCAAACAGTCCGCCGCATCCCGCGCAAGCCGCTAGAGCTGGATCGGCATGCCGACCTCGATGATCTGCATCGGCGGGAGACGGTAGTAATCGCGGACCTGGCGTGCGTTCCGGCTGAGGAAGGCGTAGAAATGCTTCTGCCACTCAAACATCTTCGCGTCACCGCCGGTGATGATCATCTCGCGGTTGAAGTAGTAGGTGGCTTCGTTGAGCTTCAGCGGCACGCCGGCGTCGCGGACCTTATCCATGAGCGTGGAGACGTCGGGCGATTCCATGTAACCGTAATGGGCCACGGCGCGCCAGACCCCGTGACCGATCTCACTGACCGTGAAGCGCTCGTCCTCGTCCACGGTGGGGACGTCCTCCGTGGTGATGCTCAGCAGCACGACGGTTTCGTGGAGCACCTTGTTGGCCTTGACGTGGTGGAGCAGCACGAGCGGGGTGCCCGTGGGGTTGCCGGCCATGAACACGCCGGTGCCGCGCACGCGGGCGACGCGCTCGCTGTTCGCGATATTGCGCAGCTCGTCCTCGGTGATCTCGTTGGCGTAGATGCGGCGGAAAATCTCGGTCTTGCCGCTCTTCCAGGTGTGCATGACCGCCAGCAGGGCGAGACCGACGATGATGGGCAGCCAGCCGCCGTCGGAAAACTTATGGAGGTTCGCCGCGATGAACGCGGCCTCGATGGTGACGAAAACGACGGCGAGGGGCAGGATTCTCCACCAACCCCACGACCAGCGCAGCCGGGCGACGCGAAAGAACGCCAGGGTGGTGACGAGCATGGTGCCGGTCACGGCAATGCCGTAGGCCGCGGCCAGCCGCTCGCTGGAGCCGAAGGTCAGCACGACGTAGATGGAACCGAGGGCGAGAGCGATGTTGACCAGCGGCAGGTAAATCTGCCCGAAATGCAGGGCGTTGGTATATTGGATCTTCAGGCGCGGAAAATAGCCGAGCTGGATCGCCTGCCGCGTGAGCGAGAAGGTGCCGGAGATGAGCGCCTGGCTGGCGATGATGGCCGCCCCGATGGACAGGCCGATGAGGCACAGTCGCGGCATGCCCTCCGGCACGAGGGCGAAGAAGAGATTGCCGATGTCCGCCGGATGCTGGAGGGCAAAAGCCCCCTGGCCGAAGTAGTTCAGCAGCAGGCCGGGGAAGGCGATGCCATACCAGGCGAGGGAGATGTATTTGCGCCCGAAGTGGCCCATGTCGGCGTAGAGCGCCTCCGCGCCCGTGATGGCGAGCACCACCGCGCCGAGAATGACCGCGGCGTAGCCGGGATGGCCGCGCAGCAGGTTGACGCCATGCATCGGGTTGAGCGCCGCCAGCACGCCGGGATTGTCCACGATATGCCACAGGCCGGTGAGCCCGATCGTGAGGAACCACAGGAGCATCACCGGTCCGAAGACGCGGCCGATTTTCTTGGTGCCCTTGAATTGGAAGTAGAACAAGCCGATCAGGATCACGCAGCTGACCGCCGGGATGTAATGCTCATAGATGGGATCGAAGCTTTTCAGTCCCTCGACCGCGCCCAGCACCGAGATGGCGGGGGTGATAACCCCGTCGCCATAGAGCAGTGCGGCGCCAAAGAGCACGACCAGCGTGAACCAGCCGATCTTGGCGGTCTTGTCGCGGTCGGGATGGGTGAGCGCCAGCAAGGCGAAGATGCCGCCTTCGCCGCGATTGTCGGCCCGCATGACAATCAGCAGGTATTTGACGCAGACCACCAGCACCAGCGCCCAGAAAACGAGCGAGAGGGCGCCGAGGATGCCCGCGGCCTGATCGTTGACCGGCAGGGCGTGCAGGCATTCCCGCAGCGCGTAAAGCGGGCTCGTGCCAATATCGCCAAAGACCACGCCCAGCGCACCGAGGGTGAGTCCAGCGCTGGCCGTAGTGGTGACCGTGTGGCCGGGGGGGTGCATACGAAGCGGCATTGTCGGGCTGCCGCCCCGCACTCCAAGCTGTTTCCATTAAAAAGCTAATACTGCTTGACGTCATTGGTAAAAAGCGGACCGGGATGGCAAAAACGGTTGCCGCTCAGGTCTTTTCAAGCGACCTTGCCCCATGCGTCCCGTCTGGAAAACCGCCAAGAAATACGAGGAAATCATCTATCAGAAGACCGCCGGCATGGCGAAGATCACCCTCAACCGGCCGGAGAAGCGCAACGCCTTCCGCCCGCAAACCGTGGCCGAGATGCACGAGGCGCTGCTCGACGCCCGTGAGGATCAGTCCATTGGCGTGGTTTTTCTCACCGGCGCCGGTCCGGCCAAGGATGGCAAATACGCTTTCTGCTCCGGCGGCGATCAATCCGTCCGCGGCCACGGGGGCTACATTGACGGCAAGGGCGTGCCGCGGCTCAACGTCCTCGAGGTCCAGAAACTCATTCGCTCGATGCCGAAGGTGGTCATCGCACTTGTTGCCGGCTACGCCATCGGCGGCGGCCATGTGCTCCACGTCATGTGCGATCTCACCATCGCCGCCGACAATGCGATCTTCGGCCAAGTCGGCCCCAAGATGGGCAGCTTCGACGGCGGCTTTGGCTCCAGTTACCTTGCGCGGATGGTTGGCCAGAAGAAAGCCCGCGAAATCTGGTTCCTTTGCCGGCAATACAACGCCACGGAGGCGCTGGCGATGGGCCTGGTCAACAAGGTCGTGGACGTGAAACACCTCGAGGCCGAGGGCGTCGCCTGGGCGCGGGAGATTTTGCAGCGCAGCCCGCTCGCCATCCGCTGCCTGAAGTCCGCCTTCAACGCCGAGCTCGACGGCCAGAGCGGCATCCAGGAACTCGCGGGCAACGCCACCATGCTCTATTACATGACCGAGGAGGCGAAGGAGTTCATGACCGCCCAGAAGGAGAAACGGAAACCGAAGTCCGAGAAGTTCCCATGGCTGCCGTAGGTTGACTGCCGTGCATCCGGCATTCGCCCAGACCGATCACCGCCCATGGCTGGCGCCCGGACGACCCTGGGCCTGGAGCATGCAATGGCTGGACCTGACCTTCATCCATTTTGAGGCGGAAGCGGCGGAGTTGCGGAAATTACTACCGGCCGGAGTCGAACTCGATCTTCATGACGGCAAGGCTTGGATCGGAATTGTGCCTTTCCGCATGGAGGATGTGACCAAGCGCGGCTGGCCGGCGCCGGCCTGGCTCTGTGATTTCCCGGAGATAAATGTCCGCACCTACGTGACCGCCGGTGGCAAACGCGGCGTGTGGTTCCTGAGTTTGGATGCCACTAACGCGCTGGCGGTCTGGACCGCGCGCACTTTTTTCCATGCCCCATATTTCACGGCCGAAGTGACACTGACCGAAACCAACGCCGGCATCAATTATTCCGCCCACCGGGGTGAGCGGCAGTTTGCCGCCTCTTGTGTGCCGGGGGAACCGGCACCGGCTCAGCCCGGTTCATTTGCCGAGTGGGCCACGGAGCGCTACTGCCTCTACAGTTTTTCTCCGAAGACGGGTGGCCTGTTTCGCACGGAAGTGCAGCACCGGAAGTGGCCGTTGCACCGCGGGTGGGTTGAAATTAAAACGAACACACTCTCGGAGGTTCCGCTTGGGCCCATGCACCCCGAGGTGCTGTTCTCCCGCCAGCTCGACGTGGTGATGTGGTCGCTCGCGCAGATCAACTGACGGCTCAACCCTTGCTGTGGGCGTCGCTATCCGTCGCCCAGACGACCAGCCAGCCGCTGTCCTTGTCCACGTAGACCATGGTCGAGGCACTGGCATCGCCGGCCTCGACAAAGTCGGCGCGGGCAACCTCGGCCGCGGGGGTGGCCGGGGCAACCGGCTCGGCTGAGGGCGAGCGCAACCCAAGCCAGGCCAGGGTGAGCGCCGCGGCGGCAGCCAGCGGCGTGCTGAACCAGATTATCGGGGCGAGCGGACGTTTCCTTGCGGGCTTGGCGGCCTCGTCGTGCAGTTGCGCGCGAAGATCGCGCCATGCCTCGCCCGCGTCCGGCACGGCGACATTGGCGGCGTCCGCCTGGAAGGCGCCCAGCGCCTCGGCCAGGCGGGACCGCAATTGCCGGCAGGCGGGGCAGGCTGCGACGTGCCGCTCAAGGGCGGCGCGCTGATCGGAGGTCAGCCCGCCGTCCCGTTCGGCCAAAAGCAGGGTCTCGTTGTCGCGGCAATTCATGACAGAGGGCAGTTTTTGCACTCAGCCGCGCCGGCCGTAGCTGTAATCGTGGTCGCGCCGGTCGAACCGGTCGTTGGACACCCAGACGCGGTCGGTGCGGAGGGTGTAGTAGCCTTCGACGTAGCGCCGATAGCTGCAGCCGTGGTGGCCGCGCTCGACGAGCCAGTAGCCGGGCACCCAGACTTGGACGGTGACATCCTTCCAGTAACCGGAGTGACTGCGATCATCGTAACGGTCTCCAAAATCGTCGCAGCGATCGTTGCGATCATTGACAATGACAGTGGTGGGGCCGCGGTCAGCGTAAGAGTAATCGTGCCGGCTGTCGTTGATGGCGTTGGCGACAATCAAGCCGCCGAGAAAGCCACCGACGATGGCGAGACCCCTGTCGTGGGCCTGGGCAGGCTTGGGCGCGAGGGACAGTGCGGTGGCGGCGATAAGGGCGAGAGCAGTGATTTTGTTTTTCATTATGTCCTCCAAGGTTGGGTTCACTCCTTGGGACGAGGCTCCGGGCGGGTTTATTCAATATTCGTGTGACAGAATTCAGGCATGGCCTAAACGCCTGAACCAGAAGCGCCTGCTGCCCTGCATTTATCGCCCGATCAAGATCACGGCGTAGACCTCGTCCCTGTTGCCGGTGGAGGGGCCGCCGAGAACCGCGGGCACACCCGGGCTGAGCACCAGCCCGGTGTTCATCAGCGTGCGGCGGCCGGCCACCCAGCGCACCCGGACATGAATGCCTTTGCCGTCGGAGCTGTCGGTCTCGACCACGAGTTGATGTCCGTCGCCGAGCGAGAGCTGGCCGCGCTCGGTTACATTGACCGTCGCGTGGTCCTCGCCCAGAAAGCGGTAACTCTCAAAGCGCAGGATGCGGCGCAAGGTGGGCTCGTAGGGCGCGAGCCGGCGGTCGGTTTCGCCGCGCTCGTTGGACGCGGAGATGAGGATGCCCTGGATGCTGACCCCCTCGGCGGGGCGGGCCGCGAGTGCCAGGCTGGACAAAATTGCCAGCAGAAGAAAAGAGATGATTTTTGAGTAGTTCATGGTTTGGCTCCTAGTTTTTGCGCCAGCTGACGGCGCGCGTGATAAAGTCGTGACATGACGGTGCCGGCCGGGATGCCGGTGGCGCGGGCGATTTCCTCGTAAGAAAGCCCCTGAATCTCGCGCAAGGCAAGCACGGCGCGCTGCTTCGGCGGCAGGGCGTCAATGGCGCCGCGGAGTTGCGCGCGGCGTTCGGTCTGTTCCGTTTCCTGCCGGGTGTCGTCGGCCGCCGCGGGCTCGGGCACGGACTCGAGCGCGGAGTCGCCAGTGGCAAAGGGGAGAAAGCGGTCATACCAGCGACGGCTTTTCCGCAGGTGATCAATGGCGCGCCGCACCACGATGGGATGCAGCCAGGTGGTGAATTTCGCGTCACCGCGGAACCCGGGCAATTGCCGCCAGACCGTGAGCCAGATTTCCTGGCAGACATCGCGGGCATCGTGCTCGTGGCGCACCATGGAATACACGAGCCGGAAAATCCGCTCATAGTGGGTCCGCATGACCACGCCGAAGGCCGCTTCGTCGCCCGTCTGCGCACGGCGCAGCAATTCAGGATCGAGGTCATCGGAGGTCGGGGTTGGGACGGGCACGGGTGGGGTACAGGGCGCAGTCAGGACGGTTCCAGTTTGGACAGGACCACCCGGGCGTCGAGCGGAAGGTCCACATGAATCAGGCTGCGATTCAACGCCGCGGGATTGGGCGAGCGCAGGCAGAACGCATAGGCCTCGCCGAGGGCAATGTGATTGCCGGCGTTTTCATCGAGCAGCGGATGGTGGAACAGGCGCCCGGAGCGGGCTAGCGACGTCGTGTGCAAGACCAGGGCGACTTCGCCCAACCGCGCCGCGCCTTCATCGGTGGCAAGCATTTGCTGCAGGAGGTCGTCATTGGTGCGTGCGGCGGCCTGCACCACCCGGCCGCGCTGAAACTCGAGTTCAATGCCATCGATAGTTGCGCCGCCATAATTCACGGGCCGCGACACGCGCACCGAGCCCCCGGCCGAATCGCGGTGCGGCAGGGTGAACACCTCCTCGGTCGGCACGTTGGCAACGAAAGGCCGGCCGGATCTCGTGGTCAGTTGCGCCGTGAACCAGACGTGCTCCGGGGGCAGGGTGACCGTGAGATCGGAGCCCGCACCCTGGTAGCGCAGGGTCTTGAGATGCTGCGCATTCAGGGCGTCGCGGCATTTTTGCAGTGCCTGCAAGTGGGCCGGCCAGGCGGCGTGAGGACTTTCTTGCGGTGGAACCCAACCTCCGGGAGGGTTTTCTTGAGCGCGTCCGGAGGTCGCGCTCCACCTCGCAACCCGCAGCGCCTCGAACACGGATTCCCACAAGGCCGCGAGCCGCCCGTCAGCAGGCAGGTCGGCATAGACGATTTTCGCCCAGCCGGGCGATGGCGCGGGCGCCACGGTCCAATTGGTGGCGCCTTGCACGAGTTGCTGGGCGATGGGCCCGAAATATTCCCAGCCAATCCGGCGCAGCTTGCTGACGTCAGCCGACGGGATGCCGTCCAGCAGCCGGGGCTGGCTGCCCTGCAGGAAGAGCAGGGCGTCCTGGTTTTTTAGATAAGCCTGCATCCGGCGGGCGTTGCCGTCCACCAGTTGGACGAAACCGTGCCAGTCCTTATTCAAAGCATATTCCCTCAGCCGGGCGCCGTCGCTCCAGATGACTTCAATGCCTGCGGGGTGGGGGCACCCCGCCTCCATGGCCGCGATCCTCACGGCCTCGACAATGACCTCCGCACTCCGCGCCACGCCCTGCAGTTCGTAGGGCTCGGTGATGAGCAGTCGCTGTCCGGGCTGCAGATTAAGCCCGACGCGGACAATCACCTCGGCGAACAGGCGGAGCCGTGACTCGAAACCCGGAAGCATGCCGTCACTCAGGCAGAAATCACGGAAGCACGGAAGAACGGAGATACGGAAGTGAGCGAATGAGGCCTCGGCATGTCATCCTGAGCGCAGCGAAGGATCCATGCGTCCGATCTGGTGCCACCTTCGCGGCCCTGGATTCTTCGCTGCGCTCAGAATGACAGGATGCGCGTATTGGTTTATTTTATTTGGTATCTGCCATTCCCCGCTGCAACTCTTCCGCGTTCTTGCGATGGCTCCAGCTAACGCAACAGACGGAATGATTCCAGGAACTGCAGCGCTTCCTTGCTGTTCTCGGTGCCGATGGGACCCATATACATGATCTGGTAAAGCCGGTCTCCCGCGAGATAACAACGCGTCCGGGCCACAAACTTGTTCGCTTCATTGACCAAGATGTATTCCCAGCCCGCCACCTCACCCAGCTTGTGCTCCACATTGGAGCGGACCACGCCCTTCAGGCTGTCCACGACGCCTTTGATGACGTCGCCATAAACCTTTTCCCGATCAAGCTTGGCGATGGAGCCGGCCGGATAGTCATTGTAGCCCAGGATATAGGCGGTGGAGTTGGGTCCGTCATTTGAGAACAGATGCATGATGCCCTTGCCCAGGCCGGAATTAATCTCCGAGGTGCTGCGCTCGACGGGCTGGGGCATATCCACGGTAAACCGGCCGGGCTCGTCCACGAGGGGCTCCGCGCGCAAGGGTGACAGCCAAAGCAGCCCGAGGCAGAAAATCGATGCACCATAACGCTGGGGTGTGTTCATGGCGGGAAAACAATCACAAGCGCGGATTATTGCCAAGCCCGGAGGCCTGGCCCGCTGCTGACTGCCGGCTTACTTGCCGAGTGACTTGCGGAGGTCGTCGAGCTGGTTGGCCGAGCCGAGCAACACGTTGCGGCTGGCGATGAACTTTGCGTATTCCTCGATGAAGATTTTGCCCGGCGGACGGAAGTCGAACTCCTTGGGATTGTCGCGGAAGAACTCGCGGTGCACGCGGGTCCAGACGAGGCGGCCGTCGGTGTCGATGTTGACCTTGGTGACGCCGCGCTTCGCGGCGGGCAGGTATTCGTTCACGTCGACCCCCATCGAGCCGGCGATCGTGCCGCCGGCGGCGTTGATCCGGTCGACCTCCTCCTTCGGCACACTGGAACTGCCGTGCATGACAAGTGGGAAACCGGGGAGGCGCGCCTTGATCTTGTCGAGCACGTCGAAATGGAGGGACTGCTTGCCCTTGAACTTGAAGGCGCCGTGCGAGGTGCCAATGGCGCAGGCGAGGGAGTCGCAGCCGGTTTTCCGGACGAAGTCCTCGGCCTCGGCCGGGTCGGTCAGGCACGCGTTGCCTTCCTCGACCTTGATGTCCTCCTCGACGCCGCCGAGCATGCCCAGTTCGGCCTCGACCGAGATGCCCTTGGCATGGGCCTTGTCGACCACGCGCTTGGTGATGGCGACGTTCTTCTCGAAGGGGTCGTGCGAGGCGTCGATCATCACCGAGCTGAAGAAACCGGAGTTGATGCAGTCATAGCAGGTCTCCTCATCGCCGTGGTCGAGATGGACGGCGAAGATGGCCTCGGGGAAAATCTCGCTGGCGGAGCGGATGATGGCCTCGAGCATGCGCTTGTCGGTGTATTTGCGCGCGCCCTTGGAAATCTGGATGATGAAGGGCGCCTTGGACGAGATGCAGCCCTTGAAGAGGCCCATGGCCTGCTCGGCGTTGTTGATGTTGTAGGCGCCGACGGCGTATTTCCCGTAGGCGTGCTTGAAGAGCTGGGCGGTGGTGACGATCATGGGAAGAAGGGGGCGCAGACACTTACTCCCTGCAGGAAAGGTGCCACAAGCCTATTGTTGGGCGGAGCAGACTATCGTATCTGTCATACTGAGCGAAGCGAAGTATCCACGGCTGCGAGCGTGGCGCCATATTCGGACGCATGGATCCTTCGCTGCGCTCAGGATGACATTATTACAGAGTCATGCAGGACAGGTCTACCGTGGTGGGAATTCGAAATCCGCCTTGTCCTGCTTCTGGGAGAGCACGAGGTAGGCGCTGAACTTGTTGCCGCGCTTGGACACAAAGCCCTCGATCAGGTTGCTGCGGCCCTCCTCGACCAGCAGCCGGATTTCGTCAACCGGGATCTCGACCTCGCAAATCTTGCGCGAGCACTTGAACACGGCGCGGTTGTCCTGGCCGGGCTTGCGCACGTAGAAGGCGTCGTCGGTCATCACCAGTTCGCCGTCGTGCACCTTGCTTTCACCGATGACCGTCGCCTTGGAAAGGTCGAGCGGCACGCGGGCCTTGCGGGGGATGGGCTTGCCGTCCTTGTCGAGCTTGGCTTTGCGCGGCGGAAATTCCCACGACATCTTCGGTCCCTCGCGCTTGAGAAAGGCGTCGAACGGCCGGCCCTTCTTTGAGGTGAAGCCAACAATGAGGTCGGTTTTCCCATCGGTCACCATCTTGATCACTTGCTCGGGCGGGATGGGCTTCTGGCACATGATGCGGCCGATGCGGAAGGTCTGCTTCCAGCCCTCGCCCTCTTTTTCCCGCAGGATGTAGCTGCTGCCGTTTTCACACAGTTGCCCGCCGGTCGCGGGGTCGGTCCAGAAGGGCGTGAGAGTGGCTATGTCGGCCTTGTCGCCGAAGTCGAACTCCGTCTTCCACTTCTTGAGCGTTGGGTCCTTCTTGTCCTCCACCTGCACCAGTTTGATCACGGCGGAGAACCGGTTGCGGGTCTTGTTTGAGATGAACCCGTCGAGCGGACCGACCGAGCGCTTTTCCACCAGCTCCTTGATCTCCGGCTCCTCCATACGGCGGCCACCGATGACCTTGTAGACCATTAACTCGCCGTCCTTGGACTTGTAGCCGCGGAGCGTCTCGCGCAGGGGTTTGCCGTCGGTGGGGGACTTGATGTCAGTCACGCGGGCGACCGAGTCGTCTTCCTCGAAATTCTTCACCCGCTCCACGATGCCCTTGGTCTCCTTGATGATCTCGGCCATGAACTTATCGCGGGAGAACTTGCCGTGCTCCATCTCGCGGAGGTGAAATTCCCACTCGCCCGTCATCGTCGGGCTGGTGATGTCGTCGGCCTTTACGGCCGTGAGAAACTGGAGCACCTGCTCGGCCTTGGTCGTCGGCACCAGCTCGCGCTGGTTGCGATCCATGTATTTCTGGTTGATCAGGCCGTCGATGGTGTCGGCCCGCGTGGCGGGCGTGCCCAGGCCGCGTTCCTTCATGGCCTCGGCGTGGTCCTCGTCCTCGACGAGCTTGCCGGCGCCTTCCATCGCGGAAAGGAGCGTGGCCTCGGTGTAGCGCGGCGGCGGGCGGGTGCTTTCGGCGTGCAGCACTGGGTTGACCGTGTTCGCCTTGTTCTTGCCCTCGGCGGAGAGCGCCGGCAGCGCCTTGGACTCGGCTTCGTCATCGCCCACCGTCGCTTTGCCATAGACTGCCAGCCAGCCGGGTGCGGTCAGCACCTTGCCCTCGGTCTTGAAGGTGTGGTTGGCCACGACGCTGAGCCGCGTGGTCACGTCGAATTCCGCCACGGGGTGGAAGGTCGCCACAAACCGCCGCGCGATCATGTCAAAGAGCTTGGCCTCGGCCTCGTCGAGGTGCTTGGCCTCGTGCTGGGTCGGGATGATGGCGAAGTGGTCCGAGACCTGGGCATTGTTGAAGATGCGCTTGTTTGGCTGCACCCAGCCGGAGTCGAGCACGCGCTGGGCGTGAACCTTGAGGTCACCGTGCAGGTTGCCCAGCGTCTCGCGCACCAGCGGCATGTAATCCTCCGGCAAGGCCCGCGAGTCGGTGCGGGGATAGGTGATCATCTTGTGCCGCTCATAGAGGGCCTGCGCGATTTGAACCGTGCGCTTGGCCGGGAAGCCGAAGCGGCCGTTCGCCTCGCGTTGCAATGTGGTCAGGTCGTAAAGCCGCGGGGCGATCTGCGTGCTGGGCTTCTTCTCCTCGGTAACCGCAGCCACCGGCTGGCCCGAGCAGGCGGCCATGACAGCCTCGGCATCCTTCTGCTTCCAGAGGCGGTCGATGCGGTCGTGCTCGTCGTCCTCGCTCTTCTTGAAATCCGGACGCTGGTAGGCGCCTTCGTAGATGCCCTTGGCCACCTCGAAGCTGGCGGTGACCCGCCAGTAGTCGCGGGGCTTGAAATTGCGGATCTCCAGTTCGCGGTTGTAAACAATCGCCAGGGTGGGGGTCTGCACGCGGCCGACCGAGGCCACGTTGCCGGCGCGCGAGCCGAACATGCGCTTGGTCAGCGCGCGGGTGCCGTTGATACCGATGAGCCAGTCACTCTCGCTCCGACAGCGGGCGGCGTCGGCCAGGCCCTGCATCTGCTCGGCGGAACGCAGGGTCTTGAAGGCCGCGATGATGCCGTCGTTGGTCATGGACGACATCCAGAGCCGCTTGAAGGGCTTTTTGCACTTCGTCAGCTGGTAGATATAAGTGAAGATGAGCTCGCCCTCACGGCCGGCGTCGCAGCCGTTGATGACGCTGGTGATGTCCTTCCGGGCGAGCAGCTTCTTGAGCTGGCCGAACCGCTCCTTGCCCTCGGGCAGGGGCATGAGCTGGAACTCGTCCGGGATGATCGGCAGGGTCTCCAGCCGCCAGAAGCCGTATTTCTTTTTGTCGATGTCCTCCGGCATCTGCAGCCCGACCAAATGCCCCACCGCCGACGAAATCACGTATTCGTCGTTTTCAAAATGCTCGCCCTTCTTGGGGATTTTCCCGAGGGCGCGCGCCAGATCGGCCGCCACGGACGGCTTCTCGGCAATGATGAGACACTTCATTTGGGGCCGAGCCGTTAGGGGGCGCCGCGAAGAATATCAAGCAATACTTTTTTTGCCGGGTCGCGCGCGGATGCTCGCGCACGAGGGAATCCGGCATTATTTCACGCCCAATTCCGCCAGCACCGCATCGAGCGCCTTGAGCAGCGCGGCGATGGTTTCGTCGGTCTCGTCGCCCATGTTCGAGATGCGGAAAGTCGAGCCCTTGAGTTTGCCGTAGCCGCCGTCGATGACAAAGCCGTGCTTCGACTTCAGCGCCTTGTTCAGCGCGGTGAGGTCAACCTTGAGGGTGTTGGCGAAGCAGTTGAGTGTGACCGAACCGTGGCCTTCCTGGGGAAACAGCTTGAAGCCTTTCGCGAAGGCCCAGTCGTGGACCTTTTTGTTCAGCCGGGCGTGGCGGGCGTAGCGGGCCTCGAAGCCCTCGGCCTTGATGTCCTCCAGCTTCGACTTCAGCGCATAGATGAGCGAAATCACCGGCGTGCTGGGCGTCATGCCGCCCTCGTGGTTTTTCTGGAACTCGAGGAAGTCGAAATAGTAGCCGCGGTCGGCAATGGTGGCGGCGCGCTCGAGCGCCTTCTTGGAGGCCGAGAGGAGCGACAGCCCCGGCGGCAGGGCGAGGGCCTTCTGCGAGCCGGTGATGAACACGTCGATGCCGAGCTCGTCCTTCTTGATCGCCAGCGCGCTGAACGAGCTGACGGTGTCCACGATGCTGACGACCCCGGGAAATTTCCGCACCACCGCCATGATGGCGGGGAGGTCGCTCATGCAACCGCAGGAGGTCTCGTTGTGGATCAGGGTGATCGCGTCGTAGGCGCCCGTGGCCAGCTCGCGGCGCACCGCGGCGGGATCGACCGGCTGGCCCCATTCGAACTTGAGCGCGGTGGTCTGCTTGCCGCAGCGGAGGGCCACGTCGTTCCACTTGTCGGCGAACGCGCCGTTCATGCAGCACAGAACCTTCTTTTTGACGAGATTGCGGATGGCGCCCTCCATCGCCCCGAAGGCGCTGCTCGTCGAGAGATAGACCGGATCCCGGGTATAAAAGAGGGCCTGCAGGTCCGGCTGGATCGCCTGGTAGAGCGCGACGAAGTCGGTGCTGCGATGGCCGATCATGGGCTGCGCCATTGCGCGGAGGGTTTTCTCCGAGACGGCGACCGGGCCGGGGATGAAGAGTTTGTAGCTCATGTCAGATTGGTGAAGCCGGTGTTGCATGTCGCAAAACCAATGCCTAGCAATGACTCACAACCGCCCACCTCGTTCCGTCAAAGCCAATTTGCTCATGCCCAACCGTTGGTTCCGTCATAAAATCGATGAATTGGAGCAGTTCGCCATCGATGTCATCATGGGCCGGCGCGAGGGGACGATGGCGGCGCTCTTCGGCGCGTTCCTTCAGGTGTGCTCCTACCTCTTCAGCGGGATTGTGCAGCTCAGGCTCTGGCTCTACCGCAACCGCATCCTGCGCGACCAGCCGCTCGGCTGCCTGGTCGTCGTGGTGGGCAACCTGACGGTCGGCGGCACGGGCAAGACGCCCGTCGTGGAAAAATTCGCCAAGGCCCTGCAGGAACGCGGCCGCAAGGTCGCCATCCTCTCCCGCGGCTACAAGAGCAAGGCCCCGCCGCTGTGGCAGAAGTGGTGGTTCTGGCTCAACCACACCGAGGAGGCGCCGCCCCGCGTTGTCAGCGACGGCGAGCGCGTGCTGCTCGACTCCGAGCTCGCCGGCGACGAACCCTTCATGCTCGCGCGCAACCTGCCCGGCGTCGTCGTGCTGGTGGACAAGAACCGCGTGAAGGCCGGGGCGTATGCCATCAAGCGCTTTGGCTGCGACACGCTGGTGCTCGACGACGGCTTTCAATACCTGCCGCTCAAGGGCCGGCTCAACCTGCTGCTGGTGGACAAGACCAATCCCTTCGGCAACGGCTTCCTGCTGCCGCGCGGCATCCTGCGCGAGCCGGTCAAGCACCTCCAGCGCGCCTCCTACGTTTTCCTGACCAAATCGAAAGGCGTGCGGGACGAGGAGCTGGAGGCCATGATCCGGCGGTTCAACCCCGGTGCGGAAATCATCGAGTGCGCGCACAAGCCGCAATACCTGCAGCGCATCGACAATGACGAGCGGTTGCCGCTGACGGCGCTGGCCGGGCGCCGCATCGGGGCGTTCAGCGGCATCGCCGCGCCGGAGAGCTTCGAGGCCTTCCTGCGCGAGACCGGCGCCAAACTGGGTTACACCCGCCGGTTCCTCGACCACTACCGGTTCACGTCCGAGGACCTGGAGTCGGTGTTTGGTGAGGCCAGGGAAGCGGGTGTGGAGCTGATGATCACGACCGAGAAGGACGCCGTGCGCATCGACGCCCGCGAGAAGTTCCCCGTGCCCTGCTACTACCTGCGACTGGAAATCGAGATTTTGCGCGGCGCGGCGGACTTCAACGAGGCCGTGGCCAAGATTTGTTTCCCGCTGGGCAAGCCGCTGGTGGACTCGATCCCGCCGATGTGAAGGGGCCTTGTGCCGGGTGGAGGGCCTGCGTCCCTGCGGGCCGTCAGGGTCATCGCGGCGCGCAGAGACGCGCGCCCTCCCTACATGTGCAGGTTTGCTATTGAATGCACCGCCGCCTGCCGCGTTAGATGGTGGCATGAGTGATCCCCGTTTTGCCCGGCTGGCCGAGGTGCTGACCGGCTTTTCCACCGAGTTGAAGAAAGGCGAACGCGTGCTCATCGATGCCTTCGATGTGCCCGACACCTTCACCATCGCCCTGGTGCGGGCGGTGCAGGAGCGCGGCGCGATGCCCTACGTCAATCTCCAGCGGGCCCGCATCACCCGCGAGTTGCTGCAGGGCGCGACCGCCGAGCAATACGCCACCATTGCGGAGGTGGAGCTGGCGCGCATGCAGAAGATGCAGGCTTACATTGCCGTGCGGGGCTCGGAAAATATTTTCGAGACCTCCGACGTGCCCGCCGAGCGCGTGCAGACGGTCGCCAAGGTCCTCAAGCCGGTGCTCGACCACCGCGTCAACAAGACCAAGTGGGTGGTGCTGCGCTGGCCGTCGTCCGCCATGGCGCAGCAGGCGGGCATGAGCACGCAGGCGTTTGAGGATTTTTATTTCCGCGTCTGCACCTTCGACTACCGCCGCTATGGCCCGGGCATGAAGGCGCTGGCGGACCTGATGGACAAGACCGACCGGGTTCACTTGAAGGGCCCGGGCACCGACCTGAGGTTTTCCATCAAGGGCATCGGCGCCGTGCCGTGCGGCGGGCAGCGCAACATTCCGGACGGCGAGGTGTTCTCCTGCCCGGTGAAGGACAGTGTCGAGGGCGTCATCCAATACAACGCGCCCACGGTCTATCTCGGCACCTCGTTCGACAACATCCGGCTGGTCTTCAAGAAGGGCAGGATTGTCGAGGCCACGAGCAACAACACGAAGCGCCTGAACGAGATTCTCAACAGCGACGACGGCTCGCGCTATATCGGGGAGTTCGCCATCGGGTTCAACCCGCACATCCTCGAGCCGATGCGCGACATCCTCTTCGACGAGAAGATCGCCGGCTCGTTCCACTTCACGCCCGGTCAGGCCTACGAGAAGGGCGGCAACGGCAACAAGTCGCAGGTGCACTGGGACATGGTCTGCATTCAGCGGCCGGAATACGGCGGCGGCGAAATCTGGTTCGACGGCAAGCTCATCCGCAAGGACGGCCTGTTCACCACACCGGCGCTCAAGAAACTCAATCCCGACCAGTTGCTGAAAGTGAAATAGCCACGGATTACACGGATGAACCCGGATAGTCTGAACTTGTTTGGATGTCTGTCCGGAAACATCTGAACCCATCGGTGCAATCTGCGGTCAAAATGAATTTGCCACTTTCTGACTTTATCCTGTCGCTCCCCAAGACGGAGACGCATCTGCACTTCGAGGGTGCGCTGCCGTTGGAACTGCTGCAAAAGGTTCGGCCGGAATTCAAACGACCGCCGGCGTCATGGGCGCCCAATTTCAAGTTCAGGGATTTCGCCCATTTCGAGAAGGAGCTGCTCGACATGGCTTTTTCGTGGTTCACCTCCGCCGGGCGCTACCACGAGGCAGCGAAGGTTACTTTTGCCCGCCACGTGGCGCAGAACATCAAATACGTCGAGACCAGCTTTGCCTCGGGTTGCATCGAGTTCCTCGGCCTCAATGGCCGCGAGGTGCTGGACGCCATCCGGTCCGCCGTGCCCGCGGACTTGGTGGTGCGCATCTTTCTCGGCATCCACCACAACGGCGCCGGTTCGAAAATGAAACCCGTGCTCGACGAGGCCCTGGGCTGGCCCGGACTCGCCGGGATTGACCTGCACGGCACCGAGAGTTTTCCGCTCGAACCGTGGACCGCGCCCTATTGGGAGGCAACACGCAAGGCCGGCAAATACACCAAGGCGCACGCCGGGGAATTGATGGGTGCGGATTTTGTGCGCCGCGTGCTCGACGAGCTCAAGCCGCAGCGGATCGAGCACGGGGTGCGCTCGCTCGAGGATCCCGCCGTGGTCGCGGAAATCAAGCGGCGCGGCATCGCGCTCGATGTGTGCCCCATCAGCAATCACAAGCTCGTGCCGGGCATGACGCTGGCCAACCATCCGATCCGCGAGCTCTTCGATGCCGGCGTGAAGGTGACCGTCAGCACCGACGACCCGCTCTCCTTCGGCAACACCCTGGCGGACGAATACACGGCATTGGTCGAGCAGCGCGGTTTTAGCCGGAAGGAAATAGTGCAGCTCATGCGCAACGGCTTCGAGGTGGCGCTGATGACTGAAGCGCAGAAGAAGCCGTGGCTCGACCAGCTCGACGTGATCCTTAAGGGGTAGGGCGGGACCGCTGGGCCCACCGCGACATTTGAACGGCGCGCCGGGCGATCGCGCCCTGCCTGCATTAGTGCAGGAGCCTGCTTGCAGGCGATTGATTGTCCTGCACCATCCGGATCGCTTGCAAGCAGGCTCCTACACAGTTCCACCAGGCATCCGCCGCGAACGGGTCGACAAGGTTCTGGCCCACGCCTTTCCCGCGCACAGCCGCGCGGCCTTCCAGCGCGCCATGGAGACCGGGCTCGTCAGGGTGGACGGCAAGGTGATAGAGCAAAGCCAGGAGGTGAGCTCCGGACAGGTGCTGGAGTTTTCCTTTCCCGCCACGACGCAGGCCGAACTCAGAGCGGTGGACATCCCGCTCGACGTGATCTTCGAAGACAAGCACCTCATCGTCCTGAACAAAGCGGCCGGCATGGTGGTGCATCCCGGCACCGGCACCGGTGAGGACACGATGGTCCACGCGCTGCTGGCGCACTGCGCCGGCGGGCTCAGCGGCATTGGCGGCGTGGAGCGTCCGGGCATCGTGCACCGGCTGGACAAGGAAACGTCCGGGCTGCTGGTTGTGGCCAAGAATGATGCGGCGCATCGCGCGCTGGCGGACCAGTTCGCCTCACGCACCTTGAAAAAGGAATACCTGGCACTCGTGTCCGGCGTGCCCAAGACGGACAGCGGCAGCATCGACCGGAGCATCAGCCGCCATCCCGTACACCGACACCGGATGACGACCGGCGAGGGCGGCCGGCCTTCGCGCACCGACTGGGCGGTGGAAAGGAAATTTGGCGGGCAGGCCGCGCTGGTTCGCTGCCGGATCCACACCGGTCGGACGCACCAGATCCGAGTGCACCTGAAGTCACTCGGACACCCGGTGCTCGGCGACAGCACCTATGGCTGGAAGCAGAACCCCGCACTCCCTGTCCCGCCGCGCGTGATGCTGCACGCCGAGCATCTCGTATTCTCGCATCCAGTGAACGGCAAGACGATGGACCTGATCGCGCCGCTGCCGGCGGATTTCAATAAAATGCTGACGGCGCTGAGGAAACTATAAGCGACTTAGAGTTTATCCAGTATCTCGGCGGTGATGCCCCAGCGGAGATTGTGCAGGGAGTGATGGAAGCGCTTGATGCGGGCGTAGTCGGCCACGGCAACCATGGTGATCAAAGCGGCGGGAAAAACATCCGCCCGGGCTGCCGGCATGCCCGGGACAGCCTTGCGTTGCTCCAGGGTGAGCGGAGCCAGTTCGTCGAGCAGGCTGACCAGCGATTCGAGCGGGATGATGGCCGGCGTCTCCGCGAGCTTCAAACCCTGCCGGGTGGCTTGGAGGATGCGCACCGTGGTCATGCTGCCGCCGGCGAAGATCGCAGCGGGTGCGATGACGGGGAAACGGAATCCGCTGCGCTTGAGTTCGTCGCGCACATGCAGGGCGAGGGCGGTGGACTCGGTCACGGTGAGTGGGACGGCCACATCCCTGATGAATCGCTCGGTCAGCCGCACACAACCAAGCGGCAGACTGGCTGAATGATGTATCTTGCGGTCGCGAAAGAGGAGGCATTCCAGGCTGCCGCCGCCGAGATCGAAGACGTAGAAATTCTGCAGTCCCGCGAGCGCGGGATCGCACAGCAGCCCGCGGCCGATGAAACTGGCTTCCTTGTCACCGGTGAGGATGTGGATCCCGTGACCGGTGGCGGCCTTGACTCGCTTGCGGAAATCCGCGCCGTTGCCCGCGTCGCGCACGGCGCTGGTGGCAACGAGGACGGTTTTCGTCGGTGCAAAGGGCGCAGCAGTGGCGAGCAGTTCCTTGATGGCAGCGAGGCCGGCGGCCATGCCCTTGGCGCTGAGCTTGGGCTTGGCTCTGCTGATGCCGGCGCTAATGCGGGCGTCGATCGTCCGGGACTTCAGCTCCCGCACCTCACCCGCGGGGCCGCGCGTGGCGACGAGCACCTTGATCGAGTTGCTGCCGATATCAATGACGGCGACTGCAGAGGAGTTTTTAGCCACGGATGCCACGGATGAACACGGATGGAATGAACCGTGGCGACAAATTAAAGAGTGAAATCCCGCGGGGCGATCAGGACCACGAATTCGCCCTTCAGGCTCAGTTTGCCCAGGCGGGCCTGCACGTCGGCGGACAGGCCGATGAGGAAGGTCTCGTGAACCTTGGTGACCTCCTTGGCGATGCAGATGACGCGGTCGGGCCCGAGTGCGCTGACAATCTCCGCCGCAAACTTCTCGATGCGATGGCAGCTTTCGTAGAGCGCGAGGGTGTAGTCGAAGTCGCGGTGTTTTTCCAAAAAAGCGAGACGCGCGGCGGACTTTGGCGGCAGAAAGCCCACAAAAAGAAAACCATTGGTGGGCAGACCGGCGGCGGAGAGCACCGCGACCAGCGCACTCGGACCGGGCACGGGGACGACGGGCAGGCCGCGGCGGCGACAGGCCCGCACGAGGCGGAACCCCGGGTCGCTCAAACCGGGCGTGCCGGCGTCGCTAACCACGGCGATTGATTTGCCCCGGGAAATTTGCTCGGCCAGCCGGTCGGCGGCCTCGGTCTCGTTGTGGTCGTGGTAGGCGGTGAGTTCGCGCGACAGGCCGAAGCGGGCGAGCATGGCGCCGGTTGTGCGGGTATCCTCGCAGGCGATCAGGTCCACGGCGCCGAGGATGGCGCGGGCGCGCTCGGTGAGATCGGCGAGATTGCCGATGGGCGTGGCCACGACATAGAGGTGGCCGGGTTGCGGCGTCAGCGATGAGTTGGCGGCAGGCGTGGTCATGACGTCGCCGGGGTAGGGCCGCGCGGGCGGCGCTTACTTGCCCATGCCGGGGATACGGCCTTCCCAGTCAGCGGGACGGCTCCAGGGAATATTGGAGTCCTGCTTTGGAGGCACGCAGCCGGAGAAACCGGCCAGTGCGAGAACTGACATCAAAAGCACGAAGAGGGCCTTGCGAAGGTTGGGCATGTTTAATTGGTGAATACGACTAAATCGCCGGTCTGCAACTGTCCTTTCAGGGTGGCGGGCAGGACCTGGGTGAGGGAAAAACGGGGGCGGGCATCGCTGATTTGCACCGGTGCCAGATCGGAAGTTCCCCGGCGCAAAAGGATAATGTCATTCGGCCATGCACCGTACCGGGTAACGCGCTCAACTGTGCGCGGCATAGGTCGACTCGTGCCACGGCTTGCCGGCGGTCTTGGTCACTTTGCTGCCCGGGTTGGCGGCCATGTGCTCGAGCACCTTGAAGATGAGCTCGGTCTTGTCCGGCGAATCGAGCTTGGCGGCGAGTGACTCCGCGGTGAATGCGGCGCCCGGCGCGGCGCGCAGGGCGGCGGCGATCTTCAGCTTGAGCGCGATGACCCCGCCGGCGGCCTTCTTGCCGGCCTCGACGCCGGGTTGGTGATAGGCGTTGATGCCCACCAGCGAAGCGTAAAGCCCGACCGTGCGTTCATAGAGGGCGATGAGCATGCCGATGGTCTTGGGCGAAACCTCGTTGACGGTGATGGTGATGGAGTGGCGGTGCTTCTCGGTCAGCGCGTCACGGGTGCCGAGCAGGAAGCCCTGCAGAAAGTCGCCGCTGGTGACGCCAGGCTCGACCTCAAGCGAGGTGTCGGCGGTGCGGTCCTTGAGCACCTCGATGAAGGTGACGAAGAAATTGTTCACACCCTCGCGTAGCTGCTGCACATAGGCGTGCTGGTCAGTCGAGCCCTTGTTACCGTAGACCGCCAGACCCTGGTTGACCACCTGGCCGGCCAGGTCGAGCTCCTTGCCGAGCGACTCCATGACAAGCTGCTGCAGGTAGCGCGAGAAAAGCAGGAGCCGGTCCTTGTAGGGCAGCACGACCATGTCCTTCGTGCCGCGGCCGTCGGTCGCCCAATACCACATGAGCGCCATCAGCGCGGCGGGATTGTCGCGCAGGGATTTCTTGCGCGTGACCGCGTCCATGGCGGCGGCCCCAGCGAGCATCTGGTCGATCTTGATGCCCTGGAGCGCGGCGGGCAGCAGCCCCACGGCGCAAAGCTCCGAGGTGCGGCCGCCCACCCAGTCCCACATCGGGAAGCGGGCAAGCCAGCCTTCCTTTTGCGCCACCTGGTCGAGCTTGGAGCCTTCGCCGGTGACGGCCACGAAATGTTTGGCGTGGTCGAGCCCGGCGGCCTTGAACGCCACCTGCGCCTCGAGCATGCCGTTGCGCGTCTCCGCCGTGCCGCCGGATTTCGAAATAACGACGACCAGGGTTTGCTTGAGCCTGCTGCCGAGCTCCTTCAGCGCATAGTCCATGCCGTCGGGGTCGGTGTTGTCGAAGAAGGACACGCGCATCCGGTCGCGACCCTTGAGCCGGCCGAGGGCGTGACTGACAAACTGCGGGCCGAGCGCGGAGCCACCGATGCCGATGACGAGGACCTCCTTGAATTTGGCGCCGCCGGGCGCGGTGATGCCACCCTTGTGCACCCTGGTGGTAAAATCCTTGATGGCGTCGAGCGTCGACGTGATGGCGGTGCGCAATTCCGCGGTCGGTGCCAGCTCGGGCGTGCGCAGCCAGTAGTGGCCCACCATCCGGTTTTCATCCGGGTTGGCGATGGCGCCACCCTCGAGCGCGGCCATGTCGGCGAAAGCTTGCTTAAGCTTCGCTTCCATCGAGGCGGGAAAGTCGTCGGGAAAAGGCAGCCGGCTGACGTCAAGCGAGAGGCCGAGCTTCGGGTGGGTGTAGTATTGCGATTTGAAACGGTCCCAAGTCATAGACGAAAAGTAGTAACCGGCGCGGCGGACCGGGGCTAGCCCGAAAACGGGCAAACTTTTCGGGATTGCTAGGGTTGGGTGCCGGCGCATTCATTGGGACCAAAAGCATGGCCTTTGATCTCAAGCGTGTATTGAAAGTGATGCTGTTCGCCTCGAGCGGCCCGCTTTCGGTGAAAGACATCCAAACGGCGCTCAGCCGTTTCCACGAGCAGTCCGCCGGCGCGCCCCCGTCCGGGCCGGCGGCCGCGGATTCCTCCCTGCTGCCCGAAGAGCCCGCCGAAGCGCTGCCGCCCGCGCTGGCCGAGGACGATGAATTTTATCGCGACGTGCCGACGCTGGTCACCACGGTGCAAATCCGCGAGGCGATCGGAGCCATTTCACTCGAATTGCAGGCGGCCGACAGCGAGGTCGTGCTCATTGAGGGGCACAACGGCTGGCGGCTGGTGACGCATCCGCGGTTTGCCCGCTGGGTGCGGCTGTTGCGCAACGAGCCGCCGCCGGTGCGGTTGAGTCCGTCCTCCCTCGAAACCATGGCCGTGATTGCCTACCGCCAGCCGGTCACGCGCGCCGAGATCGAGCAGATTCGCGGCGTCTCGACCGAGGCCGGCCTGAACAAGCTGCTGGAGCGCGACCTTATCTACGTCGTCGGTCGCGCCGATCTGCCCGGCCGGCCGATCCAATACGGCACGACGGAGGCGTTCCTCGAATTTGTCGGCCTCAAGTCAATCGAGGACCTGCCGGCCTCGGACGTGCTTTCCCCGCGGCAGATCGACAGCTGGCTGCAGACCGCCAGCACCCCCCGCACCGCCAATGACGCCGACATGGGGTTGGACGAGACGGAGGAAAAGCAGCAGTCGCAGGAATCGATGGCCCGACCCGAAAGCCCGGCCCCATGAGCAAACCCCTTCGCATCGGCTTCATCGGCGCCGGCGGGAATACCCGGGCGAAACACATCCCCGGCTTCAAGGCCCTGCCCGACGTCGAACTCTCCGTGGTGTGCAATCGGAGCAAGGCCTCGGGCGAAAAAGTGGCGCGCGAATTCGGCATCCCCTACGTCGCGGCCAGCGCAAAGGATATCATCGAATCGCCCAACATTGACGCCGTGTGCATCGGCACCTGGCCGAATCTGCACGGCAAGCTCGCCGTGGCGGCCCTGCGGGCGGGCAAGCATGTGCTGACCGAGGCCCGCATGGCCCGCAACCTGGCCGAGGCGGAAATGATGCTGGTGGAATCGCGCCAGAGTGCCCACCTCGTGGCGCAAATCGTGCCGGCCCCGATGTCGCTGCCCTTCGACGCCACCATCATTGATCTGCTGCGAAAGGAGGCGATCGGGACGCTGCGCGAGGTCCACATGACCTGCACGACGGGCGGGCTGGCGGACAGCTCCCTGCCGTTGAGCTGGCGGCAGGACATGACGCTCAGCGGCAAGAACACGCTCTACCTCGGCATCTATTACGAGATGGTGCTGCGCTGGCTCGGGGAGGGCGTGACGGGCGTGGTGGCGGATGCGGCCATTTTCACGAAGGAGCGCAAGGACGACGAGGGCGTGCCCTGGCCGACGACAATTCCCGAGAGCGTGACCGTGCTCGGCAACTTCGCGAGCGGCGCCCGACTGGTGGGCCACTTCAGCGGGGTCGAGCTGACCGCGCCGCGCAACGAGATCCGGTTGAATGGCAACAAGGGCGGCCTGCGGCTGGACCTGGCCCGGAACGAACTCTGGCTGGCGGCGGCCGGCGGAGGAGAGAAGCTGGTGGAAATCGCCCCCGGCAATCGCGGCGCCTGGCGCGTGGAGGAGGACTTCATCAACAGCATCCGCCACGCGAAGCCCGTGCGGCTGACCAATTTTGAGACCGGGGTGAAATACATGAACTTCACCGAGTCGGTGTGGGAATCATGGAGCCAGTTCGGCCAGCGCGTGACGCTGTGAAGGCTACCGCCTGGTATTGATGTAGAGAAAATAGGCGCCCACGGCGAAGAGCACGAGCAGCCCCAGGGCCAGGAAGAAGTAGAGATAGCAGCCGCGCTTGACGTCCTTCTCCATGGTCGGACCCGGCTGCTGGTATTGGGCCAGGATCTCCTCGGCGGCGCGGGCCCCAGCCTCGGCATCGGCGGCAACCCGCACCGCCGTGGCTGGTCGCGGTGTGGCTACGGGGACTCCCTCTGAGGGCGAAGCAGCGGGCAGGGGCTGGCCGGTTTCCCTGGCGATCTCGCGGTCGAGCCAGGTGATCTGCTCCTGGGCGAGGGCGCGCTGGCGCTGCAATTCTGTCAACCGTTCGGACATGAGGGAAAGGAAGTAAGTTTGCTTGATTGGCGCAATCCTCCTTCGCCAAGGCTTCCGCCGTCGCCCGTTGGGCTAGGGGGACACGTCGGAGGACGTTTTTGTCCTGCAAAAACGAAAAAGCGCACCGGTTGGTGTGCTTGAAATCAGAGAAGGGAGTGCCGCTCAGACCACGTTCACCTTGCGGTGCGCCTTGTCGAACTCGACGGTGCCGTCGCGCAGCGCAAAGAGCGTCCAATCGCGGCCGACGCCCACGCCCTTGCCGGGGTGGTGCTTGGAGCCGCGCTGGCGGACGATGATGCCGCCGGCGAGGACCTTCTGGCCGCCATACAATTTGATGCCAAGCCGCTTGGACTGGCTGTCGCGGCCGTTGCTGGATGATTTCTGACCTGTTTTATGTGCCATGGCGGTGGTTGCTTAAGCGGTGATGGATTCGATTTTGATGACGGACAGCTCCTGGCGGTGGCCGCGCTTGCGCCTGGATCCCTTGCGCTTCCGCATCTTGAAAACGATGACCTTGTCCCCGCGCTTGTTCTCCAGGACCTTGGCCTTGACCGAGGCGCCGGCGAGGAAGGGGGTCCCGACCTTGAAGCTGGCCCCTTCGCCCGCGGCGAGGACCTCGTTGATCTCGACCGTGGAGCCGGCTTCCGTCTTCGGATAGCGGTCCACGATGAGGATGTCGCCCTCGCTGACCGAGAACTGCTTCCCCTGAGTTTTGATAGTGGCTTTCATAAGTTCAAAGGGGCGAAATAAGGGGTGTTGGGTGGGGGTAATCAAGGATTATTTCCTGAAGTGGCGGGAATTGCCAGCGGAAGGCTTCACAAAGAGATAATTGACGAAAAAACTCAGGCCGAGCACGCCGCTGAGCGTGCGGATATTGCGCATCGCGCCGACCACCGTCGACAGGGGGCTGGAAGCGGGCTCCTTTATGCGCAACAACAAGATACAGCCGAGCAATCCCACCACTGGTTGCACCAGAAAGACCGCATGATAGACGTCGAGCGGGGCATAACCCCGGCCGAGCATCCAGCCGAGAACCCCGCCGCCCAGCACTGGCGAAATGGCTGCCACCGCGGAGGTGACGGCGAGGTTCAGGCCGAGGGCGAGACTGCGCGCCTCCGGGGGGATTAATTTCAAGAGGATCGTGAACTGTCCGAGAATGAATCCGGCGCTCAGGCCGCCGCCCCAGAACCACATGCCGTAAAGGATGGCGCTGTTGGCGGGTGTGATGAGACACCAGAGGAAGTTCTGCGCCTGCCACAGCCCCAGTGCCACCGCCATGCAGGCCTTGTTGCCGTAGCGGTCGATCAAGCCGCCCCACACCGGCAACGACACGATGCCGCCCAGCGCCACCAGTGTGGCGAGGATGCCGACCTGCACGCCGGAGAAATTCAGCTGCTCGAACAGGAACACATGATAGAATGGCCCGAAGCAGTTCGCCGCGAACGACCACACCGCACCGAACGCGATGAACAGCAGCAGCGAGGGTGAATGCCGCACCACGCTCAACTGGGTCGCGAGTGGTGTTTGCGCCGGTGCGGGCCGGCTGGCCGGCCGGCGGTCGGGCATCAGCCAGAAATAATACAGCGAACCTACCCGGCAGAGGCAGGCGCCCCAGATGATTGCCTGAAAAGTCCGCGCCGAGTAGTCACCCCACGCGAGCAAGCAGCCGACGCTCAGTACAAAGACGAGGGTCGCGCCCTGGCCGATGCGATTGCGCTGGCTGAAATACCGGCCGCGCAGCCGCGCCGGCACGAGGTCGTGCATCCAGCCGTTCCAGACCACGCTGAGCACGGCGCTGAACAGCGAAGCGACAAAGACCCAGAGCAGCAGGAAGCGGCCGGTGGCCACGGGATCAGTCAGGGAGAGCGAGGGCAGCATCAGGGCGAGCCACGCCCAGCAGGAGGTGTGCAGGGCCGCCGCGACCATGGCCGTCGGCTTGGTGGGCAGCCAGCCCGTGACCAGCGGCGTGATGAATACCTGCAGGAAGTTGCAGGCGAAAGGCATCGAGCTGATGCCGCCGATGGCGGGTTTGGACAGCGGAAAGCCTTTCGCCACCAGTGCCGTCATGAAAATATTCACCGGCAGCGTCATCGTCACAATGGGCGTGGCGAGCACGCCCTCGAACGTGCTGGCCCGGAGGCCGCGACGGAGCACCTCGCGGTGCTGATGCGGCGGCCGGCTGGTCGGTGTTGCGTTCATGGCTGGCTCCCGGCGATATCAAACCATGGCGCGCGTCCTTAAAGCCAAATCGCTGCAGACCAGGAAAACAGTCGCACTGGCCCGCAGCCTGTTGGGCAAGGTTCTGGTGCGCCGGTTCGCAGATGGCAGGGTGACGCGGCACCGCCTCACTGAAGTCGAGGCTTACGACGGCGAGCGCGACCTTGCCTGCCATGCCAGCAAGGGACGCACCAAGCGGAACACGGTCATGTATCAGCCCGGCGGCGTCTGGTATGTTTACCTGTGCTATGGGGTGCATGAGATGCTCAATCTGGTCACCGGCCCGGCCGATTATCCGGCCGCGGTGCTTATTCGAGGCGTGGCTGGCATCGCGGGACCGGGGCGTCTGACCAGGGACCTGCAGATCAACCGGCGGTTGAACGGCGCGGTGGCCGGACGGAAATCAAGTCTCTGGCTGGAGGACGATGGGTTCGCCGTGTCCCGCCACATGATCAAGGCGGGCCCACGGATCGGCGTGAACTATGCCGGGCCGGTCTGGGCGAAAAAGCCTTGGCGGTTTTATTTTGCCACGGACTTGGCGGCGGCGGACTTGTAGCCGGCAAGCAGCAGGGTGGCGGAGCCGAAGTTAAGCTTGAGCTGCATCTTGACGGGCAGGTTGCTCGCATCCTGGGAAATCCAGACTTTGATTTCACCGCCCTTCTTGAACATGCCCTTGGGGTCCTTCTCCATGCGCGGCACCAGCAGCAGGGTCTTGAAGGTGCCGAGCGGGGTGCGCACTTCCTCGTAACCCTCGGCCTTGATGGTCAGTGGATAGAAGTCGCGGCCGAATTGCACGAGCAGATCGCGCTTGTCGCCGGGCTTCAGTTTCCAGTCGCGGGTCTGCACCAGGGCGCTGATCAGGTCGACGGGGTCGCCCGTCGGGATGGGAATCGCCGCACTTCGCTCGGTGCGCACGTTGTCGGTGTATTGGGCGATGCGGGTGGCATAATTGAATGAAATCTCCGTGTCGGTGGCACGCTTGGGGTCGGCGCCGCTTTCCTTCACCCGCAGCATCCGGCCCGACTTCTTCTCAATTACCACCTCGGCCTTGTTGTCGAAGGCGTAGAGTCCGCGGACTATGCCGCGCGATTTCGTGTCCGTGGTTACGCTCACGACCCCGACTCCGCCGGCTTTCTGGTCGTGTGCCGCGATTGTGATATCGCCTGCGTGGCTGAAGATGGCGAAACCGACCCGGTAGGTGAAGACCTCTCCGTCGCGAAACGCCGTGAACGGCGCGGCGCTTGCGAAGCAGCAGGGCAGGCAGAAGAGCAGTAGTTTTTTCACTACAGGCACGGACAGCAACAATGGGGGAAAGTGCGCCGCAGGTCGAGTTTTGCCGGCGGCCGCCGGAGAATAGTCAGCTGAGAGACAGGTCCATCTGGTTCTGCTGGCCGATGGCCCAGGCCTCGATACCGCGGGCCCGCAGGGTGGTGGCGAACTCCTTGGCGAAACCGTGCAGGGTGTAGACGAGCTGGGGTCGCACTTGGTCCACAATGGCGAGCAGGTCGGGGAAGTCCGCATGGTCCGACAGCGCGAAAGCGGCGTCGCAGCCGTTCCGGTAGATCGCCCCGCTGTCCATGGCCCAGCCGGTGGCGACCGCGGTGCGCTTCGGGTGAATCCAGCTCACCGGCTCCTCCCGCCCCGACATGGGCGGTGCGATGATGACATGCCCCGCGTAGGCCTTTGGGTTGAGCAGGGCATATGGCGGCAGCTTCATGCCCAGTTCGGCATAACGCTCGGTCATCTTGAAACCGTGCGCATGCAGCATGACGGGCAACCCGGCGCTTCCGACGATTTGCAGCAACTCCTGTGTCTTGCCCAGGCTGTAGGCGTAGAGCACCGGTGTCACGCGGTCCGCGAGGGCCTGCCGGCAGAATTCCACGATGCCGCGCTCAGTCTCTTCCTGCGGCGGAAATACATAACGCGGCAGGCCGAACGTGGTCTCCATGATGAGCACGTCAGCCCGGGGTGCGACGCAGGTTTCCGCCGCGAGGCTGGGACGCAGCTTGAAGTCGCCGGTATAGAGCAGCGTGCCGTGCTCGGTGGTCGCGTGCAGCATCGCCGAGCCGAAAATGTGTCCGGCGGGGTGAAGCCGCACCTCGCAGCCAAACTCCGCTGCCCAGGGTTGGTTGTATTCGAGGATGGTTTCCTGCCGCTTGCCCGGCAGTCGCAGCTGCATCAGGCAGGCCGTGGCGCGGGTGGCGAGGATCTCACGGTGCGCGGCGATGTGGTCGGAATGCGCATGCGAGACGAAGGAGCGGAGCTGCGAACGGCGCGCATCCAGCCACCAGCCGATTTGCGGCAGGCAGACTCCTTCTTGATAGCGCACTTCCCAGGGCATTGTGTGGCTATAAGCTTTAAGCTCAAGGCAAGGGTAGCTGAGTCCGCAATGCAGAAGCCTAAGGCTTATTGCCTGATGGTCACGGCCTCAAGCGGCGTTGAAATATTTGCGGCGGATGAAGCGCCAGGCGGTCACGAAGAAGGCTGTCAGAGGCACGGCGAGCATCATGCCGAGCACGCCGCCGAGCGCCTTGCCCCAGAAAAACACGGCAACAATGATCGCCATCGGGTGAAGTCCGGTCTGCCGGCCCATGATGCGCGGCGTGAGAAACCAGCCCTCGATGGCCTGCACGGCGCAGAAAACCGCGAGGCAGGCTCCGACCAGCGGGAGGCCGCCGCCGGGTTGCAGGAACGCGAGGGGCAGGGCGACACTCAGGCCGAGAATGCTGCCGAGATAGGGGACAATGTTGAGCAACCCGGTCAGCAGGCCGATCGCGAGGCCGAACTTGAGTCCGGCGATCGAGAACCCGGTGGCGTAGAGCACGCCCATGATCAACCCGATCAACAGCTGCCCGCGGAAGAAGGCGACGAGGATGCCGAGAAACTCGCGGACGAGGAACACCACGTCGTCGCGATGTTCCTCTTTCAGGAAAGGCAAGTGCTCGGGCAGCGACTTGGTCGGATCGCCATTCGAGAGCAGGAAGAAGAACAAATAGACAGGAGTGACAGCCAGGGATGCCACAAAGCCAAAGAATCCAAAGAGGCCGGCGCCGGCGGCCATCAGCGAGGGCGCTAAATGGCCCACGAGGTCTTGCGCCTGCTGCGTGAGGCCGTCGAGGGCGCTCTTGACCGCGGGATTGTCGAGGTAACGGCGGATGAAGACCAGCCAGTCGGGGAAGTGCTGTTCGCCCCACGCGACTGTGTTCTGCCACAGGACCGGCAGATAGGCGACAAAGTCGACCACCTGCAGGATGATTGCCGGGGCGAAGGTGAAAATCAGCCCCGCAATCACCAGCAGGAAGAGTCCATAGAGCAGCACCACGGCGGACAGCCGGCGGATTTTCAACCGCGACTCAAATACGCCGACCACGGGCCGGAGGACCAAGGCGAGAATGCCGGCCACCGCCAGCGGCCAGATCACGCTGGAGAACGTGCTGATGAACCGGGCCACCCCAGCCAGAAGCACATAGAGCAACCAGCCCATGCCGGCGAAAGCGGCAGCCGAAAGCGCGAAACCGACCAGCTTGCGCTGCGCCGGACTGAGCAAAGCGGTTTGAGCCACAGCCATGGGAGCAGGGAACAGGGGACGGTTTGGCGAGGCAAGCCCGCAGAGAAACAGGCACGGAGCGAAACTACCAATCTACGCCAATACCTCACTAATCATCAGTGTCCCATTAGCGTGCATTGGTGGTTAAGGAAGTATTTCTCCTTTCCTCATCAGTGATCATTCGCAGGCAAATAGCTCAATCCGCCGGCTTGGCTGCTGGCTTGAGCTGACCAGCCAGCTTGTCGTGGAAGAGCCAGCGGGCGAGGGCGGGCATCAGGAACATCGCGCCGAGCATGTTGAAGAAAAACAGGAAGGAGAGCAGGATGCCCATGTCGGCCTGGAACTTCAGCGCGGAGAACGCCCAGGTGCCGACGCCGACCGCGAGGGCGGTGCCGGTGAACATGACCGAGGTGCCCATGGTGGCGAAGGCGAAGCAGAGGGCGTCCTCGAAAGACTCGCCGTCCCGCAGCCGCTCCTGGATGGCGGAGAAGAGGTAGATGCCGTAGTCCACGCCGATGCCGACGCCCAGCGCGATGACCGGCAGCGTCGATGTCTTGAGGCCGATGTGAAGGTAAAACTTGAGCGCGTAGCCAAGGTAAGAGACGACCACCAGAGGCAGGATGACACACAGCGCACCGCGCCAGGAGCGGAAGGAGAGCAGGCAGAGCGCGATGACGGCGGCATAAACCCACAGGACCATCGGGGTCTTCGCGGCCGCGACGACCTCGTTGGTGGCGGCCATGACGCCGACATTGCCGGTGGCGAGTTTGAATCTGGCCCGCTCGCTGTCGTGGATGGCGCGGAATTCCTTCACGGCGGCTACGATGCGCTGGATGGTCTCGGCCTTGTGGTCCTTGAGGTAGATCATCACCGGGATGACGCTGCCGTCGTTGTTGAGCAGTCCGCTGGAAGTTTCCACGGGCGAGACGGCCTGGGCGAGCACCGTCGGGGTCCGCGGGATGATGCGCCACTTGAGGCTGCCCTCGTTCCAGCCGGCGTTGATGGTCTTGGCCAGGTCGGCGAGCGACATCGTGGACTGGACGCCCTCGACGTTGCGCATGTGCCAGCCAAAGCGGTCCACCAGCGCCATGATGTCGTGGTCGATGACGGCGTTGGGCACGGTCTCGACGAGCACGGTGATCACATCCACGCCGATGCTGAACTCCCGGGTGATGACGGCGCTGTCGCGATTGTAGCGGGAATCCTGGCGGAGCTCCGGCACGCCGGCGTAGAGGTCGCCAATCTTCACCTCGTGGGACTTGGCCAGGCCGAACACCAGCAGGCCGGTGGAGAGCGCGATGATCACGACCGAGTTGCGCGGGGCCGTGGTGAAGTTCACCAGCCGGCGCCAGTAGGGCTGGAGGGCAAAGCGCCGGAAGTTCACACGCTTCCTGAATTCCGCCGACATTTTGGTGTAGGAGACGAGCACCGGCAGCAGGAAGCGGTCGGTGAAGATGATAAGGAACACACCCAGGCTGGCGGTGATGGCGAGCTCCTGGATGGTCGGCACACTGACGAGGTAAATGGTGCTGAAACCGACTGTGCCTGTGATGATGGCCACGCAGCCGGGCAGGAAAAGATTGCTGAAGGAGGCGCGGGCGGCGGCGAGTTCGTCCTTGCCCATGTTGATCTCGTAGCGGAAGGACCGCAGCATCTGCGTGGCGTGGCTGAGCGCGATGGCGAAGACCAGGAACGGCACGAGGATCGATAGCGGATCGATGCCAAAGCCGAGCAGGTTCAGGATGCCGAACTGCCACACGACGGCGCAGAACGACGTCATCAGCGGCAGCAAGGTGAGAATGAGGGACTGTGAGAAGTAATAAAGCAGGACGGCGGAGATGACCAAGGCGATGCCGAAGAAGAGCAGCACGCCCTTGGCGCCGTCAGTGATGTCGCCAATGACCTTGGCGAAGCCGATGATGTGGATGCTGACCCGGTCGCTCTGGTATTTCTGGCGGATGTTCTTCTCCAGGGCTGCGGCGACCAGCGCGTAATCGAGTTTCTTCCCGGTCGACGGGTCGACCTCGAGGAGGGAGGCGATGACGGCGGCGCCGGTGAAATCATTGGCCACGAGCATGCCGACGCGGCCGGACTTGATGATGTTCTGCCGCACTCGCTCCAGGCCGGCGGCGTCCGCCGCAAAGTCGGCCGGGATGACATTGCCGCCTGCCAGTCCGTCCTCGACGACCTCGATGTAGCGGACATTGGGCGTGTAGATGGAGGTGACCTGGGCGCGGTCGACGCCCGGGAGGTAGTAGGTCTCGTCGGTGACGGCCTTGAGGGTCTTGAAGAACTCCGGGGTGAAGATGTCGCCTTGTTTCGCGACGAGGGCGATGACAACGCGGTTGGCGCCACCGAACTGGGTGCGGTGCTTCTTGAAGGTCTCGATGTATTCGTGACCGGTGGGCAGCTGCTTGTCAAAACTGGCGTCGATTCGCGTGCGGGAGGCAAAATACCCGAGCACGAGGGTGATGAGCACGAACACCAACAGGGTGACCGGGCGGTGCCGGAAGACGAGTTCCTCGAGGCGCGCGATCATGGCAGGGTGAGGGTGGAGCGTGGTGTCCCCGACGCGCTCTGAACGCGTCCGGAGGCCGCGTTCCACCTTAAGACAACGATCATCGTAAATCTCATGGCAGGGTGACGCGCACGGCGCCGGCTTCGCCGACGGTGAGCAGGGCGCCGTCGCCGGCGTCGATGACGTCGGCGACGCTGGTGCCGAAATCGGCGGGCTTCCAGTGGGTGAAGGTGCGGCCGCCGTCGCGGCTGACGAAGAAATTGCCGCCCTGGCCGGCGAGAACCACCGGGCCGTTGGCGAGTCGCGTGCCACCCATGATGAGCACCCTGACGGCGCTGTTCTCCGGTTCCCAAGCTGCGCCATGATCCTCGGACCGCAGGATATGACCGCGCAGGCCAAAGACGACGACCCGGCCGTTATCGAGTGGCAGGGCACCGAACAGCGAGCCATCGTAGGAAACCGCGGCCTTGGTCCATTTTTTGCCACCGTCATGTGAAACGAGGAGCGTGCCGCTTTCGCCGGCGAGATAGAGCCAGCCGTCGGCTCCCTCGGTGATCCGGTTGTAATGCGCCTCATCTTCCGAGGGCTTGGCGGCGGTCCAGTTTTTCCCTCCATCCGAGGTCACCATGAACTTGCTGTATGCTCCGACGGCAAAGCCATGGGTCGCGTCGCGAAAGAGCACGGAGAGATACACTGTTTCCAGATCCTTGCCGTCATCCTGACGCATCCAGGTCAGTCCGCCGTCGCTCGTGGCCATAATTACGCCGTCGTGGCCTACTGCCCAGCCGTGCTGTGCATCGGGGAATGCCACCCCGGTGAGCATGGCCCGGGTGGGCGTGCGGTTCTGCGTCCAGGTGCGCCCCTGGTCAGTGGAGAGCAGCACGTGGCCGCGATCACCCACGGCGACGAGTTTCTCGCCGGCTCGCGCGACCGAAAGCAGGAGCGACTTGGGAGCCAGAAGCGCAATCTCGGACATTTCCGCTGCGCGGAGAGGGAGAGTGAGGGTGAGGAAAAGCGCGAGAAGGTGGAGCGCGGCCTCTGGACGCGCTCTGAACCCGTCCGGAGGCCGGGTTCCACCAACGGGGCTCAACTGGTTCGGCATAACTGCACTGGATTCTTCACTTCGCTCAGATTGACGGGCAAGAAAAAGGGCGGCCGTTTCGGGCCGCCCTTTGGCTAATTCAGTTCAGCGGACACCTTCCTGGCGGAGGGTGGAGGGTGTGTAGTCCTGCGGGCTGCGGGCGAGGGTGAAGTCATACATCTTGCCCTCGTTGTCCAGGCCGATGGCGAGGTAGCGGCCGGCGAGCAGGTCGGTGTGGACCTCGAGTGTGCTCCAGAAGGTCTGGGCGTCGTAGTAATTGATGCAATGGGCCTCGGAGACGCGCCAGAGCTGGCCGCGGCCGTCGTATTGGTCGACGGCGAGAATTTGCCAGCTGTCCTCGTCGATGTAGAAGGTTCGGCGCGAATAGACGTGGCTGGTGCCGGCCTTGAGGGTGGCGTCCACGACCCAGACCCGGTGCAACTCGTAGCGGGTCAGGTTCTGGTTGATGTGCAGCGGTGTGAGGATGTCCCTATACTTCAGCCCGTCGCTGTGGAGCTTGTAGGAATTGTAGGGGACATACATTTCCTTTTTGCCCATCAGCTTCCAATCATAGCGATCAGGCGCGCCGTTGAACATGTCGAACTGGTCGGAGGTGCGCATGCCGTCGGCGGCGGTGCCGGGGTTGTCGTAGGCGACATTGGGGGCGCGGCGCACGCGGCGCTGGCCGGTGTTGTAGATCCAGGCCCGCCGGGGCTCCTTCACCTGGTCCATCGTCTCGTGCACGACGAGGATGGAGCCGGCTAGGCGGGCGGGTGCAGTGACGGCCTGCTTGAAGTAGATGAGGACGTTGTCGAGGTCCTTCTCCTGGATGCCGTCGCGGACGTAGTTGAACAGGAACTCATCGTCGAAATCCACGAGGTTGTAGCTGCCGTTGCGCTGCGGGGCCGCCTGGCTGATATGGCGGCTGGCCGCGACGCCGCGGTAGCGGGTGAGATGGTTCCAGATGACCTCGAGTCCGTTTTGCGGAATCGGAAACGGCGCGCCGATGACCGAGCCGGTGATGCCGTTGCCGCCCACGGTGAGGGAGGCGGTCGTGGCGTTCTGCTTGGTGGCGTCGTAGATGCGCTGCGGGTTCGAGGCGCTGCGGTGCGTCACGTAAACCGGCATGATGTAGTCCGGATAAGCCTTGAGCAGGGCGAGGTGCCCGGCGCTGAGCTTGCCGGCATACTTGTCGGCATTGGAGCCGCTGATGGTGAACAGCGGCTGCTCGCCGCCGTAAGGATCGGGGTGATGCATGCCGGCGGCGTAGCCGGCGGGCGGAGCGGTGATGCCGCCGGTCCACGCGGGGATGGAGCCGTCGGCGTTGCCGGCCTTTTCGCCACCGAGCGGGGTGAGGTCGCGGCCGAGGCGGCTGGCGTCGGCGGCGGAGATGCCGGCGGCCGCGCTGAGCACGAAGCAGAAGGAGCCGAGGAGGGTAAGCAGAAGATTTTTCGTTTTCATGGGTGAGGGGTGTTCGCCGGGTTAGAACGAATACTTCAGGTTGCAGGAGATGTAGTCGCGGTCGCCGAGCAGGTTGTAGCGGCCGGCGCCGAAGAAGTCGACGTAGCGCACATCCAGCGCCCAGGAGTTCTGGAAGGTGAACTCCGCGCCCACGGTGAGCGACTTGCGGCCGTGGAGGAAGTTGCCCATCGGCAGCGGCGTGTTGCCGCGGACGTCGTGGGTGAAGACCAGCAGCGGCGACACGTTCACGCCCTTGAAGGCGTTGTTGTAATCAAGACGGCCGACGAGTTGGTAGCCCCACGAGAAGCTGTCAGCGAAGGCGGAGGCGGGCTCGGAAGCGGGCAGGATGCCCGAGGCGTTGCTGCCCGAGTTGTTCATGTAGTTGATGTCACCGCCAACGAAGGTGCCCGGGCCGTCGTAGCGCAGGGTGCCCTTGCTCGGCAGGTCGGCGTGGACGAAGCCAATCTCCCCGAGGAGGGTGGTCTGGTCGGCGCCGAGGAAGCCGCGGGTGACCTTCGTGGCCGTCATCTGGCCGGTCCAGACCTTGTGGCGGTGGAAGCCGGGGATGTAGGTGTCGAGGGCGAAGGCGCCGATCTGGTTGTTGGCACTGAAGCGCGAACTGAGCGGCGAGAGCGCGGCGAACAGCAGCTCGACGTCGTCCACCTGCAACGGCTGGTTGTTGCGGTAGCTGAGCTCGCCCTGGATGGCGATGCCCTTGAGGCTGGTGTTGAAGCTGGCGCCCCAGAGATGAACATCCTTGGGGAACTCGATGATGTAGCGCCCGGTCGCGGCCGCCCTGAGCAGTTCCCGCTGGGCGAGCTGGCCGGTGACACCCGCCACCGTGGAGTAGAAAGGCTGCAGCGCGGCCGGCAAGGCGCTGGCCGGCACGCCGGTCAGCGTGGCGCCGATCAGGGTGGCCAGCGCGCTGCCGATAACGGCCGGATCGGCCGTGCCGAGGGCGGCCCCAATACTGGCGCCGAGCAGTGGGCTCAGGATGGCGCCGGAGTCGGAAGCCGCGCGGGCGCCGTTCACCGGCACTGTCGGGGTGCTGGCCGAGATCACCGGCAGCCGGCTGTGGTAATTCATGTAGTAGAGGCCGAACTCCGTGTCCTTGAGCCCGTGCGCCAGCCACTTGAGGTTGATGCCGAACTGGCCGGAATTGCCGGGCTCGCGGTCTGTGCCGCGGGGGATGGGGCCGAAGGTGGAGGCATCGGAGAGGGCGCCAAAGCCGAGCAAGACCTTCGTGCCACCCTTGGCCACAAAGTCATTCGTGCTGAAATAGGTGCCGGGCGGGTCGATGCGGGTGCGATCCCAGTCGAAGAGATAAAAGGCCTCAAGGGTGAGATTCTCCGTCAGGTTGAGTGAGCCGGACGCCATCATGAGGGGGCGCAGGGCTTCCTTGAGCTCGGAGCCGGGGGTGCGCAGCTTGGCGACGTCGATCGGGTTCACCGAGTTGATGCCGTTCGGAATGAAGGTGCTTTCACCCCAGCTGAGCACCTGGCGGCCGAGCCGCAGGCTGGCGGGCATGTTGCCGCTTGTCTTGAAAAACACGTAGGCGTCGAGCAATTCGGCGCCCTCGGACACGACCTTATTGGCCTCGTCGCTGAGCGCGGTGCGGCCGCGGGTGCCGTTGGAGTTGACGAAGTCGTTGAAGTAATAGCCGCGCACGAACAGACCGGCGTTGTTGTACTGGATCAGCAGGTCGTGGTTGGCCTTGACCAACAGCGAGGAAATACCGTGGCGATAGTTCAGATTGCCGTCGTCGGCGTTGACCGAGCGCTGGAGGCCGCCGGCGGCCAGTCCGTAAAGGGCCGGGTCCGGGTCATCGAGGCGGTAGAGGCCGCCAATGGAGAGCGTGGTGTCGAAGCTGCCCTTGGCTGAGCCAAGCTCGAACAGGAACGCCCGGGCCGCGGGGGCCAGTCCGAGCGCGAGGGCGAGGCCGGTGAGCGCCGGCCAACGCAGACAATGAGTGATAGCTTTGCTTAGGTTCATAATGGGTAACACGAACGCAGCCTCTACTGAGGCGGGGGTGGGGTGGGGTTGAGCAAGCCCGGGGCTTGCCGTTTGAATGGTGTCATAAAGTGAATTTCCGCCGGAGACTTCAAGTGCTAAACCGCGCTCTGGCAGGAAGTTTCTTTTTGGCATTAGCGTTTTGACGCCTGCCACAAAACGGCAACCTTGGCCCCATGGACGCGGCGTCGCACATCCACATCAAGGGAGCGCGGGAGCACAATCTCCGCGATCTGGAGCTGCGCATCCCGCGCGGGCGGCTCGTCGTGCTCACGGGGCCCAGCGGCTCCGGCAAGTCCTCGCTGGCGTTCGACACCATCTACGCCGAGGGCTATCGCAAATACATGGAGAGCCTCTCGGCGCAGGCGCGCCAGGTGCTCGAGCAGTTGAAGCGGCCCGATGTGGACTTCATCCACGGCCTGTCACCCGTGCTGGCCATCGAGCAGCGCACGGGCGGCGGCTCGCCCCGCAGCACCGTGGCCACGGTCACCGAGGTGGCCGATTATGCGCGGCTGCTCTGGGCGCTGTGCGGCGAGCAGCGGTGCCCGAAGGACGGCGGCCGGGTTGAGAAACGCTCGCTCGACGATTGCCTCGGCCAGTTGTTGCGCGACGCCCCCGGCGAGCGCGCCATCATCCTCGCGCCCTGGCTGACGGCCAAGCCGGCGGTGCTCCGCGATGAACTGCCGGCATTGCGCCAGCGGGGTTTTCAACGGGTGCGGATTGCGGGGGAGATCCGTTCGCTCGATGAGCCGCGCCTCGTGTCCAACGGCTCCGCCGAGCTGGCGGTCGAGCTGGTGGTGGACCGCGTCGTCATCACCGCCGACCAGCGCAGCCGCCTCGCCGACTCGCTCGAGCTGGCGTTTCGCGAGGGTCAGAACCGCGCCCTGGTACTGGTGCAAAAGGGTCCGGACGCCCCGTGGCGCGAAATCAATCTCAGCCAGAGCCTGAGCTGCGTCATCTGCGGCGACGTGTTCGATCCGCTCACGCCGCGGCATTTCTCCTTCAACCACAGCGAGGGTGCCTGCGCCGAGTGCGGCGGGCTGGGCCGCAAGCTGGCCTTCAGCGAGGAGCTGATCGTGCCGAAGCCCGAGAAATCCCTGCGCGAAGGCGCCATCAAGCCGTGGCGCATCGGCGGCCGGAACCTCATCATCCGGCACAATTCCATCCTCAAGCAGCTCGCCGAGCAGTTGCCCTTCGACGCCGAGGTGCCCTGGCAGGATCTGCCGGCGGAAACGCGGCAGTTGCTCATGCACGGGGCGGGCGGGCGCTTGTTCAGTTTCCGGCTGCGGCGGACGCAAAAGTCCGAGCTCAGGCTGTTCCCCGGCGTGATCGCCCTGCTTGACACCAGCCGCCGCGAGACAAGCAGCGACGGTTTTCGCGCCCGGCTCGCCACGTTCATGTCCAGTGGTGACTGCCCGTCCTGCCATGGGCTGCGGCTCAACGCCCGCAGCGCGGCGGTGCTGCTGGGTGGAAAGAGCTTTGCGGCGTTCACCGCCACCGACATCCGGCGGGCGCTCGAGTTCATGCAGGGATTGCCCGCAGAGCTGCCGGCGACCGAGGCCGTGCGCGAAGTGCTGACCGGGGTGACGCAGCGCCTGCACTTTCTCTGCGAAACCGGACTGGGCTACCTGACGCTTGACCGTGAATATACTTCTCTCTCCGGCGGCGAGGCCCAGCGCGTGCGGCTCGCAACGCAACTGGGCATGGGTCTGGTCGGTGTCATCTACGTGCTGGACGAGCCGAGCATCGGTCTGCACCCGCACGACAACCAGCGCCTGCTGGCCACACTGTGCGAGCTGCGCGACCGTGGCAACACCGTGCTCGTGGTCGAGCACGACGCTGACACCATGCGCCTCGCCGACGAATTGATCGAACTCGGACCCGGCGCGGGCACCGAGGGCGGGCAAATATTATTCCAGGGCTCGCCGGCCGACTGCGCCAAGTTGCCGGCGTCGGCCTCGCGCACCGGGCCCTACCTGGCCGGGACGATGGGCGTGGTGAAGGACGCGAAGAGCAAGGAACCCGACGGCCGCTGGCTCACGGTAAAAGGCGCGACCGAGCACAACCTCAAGGACATCGAGGCCCGTTTCCCCGTGGGCTTGCTGACCTGTGTCACCGGCGTGTCGGGCTCGGGCAAGAGCTCGCTGGTAAATGACATTCTCGCCACGACAGCGGCACGAAAACTCAACGGCGCCAAGACACTGCCCGGCCGGCATCGCGGCCTGACTGGACTGGAGCATTTTGAGAAAGCCGTGCTCGTGGACCAGGAGCCGATCGGCCGCAGTCCGCGCTCCAATCCGGCCAGCTATGTCGGTCTGCTCGACCTGTTGCGCGAGCTGTTCGCCAAACTCCCGCTGGCCAAGGTGCGCGGCTACAAGGCGAGCCGTTTCAGTTTCAATGTCCGCGGTGGCCGGTGCGAGCGCTGCCAGGGCGACGGGCAGATCAAGCTCGACATGCAGTTCATGGCCGACGCCTACGCGCCGTGCCCGAGCTGTGACGGACGTCGTTTCAACCGCGAGACACTCGAGGTGCGTTTCCACGGCCAGAGCATCGCCGATGTGCTGGCGCTGACGGTGCGGGAGGCAATGGAGCTGTTCCGCGCCATCCCGCGCATCATGGAGAAACTCGCGACACTTGACGCCGTCGGCCTCGGTTACCTGCAACTGGGCCAGTCCGCCACGACGCTTTCCGGCGGCGAGGCGCAACGCATCAAGCTCTCGCTCGAGCTCAGCAAGCGCGAGCAGGGCACCACGCTTTACATTCTGGATGAGCCGACCACCGGCCTGCAATGGACCGACATCCAGCGTCTGATGGACCTGCTGTTCAAGCTGCGCGACGCCGGCAACACTCTGGTGGTCATCGAGCATAATCTGGACGTCATCCGGCTGGCGGACTGGGTCATCGACCTGGGGCCGGGTGGGGGTCCGGATGGCGGGGAGATTGTGTTTGCGGGGGCCGTGACCGGCTTGGCGACCCAGGCTCGTTCGCTGACAGGGCGGGCACTGAAGAGGTAGCCGGGGCTGGAATTTGCAACTTTGGGCAGGGATGAGGGGTGATAAGGGCAACCGGCCGCCGGGCCCCAACCTCAACCCGTCCAATCATCGCCATGAAATCCACCCGTTCCCACCTCATCGCCGCCGGCCTGTCGCTGGCGCTTGCCACCCTTGGTTTCGCTGCCGAGACCGAGCCCGGTTACATCGACATTGGCCAGCTCATGCCCTCTGCGAAGGGCCAGTTCGTCGAAGTAAACCTCTCCACCTCCATGCTCAAGTTCGCCGCCCGCCTCGTCGCCCGGGAGGAGCCCGAGACCGCCGAGCTCATCCGCGGCCTGAAGAGCATCCGCGTCAACGTTGTCGGCCTCGACGACACCAATCGCGCCGGCACCGTCGAACAAATTGAGTCCGTCCGGCGCAAGCTCGAGACCCAGGGTTGGACCAAGATGGTCACCGTCCGCGAGAAGGACCACGGTGACAATGTCGACATCCACATCAAGCAGCGCGGCGAAGAGGCCATCGACGGCCTGGTGATCACCGTTATCGACCGGAAGGGTGAGGCTGTCTTTGTGAACATCGTGGGTAATATCAACGCCGACCAGCTGGCCAAGATCGCCGACAAGTTCGATATCGAGCCGTTGCGCAAGATTCACCTGAAGCTCGACGAAAAGAAGAAGGCCAAGGAAGTCTGAGCCTCGCTGCTCCCCGGCCTTGGCTGGAGACTCTTCCATGAACACCGATCCTCAACCTCCCGCACCGCGCCGCCATGTCTGGCGGTGGGTGCTGCTCGGTGTCGGTATCTGCCTGACGCCCTTCGTGCTGCTGGTGATTGCCGCGATCAGTTTCCTGACCCTGGACAGTGACGCCGCGATGCTGCGCAAGCACGTCATGGCGGCGACCGACGCCGGCTGGCACACCCGGGTCCAGATGAGCGTCGGCGGCATCACGCTCGGTGCGTTGCGACAGGGCCTGCATTTCGTCCACGCCAAGAATATCGAGGAAGCCAGACTGGCGCTCCGGGCCGTCCGGCACGCCAGTGTCGGCGTTTACGAGCGCACCTCCGGTCCCGCCGACTGGTCGCACCTGCAGCTTTTCGCCGACACGGATCAAGCCATGGGACGGCGCGGCTGGACGCGGCTCGTGGGCGTCGCAGACAACAAGGACACCGTTCTGATCTATGTGCCGCAGGATATGGCCACGGACGGACCGGTCGATATGTGCATGGCCGTGGTCAATGGCAGGGAGCTGGTTGTCGTCTCAACGAGTGTCGATGCCTCGGTGCTGGGGGAGCTGGTCAAGCAGCACATCGACCACGATGGGACGGGCCATCTGCACTTCGCGAAGTTCAAGTTTTGATGATGGAACCCGACCTCCGGGCGGGTTTCCCACGACAAGAAGCCCGCTCGGAGATCGGGCTCCACCTGTTTGTTGCCAACGCCTCTGTTCCGTGTAATTCGTGGCGGCGATGTCTCGCCTGCCCACCATCGTTACGACCCCGGCTCTGCCGACTGTCGTTCACCTTGATGCCGATGCGTTCTTCGTGTCGTGCGAGCTGGCGGTGCACCCGGAACTGCGCGGCACCAAGTGCGCCGTGGGCGGACGCGAGCGGGGCATCATTTCCTCGGCAAGCTATGAGGCCCGGGCCTGCGGCGTCTACACGCCGATGGCGACCAAAGCGGCGCTGCGCATCTGTCCCGACCTGATCCTGCTGCCGCACACCAGCGGAATCTACAGCAAGAAGTCGCGGGAGGTTTTCGACCTTTGCGAGACGCTCACCCCCGTGGTGCAGCGCAACTCAGTCGACGAAGGCTATCTCGATCTCGCGCCCTGCGGCTTCAAGACGGCGGAGGAAATTGAGCGTCGCGTCCGTGCCCTGCAGCAGCGGATTTGGGATGAACTGCAGATCCCGACCTCGTTCGGTGTCGCGGCCAACAAATTGGTGGCCGCCATTGCCAGCAAAGCGAGGAAACCCAAGGGGTTCACAGCCGTCCTGCCCGACACTGAGGCGGAGTTCCTGGCGCCGATGAAAATCAATGTCCTCCCCGGCGTGGGCAAGAAGAGCGAGGCCCGGCTGGAGGCGGCGGGCATTAATTTGGTGCGCGACCTGTTCACCCGGACTGAGCCGGAGCTGAAAGCATTGTTCGGCAACTCGTGGGAGGAGGTGCTGGCCATGGCGCGGGGGGAGGACGATCGGCCGGTGCACACCGAGCGCGAGGATGCCAAGTCCTACTCGACGCAGGAGACTTTCATGCAGGACATCCGGGACTTCACCGAGATCGAGCGCATCGCCAAGCGGATGATTGACGAACTCATGCCCAAGATTCGCGAGGACGGGAAGCGGGTGAAGACGATGACCGTAAAGGTGCGCTATCCCGGCATGGAGGACAGCTCGACCGGCCGCAGCCTGGCCGAGGCCACCGATCTCGAGGCGCCGTTTTATCTGCTGGTGGAGCCATTGCTCAAGGACGCGTGGACTTTGAATCGACCGTTGCGGTTGGTCAGCGTGCGGTTCTCCAATGTGGAAGAGAAGGGGAGCCAGCTCGAGATGTTCGGGCAGACCGACGACAGGAAGCGCCGGCTCGCCGCCGTGCTGGACAAGCTCAATGACCGCGGGAAGAAGGGCGTCGTCCGGCACGGGCACCAGATACAAAAAGACGATTAACCACGACGGCACTACGTCACCACGAGCTTTTAAGCTTGGTCTCCGGTGTGTCGTGCCGTGGTGTCGTAGTGGTGAATGAACTAGACCGAAGAATAGCGGTGGCGAAGGAAGCTGTCATGGCCGAGACCGCGTTGTTGCACCGCGAGTTCGGCCGGGCCAAGAGCGAAATCAAGCACGACGGCACGCGAGTGACGGCGGTCGACATTGCCATCTCCCAGAACATCCAGGAAGCCATCGCCAAGGCATTCCCTGGCGACCAGTTTTTCAGCGAGGAACTGACGCCCGCCGCCGCCCCGGTGCCGGTGACATCGCGTTTCTGCTGGGTGCTCGACCCGATCGACGGCACGAACAACTACACCAACGGCATCAGCTACTGCGCCATTTCCCTGGCTTTGCTGGAGCGGGGCGTGCCGGTTTACGGCGTGATCTACGATCTGGCGCGCCGGGTGTTGATCCACGGCGGTCCCGGCCGGGGTGTCTGGGACGGGGACAAGGCCGCGCATGCCCGCCCCGAGCCACCCAACGCCAACAGCTTGGTCGGCTTTCATTCGCCGGTGGACAAGAGCCATGCGACCCAAGGCAAGCGGCTGATCGAGAACTTCAAGATCCGAGGGCTCGGCAGCAGCACGCTGCACCTGGCCTACGCCGCCATCGGGCTGCTCGACGGCGTGGTGGACCACAACAACAAGGTGTGGGACATCGCCGCGGCCTGCGCGCTGCTGCAGGAAGCGGGCGTGGAAATCCACTACTTGGAAAACCCGCCGTTTCCGCTGCGCGAGTTCACCCTTAAGGCCCCGCGCGTCCAATACGCCGCTGGCAACAAGGCGATGGTGACGAAGCTGCTCGAAATTCTCGAACGTCAGACTTGATAGGTCTTCAGCGGGACGGGGTCGAGGACCTTGGCCTTCGGCAGCTTTTCCTTAAACTGCGCGGCGAACCAGGCGCGGGCCGGCGGGTCGCCATGGGTGAGGACGATGGATCGGGGGTTGCAATTGACGGCATAGGCGAGGAGCTCCTCGCGCGCGGCGTGGCCGCTAAACTCGAAGCGCTCGATGTTGGCGCGGACCTTGACCTTCACATTGACGGCGTCGAACAGGAAGAACTCACCCTTCTTGGCCGCCTGCAGGTGGCCGCCGGGGGTGTCGGGGTCACAGTAGCCGACGAAACAGATGCTGTGCTTGGGGCTGCCAGCGAGGCAGGAGGCGAGGGTATAGGAGGCGGTGTTTTCGACCATCATGCCGCTGCTGACCACGTAGATGCCTTGCGTGGGTGGCTCCTTGCCCGGGACCAGGTCGCGGGGGGATTTCTTGACCTTGAGCTCCTTTAGGATGGTGCGGGTGAAGTGGACCAGGCCGGTCTTCCGGGAGATTTCGTCAAAGTAGTCGCAGAGGTCCATGCCGAGGCCGGAGGCGAAGATGGGCGCGGCGGCGAGCCGGTGGAATTTCCGGGCGTCGTGGAGGATGGCGAGGATCTCCTGCATGCGGCCGAGGGCGAAGACCGGGATGAGCACCGAGCCGCCGCGCTGGAGCGTGGCGTTGATGGTGTCGATGAGCCGGATCATCTCGCCCGAGCGGGCGTGGCCGGGCGGCTTCTCGGTGGCGCCGTGGGTCGTCTCGGTGACCAGCGTGTCGAAGCGGGCGGTGGGAAACTTGGCGCCGTCGAGGATGCGCTGGGTGGTGAAGAGCACGTCGCCGGTGAAAAAGATGCGGCGGTGCTTGTGGACGATCTCGACGCCGGCCGCGCCGGCGATGTGCCCGGCGGAGTGGAAGGTGAACTCGATCTCGTCGCGGGCGCCGGAGAATTTCTTCGGGTTGTTGAACATGTGCGGAAACATCCGCGGCGCGACGCGATCGATCTCGTCGTGCGTGAAGAGCGGGTAGTCCGCGATGCCCTTCTCCTCGCGTTCGCGGACCATGACGTTGGCCGAGTTGTGCAGCATGCGCTCGATGAGCATGCGGCTCGGCAGCGTCATGATGACGGGCGTGTTCGGCTGGTCGCGCATCAGCAGCGGCAGCGAGCCAATGTGGTCGAGATGGCAGTGCGTGATGAGGATGAGGTCGAGCTTCACCCCCTGCAGCGGCCGGAGATTGGGGGCGGCGACCCGGCCGGTCTTCTTGGGATTGAGGCCGCTGTCGATGACAAGGTGAAAGTCGCCGATTTGGACGTAGAGGGAGTTGGCGCCGATGCCGCCATCGGTGTTCAGATCAATGAGCTTCATTCAGTGGAGGCCAGTCAGCCGGAGGGAATCACCATGTCAAACATCGGGATGCGCACGAAGACCCGGCGGCCCTGGTCGTCGAGTCCGTGGAAGCTGCCATGGACCCGGCCGTCGCAGCTGGTCACGTGGTAGCTGTTGTAGGAAAAATGTCCGCCGGGCCCGAGGGTGGGGGTCTCGCCGACGATCTTGTCGCCCTCGACGACCAGGCTGGTCCCGTCGGCGTGCTCGATGACCCATTTGCGGCCCAGCAGCGTGACGGTGCAGTCAGAATCGTTGCGGATGGTCAGGTAATAGATGAAAGCGTGCGGCCGGTCGGCCGGCAGTTGTTCGCCGCCGTGCCGGTAGACGAGTTTGTCGAGCTCAACCCTCAGGCCGGGCAGTTCAAGTGAAGCGGTCATACCTTGGGGCCACTGAAGCACGAAGCAGACGAAGGACACGAAAAAAATGCCCGGCTATCGGGGCATAAACCGGGTTTCGGCTTGCCGCCACCGGGGCGGCAACCAGAACGGCGTCATGGAAAAACTCGCGCTGCTCTCCGTCAGCGACAAACGCGGCCTGTTGGAGTTCGCCACGGCGCTGGTGAAAGCGCACGGCTACCGGCTGCTGTCCACTGGCGGCACGGCGAAGCTGCTGGCCGGGGCGGGGCTGCCGGTGACGGAGGTCAGTTCGCACACGGGTTTCCCGGAAATCATGGAGGGCCGCGTGAAGACCCTGCACCCGAAGATCCACGGCGGGCTGCTCTGCCGGCGCGACAAGCCCGAGCACCTGGCGCAGGCCAGGCTGAACGACATCGCACTCATCGACCTCGTGGTCGTGAACCTTTACCCGTTCGAGCAGACCGTGGCGAAGCCGCATGTGGAATTGGAGGAAGCCATCGAGAATATAGACATTGGCGGCCCGTCGATGTTACGGAGCGCGGCCAAGAACCACGACAGCGTCACCGTGGTGTGCGACCCGGCGGACTACGGCGCGGTGCTGGCGGCCTTGGGCGAACCGGGCAAGCTCGGGGATTTGCGCCGCCAGCTCGCCCTTAAGGTGTTTCAGCGCACGGCCACCTACGATGCCGCCATCGCGCGCTACCTCGAGACCCACCAAGCCGAACCCGACCTGGAAGCGATAAGCGGCTTCCCCGGTACCTACAGCCTGGCGCTGAAAAAGGCGCAGAGCCTGCGCTACGGCGAGAATCCGCACCAGAAGGCCGCGCTCTACGGCACGTTTCACGAGCATTTCGAGCAACTGCAAGGCAAGGAACTGAGCTACAATAATATTTTGGACATCACCTCGGCCACCTACCTCATCGGCGAGTTCGAGCGCCCGACGGTGGCGATCCTTAAGCACACCAACCCCTGCGGCGTGGCCAGCGCGGGCACCCTGCTTGAGGCGTGGGAGAAGGCCTACGCGACAGACCGGCAGGCGCCCTTCGGCGGCATCATCGTGGTGAACCACACGATGGATGGCGCCCTCGCAAAGATCATCGCGGAGATCTTCACCGAGGTGATCATCGCGCCGCGATTCAGCGACGAGGCGCTCGCGATTTTCTGGAAAAAGAAAAACCTGCGGCTGATGATCGCCAGGGAAGGCCTCGGCGTGGATGCGTTGCAGGAGGTGCGCTCGGTGGTGGGCGGCGTGTTGGTGCAGGACCGCGACCGCACCCTCGGCAAACAGAGTGAATTCAAGGTGGTCACCAAGCGCCAGCCGACGGCGGAGGAGTGGACCGCCATGCTGTTCGGGTGGAAGGTCGGCAAGCACGTGAAGTCGAACTCCATCGTGTATTGCCGCGGCGAGCAGACCCTCGGGATCGGCGCCGGCCAGATGGCACGGGTGGACAGTTCGCGCATCGCCGTCTGGAAAGCCGGCGAGGCCAAGCTCGACCTCAAGGGCTCGGTCGTCGCCAGCGAGGCGCTGTTTCCCTTTGCCGACGGACTGATAGCGGCGGCCGAGGCGGGGGCGACCTGCGCCATCCAGCCCGGTGGCTCGATGCGAGACGAGGAGGTCATCAAGGCCGCCGACGAGCGTGGGATGGCGATGGTCTTCACCGGCATCCGGCATTTCAAGCACTAGGATTGCGGCTAATAACAGCGTGCCGGGGTGGAGCCCGATCTCCGAGCGGGCTTATTTTCGATTTGCGAAACCCGCCCGGAGGTCGGGTTCCACCTAGTGGCCACTACACGCACACTTCTGACTAGCGCCGTGGCGGGAGTTGGGTCAACTTGCGGCATGTTTGACCCCGTTGAAAAGCTCAGGGAATACGTCCGTCACGCCAGCGTCTCCGCCGACCCGCAATTCAAGGCGGGCATGGTGGGCGCCCAGCAGTTCGTGTCGGGCCTGCTGAAGGAAATCGGCTTTGCCGTGGAGGCCGTGCCGACCGCCCTGCACCCGGTGATCATCGCCAAGCGCGGCGACAATCCGGCGTGGCCGCACGTGATCATCTACGGACATTACGATGTGCAGCCACCCGATCCGCTCGACAAGTGGAACACGCCGCCCTTCGAGCCGACGATCAAGGGCGAACGCATCTACGGCCGTGGCACGGCGGACAACAAGGGGCCGCTGCTGGTGCACATCACCGCGGTCGCTCGCCTGCTGGAAAAGAACCCCAATCTGCCGCTGCGCCTGACCTTCGTGATCGAGGGCGAGGAGGAGATTGGCAGCAAGAATTTCAAGACCTTCCTGCTGGCGAACAAGGAGAAGCTGCGCGGGGATTTCATCTACATGTCGGACAACGGCATTCTTACGCCCGACCAGATGGTCATCACCGTCGGCCTGCGCGGCATGCTGGCGTTCGAGATCGAGCTGGCCGGGCCGAACTCCGACCTGCACTCGGGCATGCACGGCGGCGTGCTGATGAACCCGTTGCAAGCGCTGGCCGAACTTTGCGCCTCGCTGCATGCGCCGGACGGGCTCGTGAGCCTGCCGGGATTCTATGATGCCGTGGTCAAGCCCGAGTCCTGGGAGCGCGAGCAATTGAAGAAGGCGGGCCTGAAGGAAGCCGACTACGCCGCCTTTCTCGGCATCAAGGAATTTCACACGCCGCCCGGTTACACGCCGTTCGAGGCAATCCGCTTCCTGCCGACACTCGAGTTCAATGGCTTCAGCGGCGGTTACCAAGGCGAGGGGACGAAGACGGTCATTCCCAGCAAGGCCAGCTGCAAGATCACGTGCCGCCTGGTGCCGAACCAGACGCCGGACAATGTGAAGGAGGGCATCTTCGCGGCCATCCGCGCGCGCTGCCCCAAGGGTGTCACGATGAAAATCACGCCGCAGCACACCGCCACCCCTTATGTGGTCATCCCGCCGGACCGCTCCAACACCCCGAAGGACCAGTCACCGGCCCTGGCGAAGTGCTTCCGCGCAGTCGACCGGGCGGCGACGGAGGTCTTTGGCAAACCGCCGATCTATTTGCGCGAGGGCGGCAGCGTCGGGCTGCTGGCCGACCTGAAGGGCGTGCTCGGCATCGATGCCGTGATGATGGGCCTGTTCCTCCCCGAGGACAATCTGCACGCGCCGAACGAGAGTTTTCACCTCGGCGTGATGAAGAAGGGCATTGAGACCTCCGAGCGGGTGCTCGCCGAGCTGGCGAAAGGGTAGAACAGATGGGCATTCCTGTGGCGGCGCTCTATGAGCGCCGTTC